>DATHNM010000071.1:0-7104 GCA_035486095.1 Bryobacteraceae bacterium
CAGCGCACCCGGATGATTCTGGAGCAGGGAATCGATCAGGTCCTGATTCTGCCCTTCACGCGGGAGATCGCCGCGCTGGAGCCGGAAGATTTTGTTCGCGAGATTCTGGTGGACAAACTCAAGGCCCGGGTGGTGCTGGTGGGGGCGAACTTTCATTTTGGGAAGCGGGCGGCGGGCGACGCCGGTGTGCTGGAAGAACTGGGCGACCGGTTTAGCTTCGAGGCTGAAATCGTGCAGCCGGTGGTGTGGCGCGGGCGCGTGATTTCGAGCACTGAGATTCGCCGGTCCGTCGAAGCGGGCGATGTATCGGCAGCCTGCCGGATGCTGGGCGGTCCTTATGTGCTGCGCGGCGTGGTGGTGCCGGGCGAAGGCCGGGGATCGAAGCAAACGGTTCCCACGTTGAACCTGGACACGGCGGCGGAAGTGCTGCCGAAGAACGGCGTGTATATAACGCGAACGCGCGACCGCGCGGGCGATCGGCAGTGGCCGTCCATCACGAACATCGGCTACCGGCCGACATTTGACGGGCATACGCGCAGCATAGAGACTTACTTGCTCTCGCCGCTGGAGGGAACGCCGCCTTCCGAGATTGTGGTGGAGTTTTTGCGCTGGATACGCGAGGAGCGCAAGTTCGAAAATGCGGAGGCGTTGAAGGCGCAGATTCTGCGAGACGTGAATCGCGCGCAGACTTATTTCCGCCGGCTGCGGCAAGCCGCGGCTTCGGCGCGTTGAGTGCGAATGCGCGAGAATCTATAAATGGAGGAAGCAGGGTTATGAGTTTCTCGGAAGGCAAAGTGCGTCACATGAAGGCGCTCTCGAACAAGCAGGGCGTGATTGCGGCCGCCGCCATGGATCAACGTGGAAGCCTGAAGAAAGCCATCGCCGGCGCCAAGGGTGTACCGGCGGATCAGGTGACGGACGAGATGATGATCGAATTTAAAGTTGCGGTGTCGAAGGTTTTGACGCCGCACGCCAGCGCTATTCTGCTGGATCCTGAATACGGCCTTCCCGCAGCCAAGGCGCGCTCCTCCAGCGCCGGATTACTGCTGGCGTACGAGGAGAGCGGCTATGACAACACCAAGCCGGGCCGCTTGCCCGATCTTCTGCCGCACGTCTCGGTGAAGCGCATTGGCGATTGGGGCGCGAACGCGGTGAAAATCCTGCTCTATTATTCCCCGTTTGACGACTCCCAGGTGAATGACATCAAGCACGCGTTCATCGAACGAATCGGTTCGGAATGCGAAGACCTGGATATACCGTTCTTTTGTGAGTTCGTCGGCTACGATCCCAAGGGCGGGGACGAAAAGGGCCTGGAGTTCGCCAAGCTGAAGCCCAAGGTGGTGATCGGGAGCATGGAGGAGTTTTCCAAGCCGCAATACAAGGTGGATGTGCTGAAGGTAGAGGTGCCCATCAATGCCAACTACGTGGAAGGCAGCAGCGTGTACAAAGGCCAGAAGGCGTACACACGAAACGAGGCGCTGGATCTTTTCCGCGAGGCCGCAAGCGTGGCGAAGAAGCCATTTATTTATTTGAGCGCCGGTGTGGGGAACTCGCAGTTCGTGGAAGAACTGAGCATGGCGGCCGAGGCAGGTACCGATTACTCGGGTGTGCTGTGCGGCCGCGCGACGTGGAAGGAAGGCATTCCGGTGTATGGCAAGCAGGGCGTGAAGGCGCTGGAAGACTGGTTGTCCACCGAAGGCGTGAAGAATATTGAAGCGGTGAATGCGGCCATCAAACCGGCCAAACCGTGGTATGTGAAGGCTGGTGTTCACGCTACTGCGTGAATGGCAGCCGGGAGTGGGGCTTAATCCAGGCTAGGTCGCTTCCACCGCGTGCTGGGGAATATCGAAACTGCTCCGTGATTTCGGCGACGGTCAGCGGTTGGCTCTCCTCTTCCAGTGAGTTTTTGCTGGTAGCGAATGTTTTGATCCGCAGTAACGCTAACGCAACGCGGTGGCTCTTGGCGTAGGTCAAAATTGCCTCGGCTGACTCCGGCGAAACTTCGAACTGCTCCGCGATTTCGGCTACGCTAACGCCATAGATAATCCAGTGCGAAGCGGAGAGATTAACTCAAGATCTGCACGGCCGATTGTTCCGCTTGCGCTGCCGAAAGGTCGACACCCTCCCAACGCGCCACCACCGCAGCAGCCATGCAATTCCCAAGCAGGTTCACCGATGTTCGTGCCATGTCCATCAGCGCGTCGGCGCCGAGCAACAATGCGACGCCAGAGAGCGGCAGGCCAAACGATGCGAGTGTGCCGGCCAGGATCACGAGCGATGCGCGCGGCACGGCGGCCACTCCTTTGCTTGTGAGCATGAGCGTCAGCATCATCAGTAGCTGCTGGCTGAGCGTCATGTGGACGCCCGCGGCTTGAGCCACAAAGAGCGACGCCATCGATAGGTACAAAGTGCTGCCGTCCAGATTGAAGCTGTAGCCGGTGGGCAGCACGAACGCCACAATGTGTGGAGGAACGCCCATCAGCTCCATATTTTCCAGCGCCAGTGGCAGAGCCGCCTCGCTGGAGGCGGTGGAGAATGCCAGAATGAACGGCTCTCGGGCCGCGCGGATGAAGGCTCGCAGTGGAATTCGTGCGATGATCGCCACTGCTCCCAGCACTACGAACACGAAGATCAGAAGCGTTCCGTATAACGTCAGGATCAGCTTGCCGAGCCCTAGCAGCACGCCCAGTCCCTTGCTCCCGATGGTGCTGGCCATCGCTGCGCCCACACCGATGGGCGCGAGATACATCACGTACTTGGTGTAGCGGAACATTACCTCCGAAAGTGATTTGCAAAGTGCCACCACCGGAGCGGCTTTGGATCCGATGGCCGCGCAGGCCGCGCCGAACAGAAAGGCGAAGACCACGATTTCCAGGACGTCGCCTTTCGCCATGGCATCGATCACGCTGGCGGGGAAAGTGTGCTCCAGTGTGCCCGACAGCGTTGGGCCGGCCTGCGGTAATCCGGTTTCGGCGGCGGACCGTTCCAGCGTCATCCCTTCGCCGGGACGCACCAGGTTGACCGCGCCCAATCCCAGCACGAGGGCGATGGTGGTGAGAACTTCAAAATACAGGATCGCTTTAATCCCGATGCGGCCCATGGTTCTTACGCTGCCCGTGCCGGCGATGCCGTAGACCAGAGTTCCGAAAATCAGCGGCGCGATGATGGATTTAATCAGGCGCAGAAATACATTGGCCAGCGCCGTCATCCACTCCGCCTTGCCGATGTTCGGGAAAGCCGCGCCTAGAGCGACACCTGCGAGCATGGCGATGAAGATCCAGGCCGTAAGGGAGAGTCGCTTCACCTGGCTTTTTCTTACCTCTCTCCCCACTTCAATTTTTGCCGCAGCACGTCGAAGAAAAACATTTTTGGCGGCCGGATTAGGTAAACCTGATGCTCGGAACTACGGCACACCACGCGATCGTTCTCAATAAGCGGTTCACCCACCTGGCCATCCACGGTGAGATAGGCTTCCTTGCGGGGTGCCTTGCAAATGATCTCGATGACGCTGGTGTTGGGAACCAGAACGGGCCGGTTGGTGAGCATGTGCGGGCAGACCGGAGTGATGCAGAGAGCCGCGACAGCCGGAAACAGGATGGGGCCGCCAGCCGAGAGCGAATACGCCGTAGAGCCGGTGGGCGTGGCAATGATGAGGCCGTCCGCCTTGAAGGTGCTGACGTACTGGCCATCCACATACGTTTCCAGATCGATCATGCGCGCGATTTGCGTTTTGCCGATGACAATGTCGTTTAATGCCTCATACGATGCCACGGTCTTGCCGTCGCGCTGTACTTCACCATGCAGCATGCGCCGGGGAACTATGCGCTGCTCGCCGCACAGCGCACATTCCAGCTCCGGATAAAGCTGGTCCAGGGTGATGGCGGTGAGGAAACCCAATCCGCCGAGGTTCACGGGAAGGATGGGGATCTGGCGTCCGGCCACCGCGCGCGCCGCGGCCAGCAGCGTGCCGTCGCCGCCCAATACGATCACTAATTGCGTTCCTTCGGGAACCAGGTCCCGTGCCAGCCCGTCGCTGCTTCCCATGTAGCGCGCGGATTCATGATCCAGCCGCGTTTGCACGCCGCGTTCTTTCCACCAGGCAACCAGATCCGCCACCAGTGTGGAGGCGTGCGGAATGCCGGGCTTCGAGATCACGCCGACTACCTTAATGTCTGGCATGTAAGAGAAACTCCCGGTTGCCTTCCGCGCCCAATATTGGAGAGGGAATGATCTGGGTGTGAAAGCCGAGCTCGCGCACCGCCTTTTCTACTCGTTGACACGCCTGATGGTGCAAAACAGGATCGCGAATAATTCCTCCCTTACCAACCTGGTCCCGGTCCGATTCGAATTGAGGCTTTACCAGGATAACCATTTCGGCGTCATCGGCCAGCAGGCCAGCCACAGCCGGTAAGATCATTGTGATGGAGATGAAACTGACATCGCAAACCGCCAGGGCGATGTGCTCGGGGACCTGATCGCGAGTCAGGTAGCGCGCGTTCACCTGTTCCTGGACGATGACGCGGGGATCGTTGCGGAGTTTCCAGTCCAATTGGGCGGTGCCGACATCGATTGCATAGACCTTGGCGGCGCCGCGCTGCAGCAGGCAATCTGTGAAGCCGCCGGTGGAAGAACCTACGTCCAGGCAGATCTTGCCGGATGCGGAGATTTGGAAATGATCGAGCGCGGCTTCCAGTTTCAATCCGCCGCGCCCCACGAAGCGCGGCTGCGCGAGGAGTTCGATTTTCGCGTGCGCGTCCACGTTGGCGCCGGCCTTGTCGGCCTTTTGCCCGTTTACCAGCACCTGCCCGGCCAGGATCAGGGCACGAGCTTTCTCGCGCGATTCGGCGAGGCCCCGCTCGACAACGGAGAGATCCAGGCGCTGTCGGGAGCTACGCACGCCGGTGCACGATGAAATCGGCCAGTTGACGCAAACGCTCCGCGCGTTCGTCGAAAGGACGCAAGGCCAAGTGCGCGGCGAGCCGTTCTTCCTCGGCCATCTGCCGCGATCGCTCCAGGCCGTATACCGCTGGAAAAGTGATCTTGTGCTGTTGCGCGTCCTTGCCCGCCGTTTTGCCCAACGCTTCGGAAGACTGCTCCACATCGAGGACATCGTCGACGATTTGAAACGCCAGGCCGACGTGTTCGCCGTAGCAGGATAAGGCGTCGAGTTGCTTGTGATCGGCGCCCGCAAAAATTCCCCCCATGCGCAGGCTGGCCCGCAGCAGGGCGCCGGTTTTCGCGCGATGGATGGCTTCCAGCAGTGCTGCGTCGGGATGCCGGCCTTCCCCTTCTATGTCGCAAACCTGGCCGCCGATCATGCCGCCCACCGTGCCGGCGGCTGTGGAGAGTTCCGCGATCAAGGCCACCTTGCGGTCAGCGCCGAGATCGCCGGGCGACTCCATTTGCGCCAGTACTTGAAACGCCAGCGTGAGCAGCGCGTCGCCCGCCAGAATGGCGATAGCGTCGCCGAATACTTTGTGGCAGGTCGGCACGCCGCGACGCAAATCGTCGTTATCGAGCGCCGGCAGATCGTCATGGATCAAGGAATAGGTATGAATCAATTCGAGAGTGCAGGCGCACGATTCGATGCCGGCCGGAGAATCCGATACGGCCTCCGCGGCGGCCATGCACAAAATGGGGCGAACGCGTTTGCCACCCGCGAACAAGCTGTATCGCATGGCTTTGTGGATGGATTCGGGTATGGTCTTAATGGGTGGAACCCAACGCTCCAGTGCTTCGTCGACGCGCGTCTGTTGCCGCGCGACGTATTCGGCCAGCGTCATGCTTTATCTTGTCTCAAGGGATCTGGCCGGAAGGGCTCCGCCTGGATTTTGTCGCCTTTGCGAATCAGCATTTCGATGCGCGTCTCTGCCTCTTCCAATTGTTTGCGACAGGTCTCGCTCAACTGCATTCCTTTTTCAAACAACTCAAGAGCGCGCTCGAGCGGAAGTTCGCCGCTCTCCATTTCCTTGACGATCAGTTCCAGTTGCTGGAGTCCAGTCTCGAAGCTGGCCGCTGACTTCTCTTCTGCGGGCATTGTTATATATTAGCGTTCACACCAGTGTGAGCGCGGCGCGCAGGAGTTCGTGCGTCACAGGCTCAGGAATTGGATTCGCGAAACATTACCGTGGAGCGGCTGATCTCGCCCAGCGAACGGGCGCCGCATTGCCGCATGGTCAGTTCGAACTCGCCGCGCAGAATGTCGATCACTTTTTCCACGCCCGCCTGCCCAAACGCCGACAGGCCCCAGATGTAGGGACGTCCAATGCCCACCGCCTTTGCTCCGAAGGCCAGCGCCTTATAGGCATCGGTGCCGCGCCGGATGCCGCCGTCGACCAGCACCGGAATGCGGCCCGCCACGCCATCCACTACCTCCGGCAAACATTCGATGGTGGCGCGATAAGTTTCCGTCGCGCGCCCGCCATGGTTGGACACCACGATGCCATCCACGCCATGCTCCACGCACAGCCGCGCATCTTCGCGAGTCTCAATGCCTTTGAGGAGCAGCTTCATTTTGGTGGCTTTTTTCAGGCGATCCACGTATTCCCAGCTAAACGTAGGCGAGTTGATGGTGACGCCTTTCATCTGAAGACCATCGAACATCGGCCGGCTGGTATTGACGGAACCGAACGGTTCGCCGTGACAATCGGCGCACTGTCTGTCGTCGATGCGCCGGTAACGCGAGGCGGTTTCGGTGTTGCGCCCCGCCAGCAGATCGATGGTCCACGCCAGCACCGGGCAGCCGGCGTCTTCGGCGCGCTTGGCTATTTTTTCGGTATAGGCCCAGTTAGAAACCGCGTAGAGCTGGTACCAGACCGGCCCGCCGCGCGCCTTGATCACGTCTTCCACGCTGTGCGAAGTGACGGTGGAAAGAATCTGCAGGGTTTTCCTGGCTTGTGCGGCGCGGGCCACGCCCACCTCGCCATCGGCATGGAACATTCCTTGCGCGCCCACGGGACAAAGAAAGATGGGACTTTCCCAGGTGGTGCCGAAGAGTTCCACGCGCGTATCGATCTTGCTGACGTCCACCAGCTTGCGCGGCCGCAGTTGGATGCGTTTGTAGGCTTCGTGATTGATATCGCGCGTCAGGTTGTCGTCGACGCC
>DATHNM010000072.1:0-2362 GCA_035486095.1 Bryobacteraceae bacterium
TATTGTCGAAGCATATGTTTTTCTTTCACTTACCCATTACTTGGATGTTTGCAGTTGCAACTTGGTTGCGACACACCCATTCCCATAGGCGGTAGAACGGGCTAAGGCAATTAAGGCCAGAACCTTAGGGCAAAACTCGATACTTTGCGTGCCCAGCTCGGCCGTTTAACTGGCATGGAGCCCCAGGTGCGCGTCCCCAGCCGGATGTGCACCGCTGAAGGCTCGATGGTGAGAGGGAGAGCACGACCGCGATGAAGAGAAACATGGTTCCACTGTTTGCGATTGCATTTGTGGTCGCGATCATCTGCACCGGAGTCTGGTATGGGTTGTTCGCCGGCAAATTGCGTTCTTCCACCGAAATACCGGGCCATGCGATCGTGGTGGCGGCGCGGGATCTGGATCGGGGCACGGTAATCCAACCGGGCGACCTTCGCGTATCGGAAGTGCAGGGCGTTTTGGGCGGCTCGTTCTCGAAGCCCGAGGAAGCCGCCGGCGCCACCCTTTTGACGTCTCTGAAAGTGAACGAACCGTTGCTCGAGGAACGCGTGACGCCGCGCGTTTCCGAATCTGGCACAGCTGCGGGGCCGGTGCCATCTGGCATGCGAGCGGTTTCGATGCATATCTTCCAATCGGAAAGCGTGCTGAGTTTGCTGCGGCCCGGATCGCGCGTGGATTTGCAGGCGGTGTCGGATAGAAACGGTTCCACAGAGCTAAGAACCGTGCTCGAGAACGTTCAGATTCTGGCAGTGAGCGCGGCGGACGCGAACGGCAATCGCCCAGCCGGCGCCGCTGTGACCGTGCTGATACGCGCCCAGGATACCGACATGGTGGCGCTGGCCGATTCGGGCAGCCGCATCCGCGTGGCGCTGCGAAATCCATTGGATCAGGGCACCACGCCGCAGCATCCGCTCGCGCTGGCCGCGCTGTTTTCAGGAGGCAACAAAGCCGGCACAGACGCGCTGGAATTAAGCCACGCCGCAAACCTGGGCGCCTGGGAGCATCCGGTGCAACTGCGAGTGCGCGTGCTCAATGTGAGCGACACCGCGCTGGCCGAATTGCGTTCGCAGCTCTCTGCCGCTCCCTCTGCGGCGGACTCGCCGGACGATAGCTGGCGGGTAGCTGCGTTCCGTTCGAGCGATGACGCGCGCAAACTGGTTCAGAGCCTGGAAAGAAGACACGAATTGGAAGTGGTTTCCAAGGAACGTTTGATGGCCGGAGTGGGGCGGCCCATCAGCTATCACGCCGGATTGAAACCTTATCAATTTCGCGTGCAGTTCGCACCCGAGTGGCTGCCCACGGGCAAACTCGGCCTGCGGGTGAAGCCGCAGATCAGCGTGCCCGGCGCAGCCGGAGCGGTGCCGAAGCAATACGATGCCGGGCTGCCCGATACTTCCAGCTTTCTGGTGCAAGGTTTCCCCCACGAACCGTCTGCTCAAAACTGGGCAGGCCAGCTGTTTCCGGGCCACTCCTGGGAACACAAACACCTGGTGATCTTCGTTTCCACGCTGGTTATTCAGCAGAGTTCCGCGGTAGCCTTCGCGAGCGCCGAACGGGGGCACTAAGTGCTGGCGCTTTCTTCCGTCCTGGTTTTTCTCACGGTCTTCCTGGCGGCCGGGCTGGCGGTTCTCATCGGATGGTTCACGCTGCAGCGCATGGGCGCAGACGCCATGGCGGAGGACATGTCCGAACATCTTCTGGATGAAAGCCCCAGGCTGCTGAAAGACGAATCGCTGAGCAGCATCTCGCCGTGGGCGCGATTGCTTGAGCGATCCGATTTCGTTCGCATCATGCACCAGCATCTGTTGCAATCCGGGCTCACCTGGTCATTGGGACGGGTGACTCTGCTCATGCTGCTGGCCGGCAGCGTGGCGCTGGGGTTTGCCATGCAATTCGATTGGATTCCAGGTTGGGCCGATCTGCTGATCGCGGCCGCGGTGGCATCGCTGCCGTACCTGTATATCCTGCATTGCCGCGCCAAACGCTTCCGCCAGTTCGAAGAGAATTTTCCGGACGCGCTGGATTCGCTGGCCCGTTCGCTGCGCGCCGGACATCCATTCCCCGTCGCCATGGAAATTCTGGCCGAGGAATGCGAGCAGCCGGTGGCCGCCGAAATGCACCAGACGGCGGTGGAAGGAAATTTGGGAACGTCCTGGGAGCAGGCGCTCAGCAATTTGGCCGAACGCGTGCCGCTGCTGGAAGTCAGCATGTTCGCCTCCGCCGTACAACTTCAAAACCGGACCGGCGGAAAGTTAAATGAAGTCCTGGGAAAGCTGGGAGAAAATATGCGGGAGGCGGTGGCGTTGAAGGGTGAAGTCCGCGCCCTGGCTGCGCACGGCAAGCTTACCGGCGCCGTGCTGACGGT
>DATHNM010000073.1:0-6362 GCA_035486095.1 Bryobacteraceae bacterium
GCCAGCGGCAGCGAGGCTTTGCTGAAGTTCCGCGAGCATCGGCCTGACGTTACGTTGATGGATCTGCGGCTGCCCGACGTCAGTGGCATCGACACCATGATCGCCATCCGCGCGGAATTCGCCGACGCCCGTATCATCATGCTCACTACTTTTGAGGGCGATGTTGAAATCCAGCGCGCCCTGGAGGCGGGCGCCCGTGGCTACATGCTCAAGAGCATGCCTCCTCGCGATCTGGTGGAGGTGATCCGCCAGGTGCATGCCGGTAAGAAGCGCGTGCCGTCCGAAGTAGCCAGCAATCTGGCCGAGCACTTGAGCGACGAATCCTTGACGGCTCGTGAGATCGATGTGCTCCGCCACGTCGCCGGCGGCAATCGGAACCGCGATATCGCCGAGCGCCTTTATATCTCCGAAGAAACCGTCAAGGTACACGTTAAACACATCATGGAGAAGCTGGGCGCCAGCGATCGCACGCAGGCGGTTGCCATTGCCGTGCGCCGCGGCATCATCCAGCTTTAATCTGATCAGTGCCCGCCTCAGGCCGCGGAGGTGGTCGCTAACATCATCTGATAGTGATCGCGATAGTGGCGATATGCCGCCAGCAGCGTGATCAGCATCAGAACCGCGGCGCCGCCCATGGTGATGGAGAGCGAGTACCCGATCATTTTGCCGTTGTGGAAAAGATAATCGTTGAAAACGCCGGGCAGCAGCGGGCCCAGGCTGAGACCGCCAATATTGAGGACAAACAGGTACAGCGCCGACACCATGCCGCGCACCTGGTTCGGGAAAATGCGCTGCAATGCGGAGGCCGAAATGCCCATCGGCAGGGCCAGGCAAAAGACGCCCGCAAACAGCAGCACCAAGGTCCAGCGGACGTCCGGAAGCAGGGTGCCGACGGGCAGCAGCAGGACGGTGCCGATGGCGCCCAACACCATCACGCGCAGCGGCGCTTCGTCCAGCCCACGCCTCTGCCAACGGTCGCTAAGACGGCCGCCGGTATACATGCCGCCGCAGCCGGCGAGCAGCAAAATGGTCGCCAGAGCCTTGCCCGATTGCCCCGGCGTCCAGCCATGCACGCGCGAAAAGTAGGTTGGCCCCCAGGAAACCAGCGCATAATTCGCCATGGATTGAAAAACCATTGCCAGCGAAATACCCGCCACCGACTGCCAGCGGATCCGCATCTGCCCGAATGCCTGGCCGAAGCTGAGCTGCGCAACCTGACCCTGCGCGTTCTTCAGCATGTTGCGCCGCACAGGTTCTTTGATGGTGTACGCCAGGAGCGCGCACAGCAAACCGGGCAGGCCGACAACCAGGAAGGTAACGCGCCAGGAAGCGATGGTCCCGATCAGCGGCAGCGTAACCGTGTGGACGCGCGCCATAATGTCCACCACAACTCCTCCCACCAGCAGCGCCAGGCTGGACCCTAGAAAAACGCCCATGTAATACACGCTGATGGCGACACCTAACTTATCCGGGGGAAAATAGTCCGAGATCAGCGAATACGCCGCGGGCGATAGTCCCGCTTCACCCACGCCGACGCCGATGCGTGTGAAGAAGAGCGACCAGAAGCTCTTCGCGATGGCGCAGGCGCTGGTGAAAATGCTCCAGACCACGACGCCTGCCGCCACCAGATTGCGCCGGCTGCGCGTGTCCGCCAGGCGGCCCAGCGGCAGCCCCATGATGGTGTAGAACAGCGCGAACGACAAGCCTTGCAGTAATCCGATGCGCGTGTCGCTGATGCCCAGATCGCGCTTGATGGAGCCGACCAGCAGGCCCAGGATGGTGCGGTCCACGAACGACAGCATGTAGAGCGCGGTCAGGACAATAACCACGTACCAGGCATAGCCCAGGCCTGCGGTGGGCCGGTCTTCACGCTTACTTTGAGCCGAAGCTGTGATCATAATGGAGTTCTCATGCGAGCTGTCACCGCGTACTATATCCTAAGCTGCCTTCTGTTTGCTGGAACGGTTCCAGCCGCTTCCATGCTGGACCGCGATGGGGCCTTCGTGCATGCGGCAGCTACCTCGGATAAAGCGGCGCTTGCAAACCTGCTCGATGCCAATTTTATCTGGACGGATTTTGAAGGGAAAACCCGCACCCGGGCGGAAGTACTTCAAGATGTTCCGCCGCAGCTAAAGAGCGCGGGCGAGCATGCCGTGCTCAAACAATACAACTACGGCGAACTCGGCGTGGTGCAGGCCAACCTGGGGCGAGCACATGTGCTACGGGTGTGGGTGCAGCGTCCGGAAGGCTGGAAGGCCATTGTCTATCAGGAACTGATGGCGCTGGAAGCTCCGCCTACCTTTGCGCCAGGCACGGGAAAAGATTGCGTGAATCCCTGCAAAACTGTGCCGTACCAACCGAAGAGTGAAACCGAGCGGCAGGTTACTGCCGCCTATTCAAAACTGGAGACAGCGGCTGTAGCGCGTAATTCAGCGGCTTTCGCCGTGATGGTGGCTGACGAGTTTGTGGCGGCCAGTTCCAATAGCAATAAGCTGGCGGATAAGCGCGGCCGGATGGAAGATTTCGACCACGCGAAAAATGGCGGGGTGGCCCCCACGCCGCTGCTATCGGCGCGTATGTTCGATTTCGGCGGCGCGGTTCTGATGATTTCCGAGCACCAGCCCGACCGCGGAAAGCCGCTGCACGTTACGCGCGTGTGGGTGAAGCGAAATGGAAGCTGGGTAGAGACCTTGAGCTATCAAACTTCAGTTGCCGCCGCGCAATAGTTGCACAGGTCGGGCGAAACTCGTGCTTTGCATGCAAGATTGGCCGGGTGCTAACATGGTGCAATATCAGATCGGCCAGGAGGATTGCGTAAGTGCAAAGTACCGAAAGTAAATTCAAAACAAGTGCTTCGGAAGTCTCCCAAACGGGCCGCACGCTACTGAACCTTCGGGGAATGTTGTTGCGGGGTGATTTTCAACCGGGTGAACGAATTTCCGAGCTTCCCTTGGTGGCGCGTTTAGGTGTATCGCGGACACCCATTCGCCTGGCTCTCGACCGTCTATCGCATGAAGGGTTGCTGGAAGCATCGCCAACCGGCGGCTTCGTGGTGCGCGCCTTCACGCTGGAAGACATTTGGGACGCGATTGAAACGCGGGGTGTATTGGAGGGCGCGGCAGCCCGGCTGGCCGCGGAGCGCCTGGAGCACGATAGCGAACTGACGCAGTTGCGCGAATATCGCGACGAAATGGACGCCATGATCCTGCAGAATGACGATCCGGACAAGTTTGCGGAGCCCGACATCGATTCTTATGCACGTTACCTGGATTTGAACGAAGCTTTTCATTCCGAAATCGTGACTTTGGCGAAGAGCTCCATGCTGCGGCGAACTCTGCAGCAGGTAACCTCGGTTCCCTTTGCGTCACCGAGCGCTCTTTTGTACGTGCGTTCCAAGCTGCCTCGCGCACCGCACATGTATGCTGTTTCCCACGAGCATCATCGCTCCATCGTGGAGGCTATTGAGCAGCGACAAGGCACCCGCGCCGAAGCTGTGGCGCGCGAGCATTCCCGCATGACCCGCCGCAACGTGGAAGTGGCGCTTTCCGACACCAGCATCCTGAGCGGCGTGCCCGGCGCATCGCTGATCAAGGTCCCGGCCGCAGTATAATCGATACGGCCACTCACCTGACGGTTGTGGTTCAGAACTGCGCGCGCAAGCAAACAGTCTTCGCTCTACCACTATGGACAAACTCGTAAACCTGACGACGCAGGATGGCGTCGCAGTGATCACCATTAATAATCCGCCCGTCAACGCGCTCAGCCCTGGCGTTCCCGAAGGCCTGGTAGCCGCTTTGGATGCCGCGGAGAAAGACGCGGCGGCGCGCGCCATCGTCATCATTGGCGGCGGCAGAACCTTCATCGCCGGAGCGGACATCAAGGAACTGGAACTGGCCGCGTCGGGGCGGGGAAGCGGGCCGCCTAAGTTCCACGACATTCTGGCGCGCATTGAAGATTCGAGCAAGCCGGTGGTGATGGCCATTCACGGAACCGCGCTCGGCGGCGGCAACGAAGTCGCCATGGCCGGGCATTACCGGGTGGCAGTGCCCGATGCGCAGATAGGCCAGCCCGAGGTGAATCTGGGGATCATTCCCGGCGCCGAAGGCACGCAGCGCTTACCCCGCCTGGTGGGCGTGGCCGCGGCAGTGGATCTATGCGTTTCCGGCAAACCGATCCGCGCGCCTGAGGCTTTGAAGCTGGGCTTGATCGATCGCGTGATAGAAGGCGATCTGCTCTCTGGCGCCGTGGCGTTTGCTCGCGAGATCGCCGGACAAGGCGGAGCGTTGCGCAAGACGCGCGAGATGAGCGACAAACTGGGCTCCGAATTCGTGGACGCTTCTATTTTTGCGGCCGGCCGCGATCAGGCCCGCAAGACGCGCCGCAACATGCTGGCGCCGCTGAAAGCGGTGGACGCCATCGAAGCCGCGGTCACCCTGCCGTTCGACGAAGGCTGCAAGAAAGAACGCGAGATCTTCGAGGAGTGCATCGCGTCCGAGCAGGCGCGCGCTCTGATCCACGCGTTTTTCGCCGAGCGCGCCGTTTCCAAGATCCCCGATATTCCCAAGGAAACAACTGTCTACAATGTTCGCCAGGCCGCCATTATCGGCGCCGGAACCATGGGCGGCGGCATCGCGATGGCTTGCGCCAATGCCGGTATCTCGGTGCGGATCAAGGAAGTGGAACAGGCGGCGCTGGATAAGGGCCTGGCCACCATTCGCAAGAATTACGAAAATTCCGTTAAGAAAGGCCGTTTTTCAAGGGAAGTGATGGATCAGCGCATGGCGCTCATTCAGCCGCAGCTCACCTACGACGGTTTCGATCAGGCGGATTTAATCATCGAAGCGGCGTTTGAAAGCATGGACCTGAAGAAGCGCATCTTCGCTGAGATCGACAAGATCGCCAAACCGGATTGCGTGCTGGCATCCAACACTTCGACGCTGGATATCGACGAAATTGCTTCCGTGACGTCGCGGCCCGGCATGGTGATCGGTCTGCATTTCTTCAGCCCGGCCAATGTGATGCGGCTGGTGGAAATCGTGCGCGGCCAGGCAACCAGCAAGGAAGTGGTGGCCACGGCGCTGGCGCTCGCCAAAAAGCTGAACAAGGTTGGCGTGGTGGTGGGCAATTGCCGGGGCTTTGTTGGCAATCGCATGATGCTGCCTTACATGCGCGAGGCGCAGTTCCTGGTGGAAGAAGGCGCGACGCCCGAGCAAGTGGATCGCGCGCTGACCAATTTCGGAATGGCCATGGGAATCTTCGCGGTTGACGACATGGGCGGCATCGATCTGGCATATCGTGTCCGCCAGGAATACAAGCACCTGGAAAAGCCCGGCGTGCGTATGCCCATCGTGCTCGAAAAGCTGTTCCACATGGGGCGTTATGGGCAGAAAACCAGCGCGGGCTGGTATCGCTACGACGAAAACCGCAAGCCCATCGCGGATCCTGAAGTGCACGCGCTCATCGAGAAAACCGCTATCGAAGGGGGCATTGAGCGGCGGCAAATTTCCGACCAAGAGATCATCGAGCGCTGCATCTACATCATGATTAATGAGGGCGCGAAGATCCTGGAAGAAGGCTACGCGCTGCGCGCCGCGGACATCGATGTCATCTATCTTTCTGGCTACGGTTTCCCGGCTTATCGCGGCGGACCCATGTGGTATGCCGACACCGTCGGCTTGAAGAATGTTCGGGACCGTATCGCCGAATTCCACGCGAAACATGGTGAATTTTGGGAGCCTGCGGCGCTGTTGAACAAGCTGGCCGATCAAGGCCAGACGTTCGCGTCTTATGATGCGGCGCGCGAGCATGCCTTAGTCGTGGCTTAAATGACCTCGGCTCCCAGCGGTAAACGATATCTCTCGGCACCAGTGCGCCAGGTGCGTTTTCCACCGGCCGACGTGGAATGTTCCACCCGGCCCGACGGTTCGCTGGTGGTGCGGCCGGTGCTTCCGCTTGGCCCTTATCCGGACAAACTGACCGAACGGCTGGATCATTGGGCCGCGCACGCTCCCGATCGAATTTTCCTGGGTGAACGGGATCGAAACGGAGAATGGCGGACAGCGACCTACGGGCAGATGCGCGCATCGGCCCGCAACGTGGCGCAAGCGCTGCTTGAGCGGCCGTTATCCGCTGAACGGCCCATCGCAATACTCTCGGGCAACGACATCGAACATGCCGCGCTAGGTTTGGGCGCAATGTACGCGGGTATTCCTTTTGCGCCCATCTCGCCGGCCTATTCGCTGGTTTCCTCCGATTTCGGCAAGCTGCGCCTGATCTTCGACATCCTGACGCCGGGGCTGGTATTTGTTTCAGCCGGCGCGCCGTTTCGAAAAGCGCTGGAAGCCTTGCTTCCTCCCGATGCG
>DATHNM010000074.1:0-3506 GCA_035486095.1 Bryobacteraceae bacterium
AATGCTGGTGGAGGCCGAAAATCCGGTAATCATCGCCGGGCGAGTGGCGCGCACTCCGGAAGGCATCGATCTGATGATCCAACTGGCTGAGACGCTGCAAGCGCCTGTCCTCGATCGCCACTTCCGCATGAATTTCCCCACCACGCATCCGCTCTACGGTGCCGGAAACGTTGCGTCGGCCGACGTGGTGTTGGGCCTGGAAGTGCCCGACATGTGGTTCGTCACTCACTCCCAGACCCCGGTGAACCGCATGGGCATGGAAGCCAAACGCATCACCAAGACCGACGCCAAGGTAATTACGATTTTTGCGGGCGATCTTTTCGGGAAGAGCAATTATCAGGATTTCGGACGCTACGACGAAGTGAGCCTGGCCATCGCGGCGGATGCGCAAGCCACGCTGCCGCTGTTGATTGAGGAATGCCGCAAGCTGATTACTTCGGATCGCAAGGCCGCCTTGCAGCAGCGCGGCGCCAAACTGGCTGAAGTAAGCAAGCGCAATCGCGAGCGCGATATCGAACAGGCTGCCTGGGCCTGGGATGCCAGCCCGGTTTCCACCGCGCGCATGGCCGCCGAGCTGTGGAACCAGATCAAGAGCGAGGATTGGTCTCTGGTTTCCGATCTCACCTTCGTCTCCAACTGGCCGGGCCGTCTATGGGATTTCGACAAGCCCTATCACTTCATCGGCGGGCACGGCGCCTACGGTGTGGGCTACGGCGCTCCGGCAGCTGTTGGCGCGGCGCTGGCCAACAAGAAGCACGGACGCATCAGCGTCAACATCCAATGCGACGGCGATCTGAACTACGCGCCGGGCGTGCTGTGGACGGCCGCGCATCATCGCATCCCGATGCTGAACATCATGCACAACAATCGCGCCTATCACCAGGAATTGATGTACGTGGAAGACATGGCCGCCCGCGCTCGCCGTGGCGTGGAACGGGCCTGGATTGGCACCGCGATTACCGACCCCAATATCGACTACGCAATGATGGCCAAGGCTTATGGGATGTTCAGCGAAGGGCCCATCGACAATCCCAACGATCTGGGACCGGCCATTAAACGCGCCATCGAGGTAGTGAAAAAGGGCGAGCCTGCGATGATCGACGTTGTCACCCAGCCGAGGTAACCATGAAGCATCTCTTTTTCGCAGCGGCATTATCCGCCGCAACATTACTGGCGCAGACGCCGGCCGGAGACGCGGCCAACGGTAAGAAGCTTTTTCTAAGGGACGGCTGTTACGAATGCCATGGTTATGGCGGACAAGGGGGCGCGGCCGGCGCGCGCATCGCGACCATCGGCTTGAACGCGCAGGGGCTGATCCGTTACGTCCGCGCTCCAGCCGGCGCCATGCCCGCATACACCGACAAAGTGATCACCGATCAGGAGCTGACGGACATCCACGCATACTTGCAGACCATGCCCAAGGCCAAGCCGGCGAAAGATATTCCGCTGCTGAACGCGCTTGAGAAGAAGTAAAACAGCTAGTTGGCGGCCAACGACGATAAACCAGCAGTCGCAATTTGTTCGTCTTCCGGTGATTTGACGCCAGAAACGCCCACCGCGCCCACGCATTCGCCCTCATACACAATGGGAACGCCGCCCTGCACCGGCAGCCGGCCCGGAAACATTAACGTGGCTGTGCGCTCCTTGGTCACGTCTTCCAGAAATTTGGTTGGAACCCGCGAGAGCGCCGCCGTGCGAGCTTTCAGGGTCGCAATTTCGGGGCTGGGCAGCGTGGCCCCGTCCATGCGCTCAAGATGCAGCAGATAGCCGCCTTCGTCCACTACCGCGATGCTTACCTTCCAATTGTTCTTCACCGCTTCCAACTTGGCGGCCGTCACGATGGCGTGTGCTTCGGCGGATGTTAGGCTGAATTTCTGACGCATGTTTTCCCTTATAACATTTCTCAAAGTGGATTCCTGGCAAGCCTTGGTGGCGTTCGGCGCCGCTTTTGTCGCCGGAGCCATCAATTCCGTGGCCGGCGGCGGCACGCTGCTCACGTTCCCCACTCTGATCTGGCTAGGGCTGCCCTCCATCAACGCGAACGCCACCAGCACGGTGGCCATTTGGCCCGGCACCGTGGGAACCATCTGGGGCTACCGCCAGGATCTCAGCTCATCCAGCCCGCGCATGCTGGCGCTGGTTTTCCCCAGCATCGCCGGCGGAATTCTGGGTGCATTGTTGCTCAACCGCACGCCGCCAGCGGTTTTCGATGCGCTGGTGCCTTTCCTGATTCTCTTCGCCACGCTGCTATTCATGGTTCAGGAGCCCATCCAGAAGCGGCTGAAGATCTCGCATCCGGAGTCTCACAAATCCACGCGCTGGCTGATTGGCGCAATGACCTTCCAGCTTTTCGTGGCGTTGTATGGCGGCTACTTTGGCGCGGGAATCGGCATCCTGATGCTGGCGGCGCTCAGCGTGCTGGGCCTCACCGATATCCATCAGATGAACGGATTAAAGGCGCTGCTGGGCGCCAGCGTAAACGGCGTCGCGGCTCTTTATTTCATCTGGGCGCGCATGGTCTACTGGCCTGAGTTTGTGGTGATGGTGATCGGCGCCATCATCGGCGGGTACGGCGGGGCGCTCATCGCGCGCCGGCTGGGTGGTCCCACGGTGCGGCGCATCGTCATCCTGGTCGGCCTGTCCATGGCCGCATCCATGTTTATCAAGTTCTTCCGGGCCTACTTCAATTCCTGAAACATTCCCGGGACGCTCCACTGCTGCTGTATGCTGCCGGGCGCCCATTTGTACTCGGTCTCCATGAATTTCGCCACTTCGGCCTGGCCCTTGCCTTCGTGGATCAGACCGCTCACGCGCGTGCGCATTTTCTCTACATTGTCGCGATATGTCTGCAGCCCGGCTTTGTTGGTGATTGCGCCATGGCCCGGAATTACGGTGTCGAAATCCAGCTTCAACGCGTTGTCCAGCGTCTTGGTCCACTCCACCACGCTGCCGCCGCCGTTATAGTCGATGAGCGGACTGGCGCCCGCCATCAGATCGCCGGTATGAAGCACGCGAATTGCCGGGAAGTAAATGACGGCATCGCCATTGGTGTGGCCGCGGCCCATATAAATCGCCCGCACCTGCTTGCCGCCCAGATTCACTTCCGCTTCCGTGGTGAACGTAATACGCGCGGGGCTCACGGCAGGAGGCTGGACGTTCCCCTGCTGCTTGTGCTCCACGATGTTGGTGCGCGCCATGGCAGTGGAGATAACCTCCGCCGTCGGCAAAAACTGCGCGTTCCCGCCGCTGTGATCCTGGTGATAGTGAGTATTGATCACGTACTTGATCGGCTGGTTGGTCACGCTCTTCACCTGATCCACTATGTTTTGGTGATCCCGATCGAATTTGTCGTCGATCAGGATGACGCCCTCGTCGGTGATGTACACCGCGACATTGCCTCCATCGCCTTCGATCTCGTACAAATCGTCCTTCACCTTGTTAACCGTGAGCTTCGCGGGTGCGGGGCTCTGGGTGAAAGCAAACCAAGCCAGCGCCAGAAACAGCAA
>DATHNM010000075.1:0-5700 GCA_035486095.1 Bryobacteraceae bacterium
TCATTGATTTCGCCCGCGTCTTCGCGCTCGCCAACCGGGGAATGGTCGGAGGTAAGTTTTCTGATCGATCCATTCCAGGTGAGGTAAAGGCGAGAATCGCCCACGTGCCCCACGATCACCTTGTCATCGGCGATCATGGCCAGCGTCAGTACGCATGCCATGCCGCGCCACATTTCGTTGTCTGCGGCGTCTTCGAAGATGCGATTGTTGGCCGCTGTTATGGCGCGGCGGATTTGTTCCCGCGCATCGGCATGCGGCCGGGTCATCTCCTCGCGAATGCTTTCGACCGCCGTTTCGGCGGCCTTCTCGCCGGCGGCGTGCCCACCCAGCCCATCTACAACCAGAAACATCCCCAGGCTATCGTCGGCGTGCGCCCGATCCTGATTTTCCGCGCGCATGCGCCCGGGGTCGCTGGATGTTGCCGATCGCCACTCGAGAATCTTTGCCATGGTTACCGGCGGCGGGACACCACGCGCGTCAGCACAAAGCACAGCGCGAATCCCAGGAACAACAGCACAAAAGGAATGTGCGCGATGTAAGGAACGCGGATCATTTGGGAGCGTCCTGGGCCCGCGCTTCAAAGTGCAGCGTAATCACTTCCCCCACGCTGATCTGCGCCTTGGGCGGAAGCGTTTCCTCCACGCCGCGCGCCAGCCGCTTGCCATTCAGCCAGGTGCCGTTCATGCTTTTGTCGACGATCACGAAGCGCTTCTGTACGGCATCGCGGCGCACGCGCAGGTGTTCGCGTGAGACTTCGTCATTGGTATAAAGCGCCAGGCTCACCTGCGCGCCATCGCCGCCGCGGCCCACGCTGATCTCGTCCTGGGCCATCAGGTAAAGCTGGGGGCCAGAGTCGTCTTCATAGCGGATCTCGGCATAGATTCGATCGCCGGATTGCCGGGTCTCGGCTCGCACGCCGCCGGCACGGCCCGTGATTCCACCGACGCTCGGCTCGCGATCCAGCAGCGTGGTCTTGGTCCCGTGATAGCCCGGCTGCGGCGTTTCGTTCAGTTCAGAATGAATCTCAACATCGCCCACCGGCACCGCGCCTTCCGAATCGGGAAAGAACTCGAAGGCCCAGTCTTTACACGCGATCTTGTAGGGTTTGCGATCCTTCACGCCGCGTAATACGCCGATTCCCAGGGGCTTGGCGTTCAACTGCGCCAGCCGCCCCGCCAGCGCTTTCTTGGCGTCTTCCCGGATCAGATCGAACACTCCGGTGAGCCGCGTGTAATCGTCAGGGTGCAAATAGAGGCTGAAAATGCACGGGGCCAGGACGCTGTAGCCCATCTCGAACTGCCCCAGTTCCATGTTTCGAATGAGCTGCTCGATGATGATCCGCCCGCTGATCTTGCCCTGCGCTTCCCCCACCGCCTTCGGCATCTTCGATTGGGCCTCCACTCAAGGGGTTCGACGCAGTGGTAACGGGTTCCGGTTTCCTCTAGTACTTTTCGTTCACCTCACCTCAAGACACTACAAGAGCTAAGGCATTTTTTATTGGCTCAGGATTACCCCGACCCCCGTACCCCGGAGGGGGATAGTTCTAGTTAACTCCGCATATCTTGTTTATAATCAACTATATAGTAGGTTTACAAAGATGGCATATCACTCTAGTACTGTGGTACCTAATCCGTATTGACGTCCCCCAAACTAAAGGTAATAGTAATACTGGTACCTTGAAGGAGGGCCGGTTAATAATGAAAACACCGCTCGCTCTGACGTTCCTCATTTCCGCTGGTTTCCTGGCTCGGGGAGACATTATTCCTTACCCCAATGCCGGGACGATTGCTCCCACAGTTCCTTTATTCGCAGCTCAAACCGGTGACGTGGATGCCTACTTCTACGGCTTCAGCGCCGCCGACACGGATGCGATTCAAATGTGCGACGTTACGCTCGGTACGTGCACGGCTTTTGCGCTAACCAACCAAACCACGACGGTGGGAAGCATGGAAGACTTCGGCATGGTGAATGCCGGCGACGTTCTGGTCTTCAACCTGGAGAACATGACCACCGGCACACTGCTCTCTTCCGATCCCACGGTGAGCGCGGATGGAATCAACCACGCTTACATTACTCCCTATACTGCTACCGGCAGCACGGCCATTCCGACTATTCCCGCGGGGACCTTCGTCGGCATGGAGGATCTATCCCTTTCCCAGGGCTCGGATCTCGATTACAACGATGACCAGTTCGTGATATCAAACCTCTCGATGAATCAGGTTCCCGAGCCATCCTCGGCGATTTTGTGCCTGGGACTTTTGGCCCTGTTGCCAATCGCGCGACGAAAATTCGGGCTGTGACATCCGGGCTGTCTTGAGGCTATGAGCGTCGGTGATCAGAGAATGCGTAGTGGGTACTTTCGGCTGCCAATCGGCGCGGGAAAGTAGGCCCACTACCGCTCACCGTGAGCCTTCACAAAGCGGCCTCAATTTGAATTAGATACCAGGGGGAACACCAGGAGATCGGACATGATACGAGACGTGTGCCTGGGCGAATTCCCACTAAATTTGTTGATGAAAAGGGCAAATTAATGTTTCTCATTTTGACTTTGGGAGCTGTTTCTGTTCTTCTCGCGCTCATCCTGACCCCGATCGTCCGGGATCGCGTCGGAAAATTTGGCTTCTTGGACCATCCCGATGGCGGCCGCAAAAAGCACGCGACGGCCGTTCCGCGCGTGGGCGGAATCGCGATTGTCCTGGCTTATGTCTTAACGTTCGCCATCGCATTGGCGCTGCCGTTCAGTTACACATACGTTTTGCACCGCGCGCTTCCACACATCCTGCATCTGGTGCTGGCGGGCTCCGTGGTGTTTGCCACCGGAGTATTGGACGACCGGCTGTGTCTAAGCGCCTGGAAAAAGTTAATGGGGATTGCCGGTGCCGCAATATTGGCTTATGCGGCTGGAATTCGCGTGGATATTCACATCCTGCATGGCCTGCCGGCCTGGCCCGGATTGGAATTTGCGCTGACCGTGATCTGGCTGGTGGGCTGTACCAACGCGTTTAATCTCATCGACGGGATGGATGGCCTGGCGGCGGGCGTGGGCTTGCTGGCCACGGTGACCATGCTGATCGCCGCGCTCACACAGGGCAACTTGCCGCTGGCACTGGCCACCATGCCGCTGGCCGGATGCCTGCTCGGGTTCCTGCGCTACAACTTTCATGGAGCGTCGGTCTTTTTGGGCGACAGCGGCAGCCTGCTGATCGGCTTTTTGCTGGGTTGCTATGGCGCATTGTGGAGCGAGAAATCGGTTACCCTGGCGGCGCTCACCGTGCCCCTGCTGGCGGTGTCGATTCCTCTGTTGGAAGTGGCGCTCTCCATCGCCCGCCGCTATCTGCGAAATCGTCCGATTTTCGAAGCCGATCGCGGACATATCCACCACAAGCTGCTGGAACGTGGCTTCAGCCCGCGCGGAGCGGTCCTCACCATCTACGGATTCTGTGGTGTGGTGGCGCTGCTCTCGCTGATTGCCACTTCTCTCCGCAATCAGTTCAGCGGCCTGATCGTGCTGGTTTTTGGCGCGGCCGCCTGGATGGCCATTCAGCAGTTGAACTATACCGAATTCGCCATGGCCGGCCGCATGTTCCTCCAAGGCGGATTCCGTCGCATCATCGATTTCGAAACCCGGCTGGCCGAGTTCGAAAAAGGACTGGCGCGTGCCACCGGCATTGAAGAGTGCTGGATACGAATCCGTTCTGGCAGCCGCGAGTTTGGGTTCCAGGGCGTCCGCATGAACTTCGAAGGGCTGGTGTTCGAAGACTTCCAGCGCGGCAGTTCCACGCATTTGTGGGAACTGCGAATCCCGCTGGCCGAGGCTCGGAATGTGGGCTTCTTTCACGACGTGAGCACTGATACCAGCTCCATTGTTCTGAGCGCGTTTGCCACCGCCGTGGAGCACGGGATGAGGGCTTGCATCGAGCGCCGTTTGGAGCAAGCGGCAAGCGTTCGGCCAGTTGAAGTGGTGAAAATGCCGCCCATCGTGAAGCGTTATTACGCTGCCAGCGCGGCGGCCGCGGGCGCCGGTGTCCAGTAAGTCCGATTAGCCGCGATTAGACTGCCGTATACTGATACGGATGCGGAAAACAGCTTGCTACCCAATGTTTCTGGCAGCTTTGTTGCTGGCCCAGTTGTGCTTCGCCGACGATAGCGCGCGGCTGCTGCGAGTGGATCACTTTGTTCGTGTTCATTCCACCGTGCCGGCAATTGCAGGCCAGACAGCGCAGATCTACGTGCGCGAAGTGGTGCAGGCGGGAGTGGCGCTGCGGGGACCCGCGTCGGATCGGGTGGCGCTGTTTGTCCACGGCGCCGGCACGCCGGCTGAAGTTTCCTTCGACGTGCCCTATCAAGACTACAGTTGGATGGCTTATCTGGCGCACGCCGGGTTCGATACGTTTTCGATGGACATGACGGGCTACGGGCGATCCACCCGGCCTGCGCCGATGAACGACCCGTGCAACGTCTCGCACGATCAACAGACCGGCTTTATTCCCGGCCTTCTCCCAGCGCCCTGTTCACCCAGCTATCCGCATCCATTGACCACCATCGCATCGGACTGGAACGATCTGGGCGCGGTAATCGATTACTTGCATGCGCTGCGGCACGTGGAGAAGGTGAGCCTGGTGGCGTGGTCCCTTGGTGGGCCGCGCGCCGCGGGCTACACCGCGCGCCATCCCGAACAAATCAGCCAGTTGGTGTTGCTGGCTCCGGCGTACAATCGCACCGGCCCTTCCGGTCCGCCCGCGCAGTTGCCGGCCGATGGAACCACCATGACCACGCAATCCCACGACGAGTTCGTTGCCAATTGGGCGCGTCAGACCGAATGCCGCGATCAAGTGGAGCCGGCCGCCAGCGATTCTGTGTGGGAACAAATGATGGCTTCCGATCCAGTGGGAGCGACGTGGGGAACGGGTGTGCGGCGCGCCCCGCAAGTCACTTCCTGGGGTTGGAATTTGGACGTGGTCAGCAAGAACAAAACACCCACGTTGATGGTGACGGGGCAATACGACCGCCAGGTTCCGCCGGACCGGGTTCGCGATCTATACGCCGACCTGGGCGCCGAGCGGAAAGTCTTCATCGACCTGGCATGCTCTTCGCACAACGCGATGTGGGAGAAGAATCACGTGCTCCTGTTTAAGGCCTCGGCGGATTGGTTGATGAAGGGCAGTGTAAACGGCGTGCAACAGGGCATGCTCAAGCTGGGATACTGATTACCCGGAGCTGGAAGTACAATATGGTTACCCAATACTGGTCACCAGTAACGGGTAACCAGGCGCCACGTTTCCGACCTGTTTAATCCCACTGCTACCGGAGGCTCACGGCCCATGCACTATCCCGCGTTGTCGCGAAGATTTCTGACTGCGCCACTCTGCGTTTTTTTAGCCGCCGCGCCCATCATGCCGGCCGATGCGCCCGCCTTAGCAGGCTTCTCCGCCGAATCGGCCCGCACCGAGCGCGACCTGGAGAATCAATTCCGCGCAATTCCCGACCGCGCCAACCTGCGCCAATACATGCAGCGGCTTTCCGCTCATCCGCACCACGTTGGTTCGCCTTACGACAAAGACAACGCCGAATGGATGCTGGCGAAGTTCAAGGAGTGGGGATGGGACGCGAAGATTGAAAACTACGACGTTTTATTTCCAACGCCCAAGGAGCGGGTGCTGGAACTCACCGAGCCCGGCCATTTTAAAGCCAAGCTGCAGG
>DATHNM010000076.1:0-2584 GCA_035486095.1 Bryobacteraceae bacterium
GTCCCGGCAGCGGCCAGGGCAGGCAGCAGCAGCAAACGCAAGGCTGGACTGGCCGGAAACAGCCGCGCCAAAGGCTCCTCTTCGCGCCAGCGGCGGAAGTATTGCGATGTTCCAGTGCCGTAGTGCCGCATCTTCCCCAGGTAATCGGAAATCCGAAAGATGGCGGGATAGTGGGTGACCCGGGCCTGGGGTTGGTAGCGCAGACGGAAGCCAAGCTTGCGCGCGCGCGTGGTGAAGTCCCGGTCTTCGCACATGGTGAGCGCCGTATCGAAGCAGCCCACTTTGGCCACCACGTCGCGCCGCAGGATGAGATTTGAAGTGGACAGATGCCGCGCGGGGCCGGCAGCAAGCCCTGGCGATAAAACGGGCCCATCGGTGGAAAGATATTCCAGCCGCGCCGCCAGACCCGGCTGACCTGGAGTGCGGGAGCCGCTGGCGAGATCGGCGTCGCCTGAATCGAGCGCGTTCCACAGTACATCTGACCAGTCTGGTTCCGGGACACAATCGTCGTCCAGGAAGTAAATAACGGCCCCTTGAGCTTCGGCCAATCCACGATTGCGCGCGTATCCATAGCCGCGGCGCGGTTCGGGAACATAGCGGGCGGCGAAGGAAGCCACAACGCGCTCAGTGTCCGAAGTTGGGCCGTTGTCTATGACGATAATCTCATCGATCTGGCGGGACTGGCGAGCGAGACCTTCGAGCGTGCGCTGCAGAAGAGCGGCACGATTGAGAGTAATGATGATCAAGGAGCTCGTCAAGGTTTACGACACCAGCAAAAGTAGCCCAGCGTGTAATCGCGGCGGCGGTCCACCGGATCGAGGAAATAACACACCACGGGGATGGCGAAGCCGAAGATAGGCGCCAGCACCGCGAAGATCAGCCAGCGCCAGCTGCGCTGGAAATACCCCAGGATGGCCATCAAACGGAAGCCGATAAGCCAGAACAATCCACCCAGAGCCTGGACGCGGCTTTCGAGGCCTGCCTTATCAAATAAGTAGGTGAGCCCGTAGCGGGTGTAACGGAAGAAATCGTTGGGATGCTGATGAATCTCCCAGCATTGCACGGTGGTGAGGATCAATTCGCCGCCGGGCTTCAGCACGCGGGCCATTTCGTTGATGCCGATGCTCGGTTCCTTCAAGTGTTCCAGCACCTGTATGTTGATGACGGCGTCGAAGGCGTTATCGCAGAACGGTAGCTCGGAGATATCGCCCAGGACCTCGATTTTCGTGTAATCCCAGGTTTTGTCGCCGATGCCGCGATCCAAGCGGACGTAGCGGGTGTGGGCAAACAGCGGGGCGTGCGGGCATTCGCCGGCCCCGGCATCCAGGACGTGGGCGCCGGCGGGCAGCTTGCGAGCGGCCTCGGTGAGGTGTTCCAGAAGTTCGGTATGAAATGGATCCACCCAGCGCATCACGAAGGAAGGAACCAGCGGCTGGACCAGCTTTTTGAACTTCGGTTTAAACACGCGCGGTCCCTACACCAGGCGCCAGGGAGAGAAGATCAGATTTTTGGTCTGGAAGCATTCGTGTGTACAGTGGCAGCCGCTTTGCACCTTCTGGCGAAGCTGGACGGCTTGAAAATCGTGCCAGAGACGGTTGAAATCCCAATTATAGGCCTTGAGATTTCCCACCGGCTTGAGCAGTTCGCAGAAAGAGACATCGCCATTGGCGTCGATGACGCAGCTTACGTCGCCCGCATTGCAGGAGATGTTCTTTGGATGCCCCTGCATTTCCTGCATGTAATAGCGGTTTAGCATGTAGCGGCCCACCGTGGCGGTCCATCCGCCGATGCCTCCCCAGCGGCCGTGGAAATAACGCCGGCAGAGTTGTAACTGAAGCTTGGAGACTTCCGCGTATTGTTCGGGCGAGGGCGCCGAAAGCGTGGCATCCATCCATTTGCCGCGCAGGATGTTGAGCGAATGATAATCCAGATCCCACTCGGTGACGCCCAGATGCAGCAGCTGCTTGATGTCCTCAATATTGCTGCTCATGACGGTGGAGACCACGCTCAGCGACAGGCGCTTATCGCGCGTGCGAATTTCGCGTAGCGCCTCCATGGTGGCCAGCGCGCGCTTGTAATTGCCGGGAACGCCACGGATCCGGTCATGAACTTCGCCGATGCCATCCAGCGAAATGGCGATGTTGAGGCGGAACTTGTTGGGGCTGGCGAGGATGCCCTCCACCGATTTCCGGATCACGTCGGTTTGCAGCGCGTTAGTGGGAATGTTGATGAACTTGGCCTGATTGTGATCGAGGAAGCGATGGCAGATTTGATCGATATCCTTGCGCAGGAACGGCTCGCCACCGGAGATATCCAGCCACACCAGCTCGCCCATGGCCTCTGAAATCTTTTGAATATGTTCGGGTTGCAGCGCCTCGCCCTGATTCAGGTTCTGCCAGTAGAAGCAGGTGCCGCACTTGGCGTTGCAATGATCGGTGATGAAAAGGATCAGATGAACAGGCTTCTGCTGGCGCTCAGAGAGCTTTTTCCAGGACAGAATGTCGGTGGTTAGCATGTTAGGCGGCGCGCGCTATCGCGCTTACCGCTGGGATTTGGGGTTGGGGATTGGGGGTGGAGGCACATT
>DATHNM010000077.1:0-5120 GCA_035486095.1 Bryobacteraceae bacterium
CTGTGGGGATCGAAGCGATAGTGTTTAGTGCCTCCAAACGCAGATTTCCTCCAATGGACGCATCTTCCGAGTTGGTACATGGTGGTAGGAGTGTGTCGGCTAGCGCCTGCATTTTTTGATGACAATATGCCTGTTCTGTTCCTGCTGCTTTTTGGACTCCAGGCCACCTTGTACGCGGCGATCTCCCATGGCATAGTAAGGTGCTTCAAAAAGAAACCGGTATCCTCACTATGACCCCGCTATTCCTGACTATCCTGGTATTCTTCGAGCCACGCCATTTGAATGGCCTCCAGCTTGCCTTCGGTCGACGCCTTGGGATCGTCCTTGAAATCGGCCAGCTCCGTGATCCACTGATGCAGGTCGGTATAGCGGATGTGCGTCGGGTCCAGGTCTGGGAATTTCTCGTGCAGTGCCAGCGCGATGTTTTCGGTATGCTCCCAGGTGAGTCCAGGCATTAGATTTTGGTTCCTTTTAGGGCGCCGCGAACGGCCGTATTCATCATGTTCTCGGCCAGTTTCATGGTCGCCTGGTTCACTTCCTCGATCTTGGCCGCGATCAGGTGATGATCGTCCGTGTTGTAAACCAACAGCAGTTCATTGATGCTTTTGTCGATGGCGGCGCGCTCTTCTTCGGTCAGTTCGAAGTACGCGTCGTGTTTGCGAGCTTTCTCCACGGCCAGCAGAATCGCGTCGGCCTCTACCCGCTGTTCCCGCACTTGTCGAGCTGACATATCCTGCTCGGCCTGTTCGAAGGATTCCTGGATCATCTTCTCCACCTGCTCGTCCGTCAGGCCATAGGACGGTTTCACCTCGACGCTATGTTCCCTGCCCGTCCTCTGATCGCGCGCGGTAACGCTCAGAATTCCGTTGGCGTCAATCAGGAAACGCACTTCGATGCGCGCCATTCCGGCCTGCACCGGATCTATGCCTTTCAAATCGAAGCGCGCCAGGCTGCGATTGTCCTTTACCAGTTCGCGCTCGCCCTGGACCACGTGAATCAGCACATTGGTCTGCCCGTCCACGCCGGTGGTGAAGTTTTCAGTGGCGCTGGCCGGAATAGTGGAATTGCGATGGATAAGCTTGGACACCACGCCGCCCATGGTTTCGATCCCGAGCGATAGCGGCGTCACATCGAGCAGCAGTTTGTTGTCCACCGCGCCCGACAAGATGGCGGCCTGCACCGCCGCGCCCAGCGCGACCACTTCGTCCGGATTCAGTTCGGTGTGCGGCTTACTCCGGAACAGGCTTTCAACCGCCGAACGCACCAGCGGGATGCGCGTCGACCCGCCCACCATCACCACTTCGTCGATTTGATCCACGGCCACGCCGGCGTCCTGGATGCAGTTGCGGCACGGGCCGAGCGTGCGATCGACGATGGGCGTGATCAGCTTATCGAATAGTTCACGCGTGATTTCGCGCTGATATTTCTTGCCGTGATACTCCAGTTCGATAACCGCGGCGGGCACAAACGACAGCCGCTCCTTGGCCTGGATCACGGCGCGCCGCAGGCGCTGCACGCCTTCGCTATCGCTGGACAAATCTTCGCCCCATTCGCTTGAGACGTCTTCCAGAGCGATGCGCAGCAGCAGATTGTCGATATCGTCTCCGCCCAGGTGCGTGTCGCCATTGGTCGCCAGCACCTCGAAGATTCCGTCGTGCAATTTGAGAATGGATATGTCGAACGTGCCGCCGCCCAGATCGTATACCGCGACGATGCCGTTCTCGCGCTTATCCAGCCCGTAGGCCAGCGCCGCGGCGGTGGGCTCATTCACCAGGCGCAGAACTTCCAGACCCGCGATGCGCCCGGCGTCCTTGGTGGCCTGGCGCTGCGCGTCGTTAAAGTAGGCCGGAACCGTGATCACCGCCTTGTCCACGGCGGCGCCGAAATAATCCTCGGCATTCTGCTTCAACTGGCGCAGCACCATCGCCGAAATTTCAGGAGGCGTGTAAGTGCGATCGCCCAGCCGAAGTTGAATCACCGAATCGCTGCCTGGTTCACTTTCAGGCACCACACGGAACGGAAAGAGCTTCAGTTCGTCCTTTACATCCTCAAGGCCGCGGCCCATCAGGCGCTTCACCGAATAAACCGTGCGCTCGGGCTGCGTGATCAACAGCTCGCGCGCCGGATTGCCCACCACCGCCTCCCCGCTGGGCGCGATGGAAACCACGCTTGGGACCAGTTTGTCGCCGTCGGCGCCGGGAATGATCCGGGGCCCGGTCAGGTCCATAAAGGCCACCAGGCTATTGGTGGTGCCGAGATCGATGCCGACGATGTGGCCTGTGGCGCTGAAATCGATATCCATAGCTAGCTGGGGATCATTGGTTGGGGATTGGGGGTCAAGGTGCGTTCCACTTCGGACACCAGGTTCTGTATGTACTTGCGGCGGTTCAAAAGATTCCTGATTTCGCCCAGCACGTCGCGGGACTGGGACACATCGTATTGCTGAGACAGAACAACCAATCGCCGATCGCTTTCACCCAGCATATTCGTGAAATTCTTCTCCGCCTGCTCCAGTTGTGGGCGCGCCGAATCGTCGCCGCTCCGCATCTCTTCCAGAGCCATGTTCAGTTCGAAGACCTCTTCCAGCAGCTCCGGCGGCACGTCTTTCGAGCGCTGCTCACCGATATCGAACCCTTCGAGCGCCAGCAGGTACTGCGCGCGTTTGATTGGATCCTTCAGCGTGCGGTAGGCATCGTTCAGCGCCGAAGACATGTCCAGGGCCCGCTGCCGCTCGGCCTCGGGCTTTTGCATGAAACGATCCGGATGCAGCTTCCGGCTCAGTTCGTAGTAGCGCTGCTGCAGCGCGTCCAGCGACAGGTTCAACCCGCGCGGAACACCGATCAGGGCGTAGTAGTCCGTCACGCCGAAAAAGACGTTCCGCAGCCGCAGCTTTTCTTCGCGTTCGGATTATCGAATTCGAAGCCGGAATGAATGAGCGAGTCCTTCCAATCCAGCGTCATGCCGTTCAGATAGAGCATGCTCTTGGGGTCGACGAAGACCTTCACGTCTTCAAATTCGTAGACCGTGTCGGTGGGACGCGGCTTCACGTCGAACTTAAACAGATAGCTCAGCCCGCTGCAGCCGCCGCCCAGCACGCCCAGGCGCAGCCCACCCTGGACGCCATGCTTGGCGAATTGCTCGCGGATCTTCGAAACGGCCTTGGGTGTTACGGTAACCATCACTTACTAACTCCGCGTCGCCGCTCCTGGCAACGCCCTCTTACTTGGATGCGACACTGGCCCCAACGGCTTCACCCTGCCCGGCGGCCTTCTTCTTGTAATCGCCGATAGCGGCCTTGATCGCGTCCTCAGCCAGCACCGAGCAGTGAATCTTCACGGGCGGCAGGCTCAGCTCGTTGACGATGTCGGTGTTCTTGATCGCCAGCGCTTCATCCACCGTCTTGCCGCGCAGCCACTCGGTTGCCAGCGACGAACTGGCGATTGCGCTGCCGCAGCCGAACGTTTTGAACTTGGCGTCTTCGATGATGCCGGTCTCAGGGTTCACCTTCACCTGCAGCTTCATCACGTCGCCGCATTCCGGCGCGCCTACCATGCCGGTGCCCACGTTCGGATCGCTCTTATCCATCGAGCCGACGTTGCGGGGGTTATTGTAGTGGTCGATTACTTTGTCGGAATAAGCCATGTTGGTTTCCTCTTCTGTCCTAATCTTAATGCGCGGCCCACTGGACCTTCGATAAATCGATGCCCTCTTTCGCCATCTCATAGAGCGGCGATAATTCGCGAAGCTTCTGCACCACGTCGATCACCTTGGCCGCCACGTAGTCCACTTCCTCTTCGGTGTTGAAGCGGCCCAGCCCAAACCGAATGGAGGAGTGCGCCAGATCGTCCCCGGCGCCCAATGCCTTCAAAACGTAGCTAGGTTCCAGCGTAGCCGAAGTGCAGGCCGATCCGCTGGATACCGCGATGTCGTTGATGCCCATCAACAGCGATTCGCCTTCCACGTAAGCGAAGCTGATGTTTAGATTGTTCGGCAAGCGGTGTTCCAGGGTGCCGTTGATATAAGTTTCATCCAGCGCCGATTGCAACTTGTGCATCAGCTTGTCGCGCAAGAAAGCCATGCGCTTGGCTTCTTCCGGCATTTCCGCCTGGCACAGCGCGCACGCTTCGCCCAATCCAACGATGCCGGGCACATTTAACGTTCCCGAACGCATGCCGCGCTCGTGCCCGCCGCCATCCATCTGCGCGGTGATCTGAACGCGCGGACTCTTGCGCCGGACATACAACGCGCCTACGCCCTTGGGTCCGTACATTTTGTGCCCGCTGAGCGACATCAGGTCCACATTGTCTTTGATCACATTCACCGGAATCTTACCCACCGCCTGCGTCGCATCGGTGTGCAGCAGCACGCCTTTCGATTTGGCGATCTTGCCCAGTTCCGCAATCGGCTGGATCACGCCGATTTCGTTGTTGGCGTACATGATGCTGATCAGAATCGTCTTGTCCGTAATGGCCGCCTGCAACTGTTCCAGATCCACCAGACCATTGGTCTGAACCGGCAGATAGGTCACGCGTATGCCATGCTTTTCCAGCCGCTTGCAGGTATCCAGAATCGCTTTGTGCTCGGTGGCCGCCGTGATGATGTGATTGCCCTTCTCGGCGTACATCTCAGCCACGCCCTTCAAGGCAAGATTGTTCGATTCGGTGGCGCCGCTGGTGAACACGATTTCCTTGGCGGTGGCGCCGATCAGGCCCGCGATCTGCTTGCGCGATTTCTCAACCGCTTCCTCGGCTTCCCATCCGAAGCTGTGATTGCGGCTGGCGGCGTTGCCGAAGGTCTGAAGGAAATACGGCTTCATCGCCTCGAACACGCGAGGATCCATCGGCGTGGTCGCGTGATAGTCCATGTAGATTGGCAGTTTCATATCTCTTCCTTTTTCACATCGCCCTATTTACATCGCCCTATTTACATCGGCGGCGTTATCGCCAGGTCGTACAAACGATCCGCGTGCTTCGCCACATCGTCTTCCATTTTGGATTCTGCTTTCGAATCCACGGACATATCTGAGATGCTGATGCTCGCCAAAAGCCGCAGGATTCCTTCGTGAACCTTCTGCAGCGGATCGCGCACCGTGCATTTGTCCGTGTGGACGCAATAGCCAT
>DATHNM010000078.1:0-12352 GCA_035486095.1 Bryobacteraceae bacterium
GGCCGTGAACTGGAGCGGGATGTGAACCCCACCTGGATGGGCTACTCCACCGGTAAATGGGACGGCGACACGCTGGTGGTGGATTCGCGCGGCTTTAACGGCAAAGCGTGGCTGGATCAGTTAGGCAAACCTTCCACCCAAGCCTTGCACGTCATCGAACGTTTCCGGCGCAAAGATTTTGGCCACATGGATATTCAGATCACCATCGACGATCCGGAAGCGTACACCAAACCCTGGACCGTGAATCAGGAGGTGCATCTGTTGACGGATACCGAGCTGCTGGAATTCATTTGCAACGAAAATAACAGGGACGTGGCGCACCTGCCTGGTAAGTGAGACCGCTCAGTGCGCTGCCACCGGCTCCAGTCCGCTTTGGATGATGGCGTGAACGGCGGCCGGCGACGCTAGAAATTGAATGAGCGCCCGCGCGGCAGCGGGTTCCTTCGCACCCACGGCGACTCCCGCTGAAAAGACGGTGACTTTCTGCGCCCCAGGGGGCAGCGGTCCCACGTACGTTATGCCCGCCACCGGAAGCAGTTCGCTGATCTGCTGAAAGCCGATTTCGGCATCGCCACGCGCCACCACGGCTCCCACCGGCTCGTTCGCGATTCTTTTGCACTTGTCCATGATCTGCTGCGCGATGCCCAGCCGCTGAAACAGCTCCTGCGAAAGATAGACGCCGCTGGCGGAAGCCGAATAGGCGATCGACTTGGCTTCGAGCAGGGTACGCTTGAGCGCGTCCACCGAGCTGATGTCCGGCTTGGCCGCCCCGGCCCGGACGGCCACTCCAATACTGGATCGCACCAGATCAACGCGGCTGCCAGGAACTACCTTGCCATGTTTGATCAGTTCGTCCAGCGCGGGGGCGGCCAGGATCACTACGTCCGCAGCTTCACCACGCTCCAGGCGGCTGGGAATGGAATCCGGCGCGTTCCCCATCGACGCTCCGTAGGCGGTGATGATTTTGTTATGGCTGGTGCGTTCAAACTCCGGAACAACGTGCAGATAAGGCGCGGTGAAAGCGCCCGAATTCATTACTCTGATATCGGCGCCGAATGCGGCAGTTACAAAAACCAGAACGCCAATTGTGCCTCTGAACAGCGCCGTTCTTAGCGAACCGGGCACGTTAGTAAGCGGAGTTTTGGGCCATCTCATTCCTAATAACCTTTCCACCCTTCATGACAAACTTCACGCGCTGCAATTCCGTGATGTCAGCCAGCGGGTCGCCGGACACTGCAACCAGATCGGCATACTTACCTTTTTCGACGGAGCCAATCTGATCCTCCCATCCCAGCACTTCGGCGTTGATGCTGGTGGCAGCCTGAATCGCGCGCACCGGAGTAAGCCCGCCGCGCTTCACCAGCGCTTCAAAATCCAGCGCCTGCGTGCCGTGCGCGTACGTAGAGCCGTCGGCCCCACTGCCCAGCATGATTTTCATCCCCTTGGTCGCGGCCGCCAGGCGAACAGCGCCCTCGAAAATGGGAATCATGCGATACTTTCCGCCCGTGTTCCGGGCGTCATTATCGTCTATGCCCGGCTCCAGATAGCGAACGAAAGTGGGATCGTAATAGAGTCCCTTCCGCACCATCATGTCGGCCTGCTCCTGGTTCAGGTCAAAGGCATGTTCTATGGTGTCGCAGCCCGCCAGGATCGCGTTTTTTTCGCCTTCGCCTCCGTAAACATGACAAGCCGTCTTCTTACCCAGCCGATGCGTTTCGTCAATCAAGGCCTGTAATACAGGCATTGGATAGGTAAGCTGATATTGCGCGACGCCCGAGGCGGTGAACGAATAAGCGCCCGTGGGAAACAGCTTGATCCAATCGGCGCCGCGCCCGATTTGCTCCTGCACTGCGGCGCGCGCATCTTCCACCGATCGAACCACGGCGCTGGCGAGCGGATTGTCCGGAGCCGCCGGATTGGCGGGCGTGGCTCCCCAGACAATGCCGCGGGTGGACACTTGATACCTTGGACCCTCGATACGCCCCTGGTTAATTGCGTCGCGGATGGCAATATCGCCGTATCCGTTGCCATGCGTGCTCATATCTCGCGCGGCGGTAAATCCGGCACGCAAGTCCGATTGTACGTTTTGAACGGCGATCAACATATAGTTTTCGGTTGTTCCGTTGGGGCCGCGATTATTGAACATGTGGGTGTGCGCGTCAATCAGGCCCGGCAAAACGGTGGCTTGGTTAAGATCGATCACCTGCGCGCCGGCCGGAATCTTCACGTGGGCCTGAGGTCCAACTTCCGTGATCCGGTCACCGGAAAGAACTACCAGCTGTTTCTCCAGCATCTGGCCGCTCTTGCTGTCGAACAAATGGCCGGCTTGGATTGCGACCACATGCGGGGCGGGTGGACATTGATAGATTCCGCCATCAGCGCCCACGCACGGAGTGGGTCCCGCCCCTCGCCACGGAGCAGACAACTTCTGCGGCTGCGCCCAAACCGCGAGCGCGCTCAATATAACCGCGAGCGCTGTAGTCAGAACCGGCTTGCACGGCATGATGTGGACCTCCCAGGGCCGTCAACAGAAGACCGGCACCAGATGATTGTATCGGCTCCGCGCCGGTGCGGCTAGCGTGCTTTGGGAACCGGGCGAAAAGACGGCAGGCGAAGATGCAGCACGCGCTCGCGGTCGCGCTCCTCGGAAAGATTCCGGGTACGCGCCGACAGCAGATCCTGCAATCCGATCATGCCCACCAGCGTCTTGTCAGCGCCGCGCTCCACCACCGGAAAACGCGTCAGCCCGGTCTCGGCCATGCGATAGACCAGCACCCGCAACGGCTCATCGGGATGCGCCACCAAAGGGTCCGTCACCATCTGGGCCAGGGTTTCGTTCAGCGGATGCGGCGCCTCCAGCCATTTCCGCAGATCGTTTCTGGTTATGACCCCCACCAGCCGTTCCTTGTCATCCACCACCGGATACAGGTGCTGGCCCCGCGGCCGGTGATTGGTGCTCAGGACGCTGCGCACCTGTTCCAAGGTGCTGTCGGAGGAAAACGCCACCAGATTTGTTCGCATGGCGTCGCGCGCGAAAAGAATTTCGAGCGGATCCACCGCGTATTCGCGGCTCAAGTGATAACCGCGCCGCGCGACTTTTTCGGTGAGAATCGATCGCTTCAGCACCAGCACGGTGAACAGGTGCGCGACGACGCTGGCCACCAGCAGCGGCAAGAGAACATTGATGTCGTGCGTCAGTTCCAGGGCGAAAATGATGCCTGTGAGAGGCGATCGCATGGTACCGCCCAAGATCGCGCCCATCCCGATGAGCGGCCAGAAACCCGCTCCTTCGTTGGGAAGAAACATCGCTTCAATGCCGCCCAGGGCGCCGCCCATCATCAATAATGGGGCCAGCACGCCCCCCGATGTTCCCGATCCCAGAGATACCGCCCAGATAATGGACTTGACCAGCAGCACGCCAAGAATCACGTTGCGCGCCACGTCGCCCTCCAGCAGAGCGCCGATAGTGTCATAGCCCACTCCCAGCGCCTGCGGGAAGACCAGCCCGCCTAGACCAACCACCAAGCCGCCAATGGCCGGCCACCACATCCAATGGATGGGCAGTTTCAAAAACGCATCTTCGGCGGCGTAGACTGCGCCGGTGAGTAAGGCCGAAAGCGCGCCCGCCAGCAATCCACAGATCACGCAGCCCAACAATCCCCACGGGCCGATAAAAACCGGATGAGCCGGCACGGGAAACAGCGGACCCACGCCCAATATGTACCGGCGGGCCGCTCCCGCGGTGGCGCTGGCCAGAGCGACCGGAACCAGGCTGCGAGGTTTCCACTCGAACAGCATCAATTCCACCGCCAGCAGGACGGCCGCGATGGGCGATGCAAAGGTCGCCGACATTCCCGCAGCGGCGCCCGCCACCAGCAGCGTTTTTCGTTCCACGCTGGTCAGCCGGAAGAATTGAGCGATCAGCGATCCAAACGCGCCGCCGGTCATGATGATGGGACCTTCAGCACCGAACGGTCCGCCGCTACCGATCGAGATGGCCGACGAAATCGGCTTTAGAATCGCCAGTCTCGGCTCCACGCGGCTGCCATTGATCAGAATCGATTCCAAGGCCTCCGGAATGCCATGCCCGCGGATTCTTTCCGAGCCGTAGCGCGCCATCAGACCGATAATGAGAGACCCGCCAATGGGCACAAGGATGGCCCATACGCCTAGCGAATTGCCGGCAGGCGAGGTCAGCGCGGTGTTCCAGCGATGGTAATAGAAAAGGTTCGTAAACAGCCCGATCAGCCGCAACAAAAGCCATGCCACAACGGTGCTGATCAGTCCGATGGCGACAGCCAGGAGCGATATAGGGATCACTCGCCAGTTGGTGGTAAAGTCGCCCAATTCCTGGGCGCGTGAATGTGCGTGTTTCATGCCGCGCTCCGTTTCGTTGCGTGCTGGCGTGCGATGGAACGCAGCGCTTTGGCCAGCCGAGGTCCGGCGATTTCCAGTTCCTGGTGATGGGCGAGCGATAGCCTGCGCAAAATGGCTGCGCCGGAGGGCGTGAGATGAACGATCACCTGACGGCGATCCTGTTTGCCTCCAACCCGGGCGACATACCCTAGCATTTCCAGCCGGTTCACCAGTTCGACCGTGCTGTGATGTTTCAATTGCAAACGCTCCGCCAGTTCACCGATGGTGGCCGTGACGCCGTCCGGCAGGCCCTTGATGGCCAATAGCAGTTGATGCTGCTGGGGCTCCATTCCGGCGGAGCGAACCTGGTTCTCGCTGAATCCCAGAAATCGCCTGATTTGATAGCGAAACTCAGCCAGCGCGCGGTATTCCTCCAATGACAAGTCCTTCATTACTTATATCGTAACACGATATAATCTGCCGTATAGACCGTCCGGTCCGTGACGGACGCCAGCTTGACGCGCGGGTGGAATCGAATTAGCCTCAATAGCTAGGCGTAGACGCTTCCTTATGACCAACCTCAAACCTGTAAATGTCGCCATTGTCGGCGGCGGCTGGACCGGCCTCGCCATGGCGAAGGAGCTCGTCAGCCGCACCTCACTCAGCGTCCTGGCCCTGGAACGCGGCGCGCCGCGAGGTCTGGCCGATTACGCCATGGACATGGACGAGCTGGATTACAACATCCGGCTGCGCATGATGCAGAACATCGCCGAGGAGACCGTGACGCACCGGCACTCGGCAAGCGATCCGGCGGTACCGGTGCGGCAGTATGGCTCGTTTCATCCGGGAACCGGGGTGGGCGGCGCGGGCGAACATTGGACCGGCATGTGCTTCCGCTTTCAACCCAGCGTTTTTAATCTGCGCACCCATTTGACCGAAAAGCACGGCGCGGCGCGGCTACCCGAGGATCTGGCGGTGCTGGATTGGGGCGTCACCTACGATCAGCTGGAGCCACACTACTGGTACGCCGAGCAGATGATGGGAGTAAGCGGCAAGGCCGGAAACTTGCGCGGCAAGCTCATCGAAGGCGGAAACATTTTTGAGCCGCCGCGTTCGCATGAATACCCCACGCCGCCGCTCAAGCATTCCTACGCGTCGTTCCTGTTTGAGGAGGCCACGCGCAAGCTGGGCTACCATCCCTATCCCACGCCGGCGGCTAATCTGAGCGAGAACTACACCAATCCGGACGGCGTTTCACGAGCCGGCTGCGCCTACTGCGGCTATTGTTCGCGTTTCGGCTGCATGATCGGAGCGAAGTCGCAGCCATCGAATACGCTGATGCCGGTGTTGAGCAAGCACAAGAGCTTCCAATTGAGAACGGGAAGCTGGGTGCGGCGCATCGTGCATGAGAACGGGCGCGCAACCGGAGTGCAGTTCACGGATGCGAACGGCGAGGAGTTTTTCCAGCCGGCGGACACGGTGATCCTGGCGTCTTTTACCCTGAACAACAACCGGCTGCTCTATCTTTCCAAGATCGGCACGCCTTACGATGCGGCAGCCAGGAAAGGAACGCTGGGGCGAAATCTCACGCATCAGGTGGAAGGCGGAATCCGAATCTTTTTCGATAAGCCGCTGAACGCCTTCATGGGCGCAGGATCGCTGGGGCGGCGCATTTCCGATTTTGACGGCGACAATGGACTCACCACCTCTGGCCTTCCGAATGCCGAAGGGTTGCTCCGATACGGCATGCTGAGTATGAACGGCAATGGCGATTTGCCCATTGGTTCGTTCGGCGCAATCCCCCCGGGCACAACCAAAGCCAATTGGGGCGCCGAGTGGAAGGCCGCTTCACTCCAATGGCGTGACCGTGTAGCCCAATTGAACATGTACGGCGAGCACATGGCCTACCGCCACAATTACATCGATCTGGATCCAACCTACACCGATAAGTTCGGCGACCCTCTGCTGCGCTTCACCCTGGATTGGACCGAGCACGAGCACAAACAGCGCCAGTTCGCCTACGATCTTGCGGCCAAGATCGCGCCTGCCATGGGAGCGAAGATCGATCCTACACGCCCCTCGCGAGCCAAATACAACGTGATCAATTATCAGAGCACGCACATTCAAGGAGGCGCCGTGATGGGCGCTTCGCCGGAGACCAGCGTGGTGAATCCCTATCTCCAACATTGGGACGTTTCAAATCTGTGGGTAATCGGCGCGTCGTCGTTCCCACAAACCGCGTCGGGAAATCCGACGCTTACGGTGCTGGCGACTACGTACTGGGCGGCCGACGCACTCATTGGCAAATATCTAAAGAATCCCGGGAGGTTGGCATGAAACGGCGCGAATTCCTGACCATTCCGGCGGGCGCGCTAGGCGGCGTTTTGCTTTACACGCTGGCTAGGGAACCGTTCCGCCTGCAGGCACAAGAGGGGAACATAAAGGTCCCTCTGCGTTTCTTTACGGCCGGCGAAGCGCGCGTGGTCGCGGCGGCGTGCGAGCGTATTTTCCCGAGCGACGCCAGCGGGCCCGGCGCCAAGGAAGCGGGAGTTGTGATTTACATCGACCGGCAACTCGCCGGCCCTTATGGCGCTGACAAATATCGCTACACGAAAGGTCCTTTCGTGGAATCTTTTCCCGAGCACGGCTACCAGGCGAAGGACAATCCGCGAGAGACTTATCGCCAGGGCATCACGAAACTAGGCATGAATTTTGACGAGCTCGCGGTAGAGGAACAAGTGCAGAAGCTGCAGGCGATGGAGAAGACGCATTTCTTCCAACTGCTGCGGGCACACACCATCGAGGGCATGTTCTCGGACCCCATGCATGGCGGCAACGCTGGATTGATTGGATGGCAACTGGTGGGATATCCGGGACCACGCATGAGTTACAAAGAGGACGTCGACCAGCATTTTGGCAAGGAATGGCGTCCTAAGCCCGCTGGCCTGGAGCAGATCATGAAGCGTCCGGGAAAACCTTGGGAAGACGAGAAAGCTTAGGCAGTCAGCTGCCATCCGGATAGCCGCCGCGGTGCAGCACCATGGGATAGTGCGGCAGCGTTTCAGGTGGAGGCACCGACGCGCGCCATCCATCGGGATAAGTGCTGAGGCCGAGGAACAAAAGCGATTGTGCGGCGACAAAATGTTCAAGCGATTCGCGGAGGTCATGGATGACTGGCTTGCTAAACCGCGACTGCCACTGCTCTTCGAGATCGGCAAGCCGTTTCCGATAGGCTTGCTGTGCCGCTTTGCCCTTCGGCGTCAGCCGCACCAGCTTAATGCGCACGGCGGACGGATCTGATTCCATCACGACGTGGCGGCGGCTGGCAAGAAATCCGAGGGCTGTTTTGATCGCCTCTTTGGACACGCCCGCCAGGCGCGGCAGATCGCGTACCCGCACACCCCGATCATCCAGCACCCGCAGAACGTTGGCACAGATGGCGAGCGACAGTTCTGATTCGCGCTCAAAATCGATGGCGAAAGCGAGCAACCCTTTGGAGAGCAGCGCCGCAAGATTGAGATGGGAAGCGGCCAGGGCCTGACGTTTCTCAAGCGTCACCTCGGCCGACAATCCATAACCCAAGACCGGAAGATACTCGGGCAGTTCAAAATCGAATTGGCCGATTAACGCTCCTAGCGTTGTCCTCAGCTGGTGAACTTCCTCTTCACCGAAGCGAGCGGCCCAACGTTTTTCGATGATCTCGAATAAAGAGCGCCAAACTTCCTGCGCTCTTCGGCCTTTCGCCGTCGCGCGAATTACTCCATTGGAGCGAGGCTTCCCAGGCTCGAGAACAACATAACCCCAGCGCTCCATCCCGTCCAACGGCAGCTTGGGGGTACGAGCCAACTTCTGAAGCTCGGCGATGGTTACACCCCGCTCGCCGACGAACTGCATGAAGTTAGACCACATCACCAGCGATACCAGCCAAGGTCCACTACCGCCCGCCGCCGCGCCCGAGATGGTGGTTCGATGTGGCATCTGGTGTTCAAATTCATTGTCGAACTCGATGGTAAACGCAACCAGTATCTGGGAGAGCAGTGTGGGCAACGGCAGCGCCATGCGATCAGCGCACATACAAACCGAAGTTTGTGGAACCAACGCCGGTGGAAAGAGTGGCCCCGAGTGAGCCCTGCGGCGGCTTCACGGAAGGCAGTTGAAAATTCACTTGCAATATCCCGTCGGCGAGTCCCGGGGCGGCGCCGGCAAAAGTAACTGCCAGCGGGCCATTCTGGCCTTGGATGGTGATGGTGGCGGCCGCCAGCGGCAGGGGAACGGCGTACACTTCGCCATCGGTGCTGGCGGGCACGGTCTGTCCTCCGCCCGTGAGGTACAACGACATGATGGAACCGGCGCGCGCCGGGTTGGACGCCGAGTTAATCGAAAAATCGCTATTTAAGACTGCCAGCACTTCGGGAGCCATGCCCAGAGACTGAACCGGAATCGGCACGGAGTTCGATGCCACGCCGTTGTAGGTCACTTGTAGTGTCGTCATGTTGCGGCCGGCAATCGCAAATGGCACCACGCAACCAACTTCGGTGGAGCTTACATAAAGCAGGGGCGCCGGGATGCCATCGAAAGTCACCTGCACACCTGCCGCTTCGGTGGCTAGAACACCTCCGATGATCAATCCGGGCGTCTGCTCGGCCGGACCGATTCCCCGCCCCGTCACGCGGATCACCTTGCCCGGCGCCAACGTCTCCGCGCCGCCGGGAGATGTAGGAGTGAACGGGCTGGCGCTCTTAATATTGTCGAGTGAAACCGCAACCGGGGATGGATCGATCTCCGCCAGATACGCCTGGGAAGTTGTGAAAGGCGTCGTGGCGCCCACCACGTACGCATTGCCGTTCGGATTCAAGGCGAGTCCCAGGGCAGTATTGAAGCTGGTGGAAAAGACCAGCTGTGTTAAATCCGGACTGAATTTGGAAACGAATCCTTGGCCGGCCTGGATTTCGAGTGGAATGGCGGTGGGAAAGCTGGGGCTTCCGGAGCCAACGATCCAGGGGGCGCCGAGAGTATCCACGGCAATCGCCGATCCGGATGAGGAACAAAGGCTGCCTAAGTATGTCAGGCCGGTAATCTCGGTTGCGCTGGCGTTGAGCTTCATCACGAATGCATTGCCATCAAGGTTGAAGATGGGGGGGCCGAGATCGAAAACCAAGCAATATCCGTCGGGCTTGGGTTGGTAAGCGCCCGGCGACGCCGCCTGCGAGAAGCCGTTGCTGGCGCCGGTGAGATAAAGGTTGCCCGCTGCGTCACTGGCCAGGCCGTTGATTGCATCATAATCGTCGCCGCCCAGGAAGGTGGAATATTCCAGTCTGTCGCCCGCAGCAGAGACGCGAACCAGAAACCCGTCTCCGAAACCGCCGCCAAAGATTGGCTGCAAAGCGTCGGACGATACTGGGAAGTCCGGCGAAAACGTGGCCCCCGCCACCCACGCGGTGCCATCCGGGTTAACAGCAACGGCATGGCCAAATTCACCGCAGCTTCCACCAAGATAGGAAGAATACTCGAGCGACCCGCCATCCGGGCTGATCTTCGCGATGAAAGCATCGCCCGTCATAGCGTAATTGATGTCGCCGGACAGCATGGGGCAATTCGCGCCAGGAACTTTTTGAAAAGCATTTGCCGTGACTGGGAAATTCTGGAATGTCGATCCCGTGACGTAGGCCGCACCGCTGCTATCCAGTGCGATGCCGCCGGCCTGCTCGAACCCGCCGCCCAACAGCGAGGCATAAATCAGGCGCGTGCCATCGGCGCTCAGCTTGGCGATGAACGCGTTGGTATGCCCAATCAGGGTCTTCTGAAAAGCGTTGGACGTGACGGTGAAGTTTGCGGAGCCGGTGGCTCCCAGAACATAAGCGCTGCCGGTGGAATCCACGGCCAGACTGGAAACCTGATCATTGCCGTTGGTCCCTCCAAAATGAGCCGAGTAAATCAACTGGTTTCCCGCTGCGTTCCACTTACTGACAAAGCTGTCGCCCGCTGATCCAGTGGGAGACGGAACAAGCGTGCTTTGTCCGGCGACATAGACATTGCCTTGCGCATCGAGCGCCACTGCCGTGCCTTCCGATGCCGAGCCTCCGAAACGATTGTCGAATACCAGCTGGGGATCAATGACCAAGTCCCAATGCGAATTGTGTTGACCCAATTGAAAGCGGACGTGTCCCGCTTTGTCGAGCCGATAGCCGGCGGCCACAGGGATCCGGCGGCCGTTCACCACTTGGTATGCCACGGGCTTTGGCTGGCGAATCTGTTCGGCGCCCGCGCGCAGAACCAAATCGCCACTCGCATCGATTTCGGGCCTGGCAGGGCTCTCAAACGCCAGCTCAATCCGGCCGGCGTTGCTTCCGGCGGCCACTCGAAAATCATATTCCAGCCGATTTTGATTGCCGTGAAAGAGCATGTCGACGCCTGGATAGACGGATCGGCCGAGCACTTCTCCGTAGGTCGCGAAGGTTTCGCCGGCACCGCTTTCGCCGAAATAGGTGATGCGGCCTGGAAGAGGATCCAGCGCTTCCAATGGCGCGCCAGGATTGCTTCCAACCATTCGCATCCGCACCGTTCCGCCGCGCAAGTTAAGCGCTGCATCCCCAGGCGAGACGGTCAATGCATAATCCGCTCCGCGCGAAACGTACCGGTTGCCGTGCGCTTCAAAGCACAGGGGCGCCTGGAAATCCGCAGCTATAGCCGCAAGGGATGAAAAAACGATCAGTAGAATGAGACGCAAGGGAGAACTCCGAGCGCGGGCGCGGGAACCGCTAGCGCAATTCTAGCATTGCCAAGTGCCGGCTTACTCTTCTGGGGCGAATGCCAGAAGTACATTGCCCGCGGCGCCACCGTTGCGCGCATAGCCCGAGTTCACGAACAGCATGCCGCCCACGATGACCGGGCCAGCCCCATCCAGGGAGCCTCCCTTGCCCGGGACGCCGTTCGCAGTCTGATAATCGCGCGCGGTGTCTATGTCCCAGAGCACGCGGCCGTCCTCAGTTGCGAAGGCGCGCAAGTGCCCGTCGTCCGATCCGGAAAACACTACGCCCGGAATCGCCGTTACGGCGGCGGGCTGCGCGGGACTGCACTTGGGCTTCGATCCACACGGCTGCGGAGGCGCGAACCAAACCTTTTCACCGTTCGATATTCGAAGCGCCGTTAATCCGCCGCCCACCGCGGGATCGGGCGGCATTCCAACCTGAATGATGGTGCCGGGAGGGACTTGTCTGGCGAGATCGGAAACGGCGGCGTAAACCTTTTGCCCATCGCTGGCCATGCCCCACTGCACTCCGCCATTGGTGCCGCCCTTGCCCACGCGCGTCTGCCAAAGAATTGCGCCTTTGCGATCCGGGTCCAACGCATATACGACGCCGGATTTCTGTCCAGCCAGCAAAACATCATGACCGTCGGGCAGCTTTTCAATCAACACCGACGATCCGAAATCGTGATCCGGCCCGGGACACTTGGCGGCAGAGCAGGCGCTGTTATACACGTCGCCGGGTGTGATTTGTTTGGACCACACGATGCGCCCGGTCTTCAGTTCCAGCGCCGCCACCGAATCGCTCATCTCGGTTGCGGGCGTCGAAAAATTGTCACCGGTGGCGATGTAGAGCAGGCCGCGCCTGGCGTCCAACGTGGGCGATCCCCAGATGCCGGCGCCGGAAGGTCCCCAGGTTCCCACGCTACCGGGGCTCTTCTCGATTTCGCGCGCCTTTTCGCGAATCATGTAGGTTTTCCAAACCTGGCTTCCATCCTTGGCGCGCAACGCGGTGATGCTGCCGCGGAACGTACAACATGGATAATCCGGATTGCCCGAACGGGTTTCTTCCCAGGACGCTGCGGGAATGAAGACCACTCCATCGTGCACCGCGGCGGAGCCGGTCAAACGCGTGGATTCGTGCGGCTCGGGCTTTTTCTTCCAAACCAGGCGGCCCGTTTCAGCTTCCACGCCGTAAGCCCAGCCAGTGAGATCGGTAAACACCAGAACATGCTTGCTGCCATTGGGCAC
>DATHNM010000079.1:0-3028 GCA_035486095.1 Bryobacteraceae bacterium
AAATACCCGCGCACACATGCCGATTATCGCCATGACCGCGCATGCCATGGTGGGCGACCGGCAGCGCTGTCTGCAGGCCGGCATGGACGGTTACATCGCGAAACCGGTGCACGCGCACGAGCTGTTCGAGACCATCGAAACCGTGCTCGCGCACGCCGAACAGGGCGCTGCCTAGCACATCCGGTTAGACTGATACAGGCTGGACTAAATCGAACATGACGCGCACCCCCGTGCAGTCCCAAGTGCTCGTCAATGGCCTCCAGATCGCGCTGTGGGATTGGCCGGGCGAAGCGCCGCCGGTTCTCTTTTGTCACGCCACTGGATTTCACGGCCGCATCTGGGACCAGGTGATCGCCCAGCTTCGGGAAAACGGCATGGCGCAACGCTGCCTGGCTTTCGACGCGCGTGGACATGGGCGCAGCAGCAAGCCTGCGCCGCCTTACGCCTGGCGAGATTTTGGCGCCGATGTCGCGGCCATCGCCGAAGCGTTGGATCTAGTGGGAGCCGTTGGCGTGGGACATTCCATCGGTGGGCATTCCGTGACGCTGGGTGCGGCTCTCCGGCCGGCCGCCTTCTCCGCGCTGGTCCTGTTCGATCCGGTGATCCGAGCCAGGGATCAGTACGTCGGGGCTTGGGGCAAGTCCGTATTCGTCACCAAGCGTCGTAACCAATGGGCGTCGGCGCAAGAGATGTTCGAGCGTTTTGAGAACCGGCCGCCGTTCGATTCCTGGGATCGGCAAGTGCTGCGGGACTATTGCGATCACGCGCTCGAACCCGTGGGCGACAGCTACATCCTGGCGTGCCCGCCGGCCGTCGAAGCTTCCATCTACGATGGCAGCACGGCGGTGGCATCGAATATCTATCCGGAGATCGCAGGCATTCAGATTCCTGTGCATGTGGTCCGCGCCGGAAAGCATCGCGATCCGGCGAATCTGATGGGCACGTCCCCCACCGCGCCCGATTTGGCAGCTAGCTTCGCGCGCGGAAGCGACACTTGTCTGGCCGGGAACTCGCACTTCATCCCCATGGAATCGCCGGAACTAGCCGCGAAATTCGTCTCTGACAGTCTCGGCCTGCTTTAATAAAGAAGGTGTCAATCGAAGAACAGTTAGCGTACTTGAAGAAAGGCTTGGCCGACCTGATCCGCGAAGAGGACCTGCGCGAGCGCTTGCTCCAGGCCGGGAAGACGGGCCGGCCGCTGCGCGTGAAAGCGGGTTTCGATCCCACGGCGCCCGATCTGCATCTGGGCCACACGGTGCTGCTGCGCAAGATGAAACACTTCCAGGATCTGGGCCACCGGGTGATCTTTCTGATTGGAGATAACACCGGGCTTATCGGCGATCCCAGCGGCCGGAACACCACCCGGCCTCCCATGACGCGCGCAGAGATCGACAAGAACGCGGAGACTTACAAGAAACAGGTGTTCAAAATCCTCGACCCTGAAAAGACCGAGGTGCGCTTCAACAGCGAATGGCTGGAGCCGTTGCGCTTCGCCGACATCATCCGGTTGTGCTCCAAGTACACCGTGGCGCGCATCATGGAGCGCGACGATTTCACCAAGCGATTCAAGGAAAACATTCCGATCTCCATGCACGAGCTGCTGTATCCGCTGGTGCAGGGCTACGATTCTGTGATGCTGGAATGCGACGTGGAGATGGGCGGCACGGACCAGCGTTTTAATTTGCTGGTGGGACGCGAGCTGCAGCGCGATTCGGGCCAGCCGCCGCAGATTGTGGCAACCGTTCCGTTGCTGGAGGGCACCGATGGCGTGGAAAAGATGTCGAAATCCAAGGGCAATTACATCGGCATCACGGAACCGCCCAAGGTGATTTTTCGCAAGGTAATGGGCATCAGCGATGCGCTGATGTGGCGCTATTGGGAGCTGCTCACCGACCAGAGCATGGCAGAGATCGCAAGCCTGAAGGCCGAGGAACCCATGCAGGTGAAGATGCGGCTGGCGCGGCAGATCGTGTCGGATTTCCATTCGGTGGAGGCGGCGGATCGGGCGCAAGCGGATTTCGACAGCGAAGTGCGTGAGGGCCGGCAACCGGACGATATCGAGACCTTTAAACTGACGGGCGATTTGGGAAATAGCCTGCCGAAGATTCTGCTGGCCGCCGGCCTGGCGGACTCGCGAACCGACGCCGAACGTAAGATCAAGGCCGGCGCCGTGGAAATGGATGGACGGAAACACACCGAACTGTCGTTGCACGTAACGCAAAGCGTGGTCGTGCGCGTCGGCAAGAAGTGGAAAAGGATCGAGCCGTAAGCGCGATGGAAAAACGACATTTTGTCTGGAAGCTGGCCGGCCGCGAGTTGCTGCTCGGCGAACGCACGCTGCTGATGGGCGTCCTGAACGTGACGCCCGATTCTTTCTCCGATGGGGGGAAGTATCTGGATCCCGACCGGGCGTTCGCTCGCGCCGTCGAACTGGAAGAACAGGGAGCGGACATCATCGACATTGGCGCCGAATCCACCAAGCCCGGTTCGCTGCGCATCTCGGAAGCCGAAGAACTGCGCCGCCTGATCCCGGTGTTGAAACGCCTGAACGGCAAGCTGGGCATTCCCATTTCAGTGGATACTTACAAAGCCGCAGTCGCGGAAAAGGCGCTGGAGCATGGGGCCGCGCTGATCAACGATCCTTCCGGACTTACGTTCGACGCGCAACTGGCGCACGTGGCGGCCCAGCACGACGCCGGATTGATCATCACCCACATGCGCGGCACGCCGGAGACCTGGGCCAAACTGCCGCCCATCAAAGACGTGATGGGGACCATCCGGCAGGATCTGGATGCGTCCACGCATCGCGCGGTTCGCGCCGGCGTGGATCGCGCGCGCATCGCCATCGACCCCGGCTTGGGATTTGGCAAGCGGAAAGAGCAGAACGCCGAAATCCTGGCACGGTTGAGCGCGTTCGCGCCGTTGGAATTTCCGTTGGTGGTGGGTCCGTCGCGAAAATCCTTTTTGCCGCAACTGGAAAAGCCCTCGGAAGGCTTTCTGCAATGCGCCACGGCGGCGGCGGTTACGG
>DATHNM010000080.1:0-2891 GCA_035486095.1 Bryobacteraceae bacterium
CTTTATCGCCACTTGATGCCGCAGTTCGCCGTCTTCGCGCGTAGCGCGATACACTGCGCCCATTCCACCCGCTCCTAGCAATTCACGCGCCTGGTAGGAGCCAAATCTAGGCAAACGCTCGGGCGGCCATCGCGGCGGGGCGCTGGAGGTGCTGCGTTGCACGTCGAGGTCAGATGCCAGCAGACTGATCAGCTCCTCTTGCAGCGTCGTATCGCCGCCTGAGATTTGAGCTACGTACTCGGCGCGCGCCGCTCCCGGCGGAATCCGGAGAGCTTCCTCAAACCAGCAGGCTAATTGCTGAAAGTGTTCGCGGGAAGTTGCTGGCATACTGGGTACGGCGCAATCGGCGCCAAAAATCCGTCATCCGGTCTGGTGCAAGCCGCCACTCGGATGCAATCGGCTGTGCAGCCAAGCCAGGGAAAAACGCAGGTTGCGGTCCACAGTAGAGGCCGAAAGCCCCAGCAATGCCGCCGTCTCCTCCACCGTGCAGCCGAGAAAATATCGCAATTCCAGGGTCCGCGTCTTGGTTGCGTCCAGCACTTCCAACTCTTCCAGAGCGGCGTTCAAGTCGAGTGACTGTTCGTCAGTCGAAGCCGTCCAGCCCAGTTCCGGATCAAGTGGAAGCGGCTCCCGCGGGGCGCGTTTGTCGGTCTTCAAACGGCGCGCGTGGTCGATCAAGACCCGCCGCATCAGCTTGGCGGCGAAGGCGAAGAAGTGCGACCTGTCGTTCAGGCTCAATTTGTGCACGCCGAGCAGCTTCAAAAATGTCTCGTTTACCAGAGCGGTGGGCTGCAACGTATGGTCGGAGCGCTCATTGCTGAGTAAATTGTCGGCTATAGTCCGAAGCTGGTCGTAAACCAGCGGCGCCAATTGATCCAGAGCGGCGGGTTCACCCTGGGCCCAACGTTCCAGCCATGCCGTAACTTCTCCCGGACTGGTGGTGCCACCCATATGTGTAAAGGCTTCAATTTTATCACCGGGCCCTGGGGCAGTTGCAGCATGGCGCAACGCCCGAGTGGGTGAGAAAGTACCGTCCAGCCCAGCGGTACTCTGCGCGCAGCTACTGGGCCTGGCCCATCTTTTCCGCTTCGGCTTTGGCTTGCGAGCGCTGCATCCGTTTACGCTGGCGCTCGATGCGCAATAGCTGCTGCCGGCGGCGATGCTTGGTGGAGTCGTCCACCATGCGCCAGAATTTGCGGAAGTATTGAATGGCAGAGGCGATTCCGAAGATCACCACGCCCCACATCCAGAGCATCGCGAAGCCGCTCAGCGATTGCCAGCGAATGCTGAGCAAAACCATGGAAATAGCGATGACCTGCGTGATCATCTTGGTCTTGCCCAGGTCGCTGGCCTGTATGGTATAGCCTTCGGCGGCGGCAATGCTGCGCAGCCCGGTAACCGCGAACTCGCGGCCGATGATCAGCACCACCATCCAGGCGGGCACCTGGCGGATCTGCACCAGCGATACCAGAGCGGCGGAGATCAGCAGTTTGTCGGCGATGGGATCGAGCAGCGTGCCGACCGTGGTGATTTGCTTCCAGCGCCGGGCCAGATAACCATCCAGTAAATCTGTTGCGGCGGCAAACAGGAAGATGGATAGCGCCAGAAACGCATTGGTTACCAGGACCTCGCCGCGAAATTCGATGCGCAGATCCTGCTCCACCATCACAGCGACCAGAAATGGAACGAAAAAGATGCGGAGAATTGTCAGCGCATTGGGCAGATTCATGTCGGGGCCGCGTCTTTTTGGGTCTGGATTCCTGATGTCAGAATATCATTCGGCAAGGTAGCGCGAGAGCCGGCGCTTCACCGACTCCGGAACCTCGGCTTCCAGTTCCAGGATGTCGCCCAGATAGCGGGTGGAAAGCACCTTAGCCTGCTCGTGCAGCAGGTGGATGAGCGACCCTTCGCCGGCCTGGATGTGGAATCGCTGGCGCGATACCGGGTCCAGCGGCAAGGCCTGGTCGATGGCCTGGAGCAATTCGCTAAAACCGGCGCCGGTGCGGGCCGATACGGGAATCGCTTCGGTACGGGCGCCGGCCTTCACTTCGCCCAGAATGCGCTGCGCCAGGTTTTCCGTATCGGCGCCCGCCGCGGCCTCCATGTCATCCATTTTGTTGAGCACCAGAATCTGCCGTGTCTGATCGGCTCCGATATCGGCCAGCACCTCAAAGACGCGCGCGGTATGCTGGGGGGCGCTGGGCGAAGAAGCGTCCACCACATGCAACAACAAAGCCGCTTCGGTGACCTCTTCCAGCGTGGCGCGGAACGCCTTGACCAGCGTGGTGGGGAGATTGCGAATAAAACCCACCGTATCGCTGGCCAGAACTTTACGCTTCGACGGCAGCGTCAAGTGGCGCACGGTGGGATCGAGCGTTGCGAACATACGCGCGTCGGCCACCACTTCGGCGCCCGTCAAGCGGTTAAATAGCGTGGATTTTCCGGCATTGGTGTATCCCACCAGCGCGATAGTGGCCAGCGGCACGGACTGCCTTTGGCGGCGCTGCGTACCCCGTCCGCCGCGCACGCTTTCCAGTTGATCGTTGAGCTTCTTGATGCGGCGATAAATCCCCCGCCGATCGGTTTCCAATTGTGTTTCACCGGGACCGCGTGTGCCGATGCCGCCGCCCAGACGCGACATCTCAATGCCCCGCCCCGACAAACGCGGGAGCAGGTAATTCAACTGCGCCAGTTCCACCTGCATTTGTCCCTCGCGCGTTCGGGCACGGCGAGCGAAAATATCCAGGATCAACTGCGTGCGATCCAGAATCTTGCAATCCAGCGCGCGTTCCAGATTGCGCAACTGAGTGGGCGTCAGTTCGGCGTCGAACAAAACCACGTCGGCTTCGTGGACGGTCACCAGGCGGCGCAGTTCATCCAGCTTGCCTGAG
>DATHNM010000081.1:0-7343 GCA_035486095.1 Bryobacteraceae bacterium
TGCTGACTGACGAGCAAGCCACCACCGCCGCGGTACGGAATGGATTCCAGGATTTTCTGAAGCGCCGCGCCGGCAAGAACGACACCGTGGTCATCCTGATCGCCGGGCATGGCACTGTGGAAACGCCCGGCAACAAGAACGCCTTCATTCTCACCTATGATTCCGATCCGCAGGATCTGAAAAGCACCGCGCTCGGCATGGACGAACTGCAATCACTGTTTGAAGAGCAACTCAGTAAGGTTGGCCGTGTCCTGCTGTTTGTCGATGTCTGCAAGGCGGGAACCATTGGGACCATCCACAACACCACGGTAGCCTCTAGTGTTCAGCAGCTAGGCGATATTCAAGGCGATCTGTTTGGATTGCTGGCCAGCCGTCCGCGCGAAGTCTCGCTCGAGGGGCCCGAGTTTGGCGGTGGGCACGGCGTGTTCAGCTACTTCGTGATCAAGGGGCTGGAGGGCGCTGCCGACGAAAACAAAGACGGGGTGGTGGATGCCGACGAGCTGATCAAATATGTGAGCGAGCAAGTGCCGATGGCGACAGGGAACAAGCAGCATCCGCGCGAGTTCGGCACCTACGACAATATGCTGCGGCTGTCGGACACGCGCAAGCAAGGGATTACAATCGCACATTGGCGAGTGATTCTGGATAGCCGCGATGGTGAGCCGCTGTATTTGGCGGGCGCGCCGCAAGGACAAATTCCGGCCGCGCAAGCGCAGGGTTCGGTTGATCGTTTCAACGCAGCCATCAACGCGGGCCGCCTGCTACCCACCGATCAGAACAGCGCATTCACGGCGTTGCGGGATCTAAAAGCCTCGGCGACGGCGGAACAATATCAGGAGCGCCAGAATCAACTTCGCGTGGCTTTGGAAAACAAAGGCCAGGAGGTGCTGCTGCGTTATTTGACGGGAGACCAGACGCCGCAATCGCGCGACGAATTCCAAAACGGCGCGCGCTACATGGATGCCGCGCGAACGTTAACGGAGGAGTCGCTGTTCCTCGAAGGCCGTCAGGATTTCTTCCAGGGCCGCGCGTTGTTGTTCGACAAGAAATTTCCGGAGGCCGCAGATCTGCTGGAGCAGGCGGTGCGGATCGATCCCGGCGCCGCTTATGGATTCAATGCGCTGGGCATCGCTTATCTGGAACAGGCGCAGTACGACAAAGCGATCCCGGCTTTCCGCGATGCCATGCGGCGCGCGCAGCATTGGTCATATCCGCTTCACAACGTGGCGCTGGCCTACGTGGAAACAGGCGATTATCGATCCGCCATTCGAGCCTACCAGGAAGCCATACGGCTGACGCCGCAGTATAGCTATTTGCCCTACAACCTGGGCCTGGTCTATCAGCGCTTGAATCGCCGCAAAGACGCGGAGACCGCGTATGCCAAAGCGGAAATGCTGGCGCCGAATTCCGCCGAGCCCTATAATGCGCTGGGCACCTTGAAAGCGTCGGAAGGCAAGCGCGCGGATGCCGAGCAGCTTTATCGTCTGGCCCTGCAAAAAAATCCGTCGTTGCTGCCCGCGCGGCATAATTTGGCATTGCTTTTAGCCGGCGAAAAGGGCCGCGAGAAGGATGCTATCGATCTGTGGCGTGAGAACGGGGCCTATCTGCCATCGCGTCTCAGTTTGGCTGCGGCGCTGGCGGCGCAGGACGATAATCAAGCAGCGTTGGAAGAATACCGCAAGGTGCTTGAGTCAAAGCCGGATTACGCCGCGGCTCGCATCGCGTTGGCGGATGTTCTTGTGAAAACCAACGATCGCGCCGGCGCGTTGGAACAACTTCGGCAAGTCACCGGGCAGAATGCAAACAACCCCGCGCTGTTGGAGCGCATTGGCGATCTGGAGGCGGCGCTGCAACATTCAGCTAACGCGCGGATGGCGTATCAATCGGCGCTTGATCTGAAGCCCGAGCGCGCCGCGCGCAAACGCATTGAAAACAAGTTGAGGACTGCGGGGAACTGAAGGGGCACAAATAAAAAGAGGGCCCTCGCCTTCCAACGAGTGCCCTCATTCCCGGTCACATGTTCCTCATTGCTGAGGGTGCGGCCTCATCTAGTAAGACGCATGCAAAAGAAAACTGTTGCCAACAATTGTTCCGTCTAACGCTTTTGTCCGGCGGCTGCTCCCTGAGCCGTGCCCTGCGAAGCGCTTTGGGCTTTCGGCGCTGGCTTGTTGTCGCCATTTTGCGACTGCTTGCTTTCGCCATTCTTTGAGATATCGATACCGCCCTTGAAATAAGCGCCGTCTTCGATCACAATTCCAGCGGTCTTAATATCGCCGACGATAGACGCGCCGGTGCGCAGTGAAACGCGGCTCTCCGATTCCACGTTGCCCCGGATAGTTCCAAAGACGATGATCTCCTGGGCTTTGATGTTGGCGTTCACCTTGCTGTTCGGCCCCACCGTCAAGCGATTGCGCAAATTCAGCTTGCCATCCAGATCGCCGTCCAGATACAGCTCTTCATCGCTGGTGACCTCGCCGATGATCTTCATGGATTTTCCAAACACGGTAGGCGTTGAAGCTGGCGCAGGCGGCGGCGCCTGATGATGTTGCTGAATAGCCGGCGCAGCTGCTGGTGCCGGCTGTACAGGTTGGGCCGGTGGATTCTGAATCATTTGTCCGTCGTTTTGTTTTCCCCACATAAGAGCACCGAAGCTCTAGTGTACTGCCCATGTTGAGCAACGACAAGCGTTTTCGAAAGTTTTTATCTCCTAACCGTGATAGAACCTTTGCGCTCAAAGAATTTGGGCTTGTCTATTTCCGAATTCACGACAACATCGAAAAAACCGATCATCATCTCTTCCCAACTTTGTTCGCCGTAACGAACTTCCGCCGCCGGATCTGGATTGCCGGGATTGTTTGGCGAGTTGTCGAAGTAACCAATAAACGTTAGACGCGTGCCCGCTGGGATGAGCCGCGGCTGGGCCAGACGATAGTTGAGCTGCCAGTGAAAATCGTAGTGGTTCACCTTGAGCAATGTCTCCACGTGGCCGTTGGGACCGGTGATCAGGTATTCGAACCCCTTGCCGCGCAGATGCATGTGCGGGAACATGCTGATCAATAGCGCATCGTTCGGCAACGTTCCCGAGACCTGAACGCGATAGTTGGGATCGCCGGGCGGAATCACAAAACGATCGTTACTCATTTGCAGAGATAGCACCGCCTGCCGGGGTGGTTCGTGTGCAAACAGCAGTCCGATGCGCGTGCGATCCTCAGTGGCTTTGCCCGTCGCGGTGTAGTGCATCTGCAGCACCAGGTCAGAGCCCGCTTTGATACGCTTCGCGATGCCGGGCTGCCAGCCGTCAAACGAATTTCCCGGCGTGTACACCATCAGAATGTCGCTGGTGGTGAAGCCCTTCGCCAGAGGAACGGAGAACGCCGTTTCGCGTGGCTCCCCTTCAAGCCACTTCGATCCCGGCTCGCGGATGTAGACCACCGCATGATGCACCGTGGAACGATCGCCCGGCCGCACTTCCACTTTCTGAACCCATTTGTCTTCGGTAAAGTGCGTGGGGAGAATCAGGTATTGATAATCGATGGCGCCTTTGGCCGGGATTGGGAACGCGCCCGGCATTTCGAAAGTTGCATCGGGCGTTCCAATGTTCCAACCCTGCGGCCACTCGCGCGCGGGCGGAGCGTCCGTGGCATTTCCCGCGGGAGTGCCGGCTTTCACCCACGCGGCCAGCGTATCCATCTGCGCCTGTGAGAGTGAACGGTCATTTGCGAAGTGCCCATAGGCGGGGTCGGCGAACCACGGCGGCATCCTGCGCGCGATTACTTGCTCGCGAATCGCTTTCGCCCAGGGCCGGGTCTCGGCGTAGGTCAGGAAAGGCATGGGCGCGATTTCACCGGGACGGTGGCATGGCTGGCAATGTGCCTGGAGAATGGGAAGAATGTCCTTGTAGAATACGGGCTGCGCGAATGCCGGCGAAAGCAGCGCTGCCAGGCTAACCAGCCATTTTTGCCACTGGCTGCTAACGAGCCAGGGAAGCAACGTACTTATCGCGGCACTCCTGGGAACAAAAGTGGAAGGTCTGGCCCCCCACTTTCTCCTTGATGGAAGTGGCTGCGGCGATGTAGGTTCCACAAACCGGATCTTTCTTGAGTTCGCCAGTGAGCGGGACTGGATTGGACGGACGCGGCGCGGCGCCTGGCACATTGGAACCGGGCTTCATCGCCTCCGCCACTCCCTTGAGGACAATCCCGATGATGCTCTTCAGCACGGTGATCACTACAACCGTGAGAAGAAGATAGAAGATAGCGCGAAACATTCGCCTGTATCTATTCTATCCGAAGGGGCGGCTATTCTTCCTTGTTGGCCGCTTTGCGAGCCGCGTCGATGCGGGCCTGGGCGTGCCGGGCGGCGATGAGCGCCGACGCAATGTCGATGCCCAGCGCGGGGTTGATCATGGCATCCTGCGCGTGCTTCAGATCCTGCTCGGCTTTGGTAACATCGATCTCGTGGCCCTTTTCGGCCTCGTCGGTCAGCACCCTCACCACGTTGTCCTTAATCTCCAGGAAACCGCCGGCGATGGCCAGGCTGAAGCGATGATCTTCGGGCGTGGTGTAGGTGAGCGCGCCGATGCCCAGTTCAGAGAGCAGCGCCGCGTGATCGGGAAGCACGCCGATATAGCCTTCCTTGGCGGGAATCTGCGCGCGCACCGCTCTCTCGCGCGCTAGCAGCCGCTCGGGCGTGGCAATCTCGATATCGAACGTGTCCGCCATCAATTAGGCCTTCTTCAGCTCTTCGGCGCGCTTCTTCACGTCTTCGATGTCGCCCTGCATGTAGAATGCCTGCTCGGGCAGATCGTCATGCTTGCCTTCTACAACTTCCTTGAAGCTGCGCACCGTATCGGCCAGCGATACGTACTTGCCCTTGATGCCGGTGAACTGTTCGGCGACATGGAACGGCTGTGATAGAAACTTCTGGATTTTGCGGGCGCGCGCGACGGTCTGTTTGTCGTCGTCGGAAAGTTCGTCGATGCCCAGAATCGCGATAATGTCTTGCAGATCCTTGTAGCGCTGCAGGATCTGTTTCACCTGCTGGGCCACTCCATAATGCTCTTCGCCCACGATGCGCGGGTCCAGAATGCGTGAGCTGGATGCCAGCGGATCCACGGCCGGGTAAATGCCCTGCTCCACCAGGCTGCGTGTCAGATTGGTCGTCGCATCCAAATGCGCGAAGGTGGTGGCCGGAGCGGGATCGGTATAGTCGTCGGCGGGCACATAAATCGCCTGTACCGACGTAATGGAGCCTTTCTTCGTCGAAGTAATGCGTTCCTGCAACTCACCCATTTCAGTAGCCAGGTTGGGCTGATAACCCACCGCCGAGGGCATGCGTCCCAGCAGCGCCGATACTTCCGAGCCAGCCTGTGTGAAGCGGAAAATATTGTCGATGAACAGCAGCACGTCCTGGCCGCCTTCATCGCGGAAATATTCGGCGACCGTGAGACCGGTAAGACCCACGCGCAGGCGCGCTCCGGGCGGCTCAGTCATCTGGCCGTAAATCAGCGCGACTTTGGATTTGCTGAAGTCTTTCGGATCCAGAACGCCCGATTCCTGCATTTCCATCCACAGGTCGTTCCCTTCGCGAGTGCGTTCGCCCACGCCGGAAAACACCGATACGCCGCCATGCTTGAGAGCGATGTTGTTGATCAACTCCATGATGACGACCGTTTTGCCCACGCCGGCGCCGCCGAACAATCCGATTTTTCCGCCGCGCAGGTAGGGCTCCAGTAAGTCGATCACCTTGATGCCGCTCTCGAACATCTGCAGCTCGGTGGCCTGCTCGTCGAAGGCCGGCGCGGCCCGATGGATCGGCCACTTCTGAGCGGTATTGACGGGACCCATGTTGTCCACCGGCTCGCCAATGACGTTCATCACGCGGCCCAGCGTTTCGTTGCCAACCGGAACTTCCACGCCGTGGCCCAGGCTGACCGCCTTCATCCCGCGCACCATGCCATCGGTGGGCTGCAGCGCGATGGTGCGCACCCGGCCTTCGCCGATGTGCTGCGCCACTTCCACCATCACGTCGATGGGGACGCTGGTTTCAAAGCCTTCGCTGGTGATGTGGATCGCCGTGTTGATGACAGGGATCTGGTGTTCGGGAAACTGAATGTCGATGGCCGGACCGGAAATCTGGATCACCTTGCCTACGACCTGCGTCTCTGTTGTGCTTGCCATAAAATACCTCTCTTAGTCCAGCGCCGCGGCTTTAATCCAGTGCCGAAGCGCCGCTCACGATTTCGATGATCTCTCTGGTAATACTGGCCTGCCTGACCCGGTTCATCTTCAGCGTTAGCGAACTGATGACGTCGGAGGCGTTGGTACTGGCGGCTTCCATGGCGCTCATGCGCGCGGCATGTTGAGCGGCGTCGGACTCCAGCATGGATCGATAAATTTGCGATTCGATATAACGCGGCAGTAGCGCGGCCAGCAGTTCGCCGGGCGGCTGTTCATAGATGTAGTCGATCTGTTCCTGCTTCTCGGGAAGTTCCACCGGCAGCAGCCGCGTGGTCAGCAACAGCGATGACATCATGCTTTTGAAGTTGTTCACCACCACGTAGACCGCGTCGATTTCCGCCTTGCGGAACATCTCCATCACCTTGCGCGAAATCTCCAGCGCATCTTCGTAGCGCGGGGCTTTTTGAAACAGCGTGGTGTATTCGCCGGAGATCTGCGCATGACGTCGCTTGAAAAACTCGCGGCCCTTGCGTCCAATCAGCTCCAGATGGACTTCGGCGTCGCGATGCTCGGCGATGAATTTCTGCGCCAGGCGGATGACATTGGAGTTGAAGGCGCCCGCCAGGCCGCGGTCGGCCGTGATAACCAGCAGTAGAATCCGCTTTTCCGGACGCCGGGCCAGCAGCTCGATCTCTTCGGTGGCATTTTGTTCAGCCGCGGCCTGCGCCACATTCGCCAGCATGCGCTGGATGATTTCGGCATACGGCCGGGCGGCCAGCACCCGGTCTTGAGCGCGGCGCAACTTCGCGGCCGAGACCACTTTCATGGCCTTGGTGATCTGCTGCGTGTTTTTCACCGAGCGAATGCGCCGGCGTAAGTCGATCAGGCTGGGCATGGGCTAAGCAGTGACGAGGGCTTCCTTGTGCTGCGCAACGAAGCGCGCCTTAAATTCCTTCAGCACCGTGTTCAGCTTGGTTTTTAGCTGATCGTCCAGGTTCTTCTTTTCACGGATCTCCTGCAGCAAGGCCGATTGCGAAGAATCGAGAAAACCGTTCAACTCGGCTTCAAACGGACGGATCAATTCCACCGCCAGATCGTCCAGCAAACCACTGGTGCCCGCAAAGACAATCACCACCTGCTTCTCCACCGGCACGGGTTTATACT
>DATHNM010000082.1:0-4469 GCA_035486095.1 Bryobacteraceae bacterium
GGAAGGCAATCCGCAAACCAAAATGCGTATCCGGCGCCTGCAGCGCGACGTGCGCCGCCGCCGCATGATGGATGAAGTGAAGAGCGCCACTGCGGTGGTGGTGAACCCAACCCACTATGCCGTGGCCATCCGCTATCACCATGACACCATGGCCGCTCCGCTGGTGGTGGCGAAAGGCAAGAATTATCTGGCCCTGCGCATTCGCGCGCGGGCGCTGGAGTTTGGCGTGCCCCTCATCGAAAATCCGCCCCTGGCACAGGCATTGTACAAATCCGTCGAAGTTGGACAGCATATCCCGCCCCATCTGTACCGCGCTGTAGCCGAGATCCTGGCCTACATTTATCGCTTGATGGGCGCCCGGGCAGTCTCATGACACTAAGGAGGTCACAACCATGATTCATCTGCACAGCATGTTCTCGTCTGAAGCCAACACTTCCACCACTGGGCAAAACGCCCGCTCGCCGCTCAGCCAAGCACGGCTGGACAGCTTCCACGGCGCGCTGTCGGATGCGGTGTCGTCCACGCTGGAGAAGTTCGGCATTCATCCGAACGATGTGAAGATTTCCATTTCACGCGCCAATGCGGACGCTGCCCCGCCGCCATCCAGAGGCGCAACTCTACCCGGCGTCACATCCATCAATGGCACGCCCACCAATACGTCCAGCGGCAGCGGCACTTCGTCCACTGGTTCTTCGTCCACTGCCAGCTCCGCGGCGCCGAATGGCGGCTACGATCCGTTCCTGCAGGCCGCGTTCAGCAATCCTTACCAATCGGCGCCTATTCAGCAGTCCACCTCCCCAGCCACGGAACAATCGAACGCAGCGCCGCTGGATGCGCAGCAAGCGTATGACGATTCTTATTGGGCCAATCAGCCGGCCGCGGTGCAGCAACTGCGCACCATGCAAGATCCGGAGCAGCGCGCCAGCATGGCCACTCAGTTGGCGAACGAAGGCTACTCCATTGATGTTCCCATCATGGTTTGGGGCTGGGATCCATCCATAACCATGGCCATGCGCCAGGCCGACGGTTACACTTGGGTCCCCTCCGCGCTGCAAAACTCGGTCGATGTGGCGCCGGGGCTTTCCAACGTGGGGACACTCTCGGCCTATAATCCGAACAATCCTCCAGCCGGTTCCATCGCGGTTTCGTAATGAGCTTTCCCGTTGCGCTGCTTGCTGTTGGGATTTTGCTCGCGGGGGCTGTGCTCCATGCTCAGCCTCCCGCCGACGCCCAAGGCGACTTTGAAGCCTCGGTGAAAGCTGCCATGGCGTCGTCCATTGCTCAGCAGCGCGCGGCGATTCAGAAGCAGGCTTCGTCCGTGGTGAAGCCGGGAGCGAGAGCTGAACCGCGACCGCCAGGGTCGTCGTTTTTTACCGTTCCGTTCGCTCCGGTGGAAGGGGGCGCGCCGGAATGCGATCCTCTTCCCGCCGGGCAACTCGATCCCTTGGTGGACGCAGCGGCCCGGAAAACAGGCGTCGAAGCAAGTTTGGTGCGAGCGGTGATCGACCAGGAATCCGCCGGGCGTCCGTGCGCGCTCTCGGCCCAGGGCGCCCAGGGTTTGATGCAGCTGATGCCCGCAACGGCTGAGGAGTTCGATGTCGACGATCCGTTTGATCCCCAGCAGAACGTAGAGGCCGGCGCCAAACTCCTCAAGTCGCTTCTGGAGCGCTACAAGAATGACCCCAGCCTGGCATTGAGCGCCTACAACGCCGGACCCGAGCGGGTAGATCAGGCGGCGGGCGTCCCACCCATTCCTGAAACAATGGACTATGTCAGCACGATTCTCCAGAAGCTCGGCCTGCAAAAGAGCAAGAGCGAAACTGGGCCTGTAATTTCCACTCAGTAAATCGTTCTTGCCGGGAGCGCCCTGGCAGGCCGCTCACCCCGCCTAACATTTCGCGCTAGAACCGCTTTCGCGGGCCGATATGCTAACAGGGCCCATGAATAAAAGCGAAGGCGTAAAGAGCTTGGCCGCCGCTATTTTGAAGGCGCTAGAGTCGTTTGCGCAAGATGACGCCGCCGCCCGGCAAACGCTGAGTCAATTGGCGGTGAGCCATCCGGCGGATTTCTTTGCCGCCGGCATTGCGGTGCTGGCGGCCGCCAGGCCGTCCGATGGGTCGCGTTACTTAGTCTTGAGCCTGGCCAAGGACAAGCGCCTGGCCATGCTTCTGCTGGAGCCCCGCGGATGCGGTTTAGAGGAGGCCTTGGCCGTGACCCGGGCGGCGGCCGAAGCCGGCGCGCATCTGCAAGCCACGTTTGAAATGGCACTGGACAAGGCGTTGCAGGGCCAGGCCACGGTGCACAAGACCGAGCGCATTCTCCGCATACTCGATCTGATGGCGGTGGGCGGCGGCGGGAGCTGCTGGAACGCTTTCCAGGTGGAGCTGATGGCTTACCCCGATAAGATCGTCCGCTCCAAGGCGGCGTTTCTGATTGGAAAGAGCACCGGCAATATGGCCTGGATCGCCAGACGCCTGCTCGATCGAGACCCGCGCGTGCAGGCCAGCGCCGTCGAAGCGCTGTGGAGTCTGGAAGCCGAGGAGGCCAAACCGCATTTTCTTTCGGCGTTGAAATCCAGCAACTGTCGCGTGGCGGCGAACGCGGCCCTGGGGCTCTATCTCACCGGCGATGTCACCGCCATGCGCTGCCTGCTCGACATGTTGGAACATGACGATCCCTCGTTTCGCCTCTCGGCGCTGTGGGCCATTGGGGAAACTCAAGACGAGCGCTTCCTGCCCATATTGGCGGAGCACTACAAACTTGCGGAGGGCCGGCCGCGGCTGGCCATGGTGAAAGCCATGTCCCGTATCCGGCAGCGCGAAAAAACCGTCCGCGACACGCGCGTGCTCGAGGTGCATTTATCGCAAGCGGCGGCGCAGAACGATGGGCTGCGCCGGCTGGCGTTCGCGCTATCGTGCCACCCGGCGCGCGATCTGAGCGGCATCAAGCCGAATGAGTTTGCGGTCTGGGAAAACGGGGTTCCCATCGAAGATTATCAGGTCCGGCTGGCCACTCCCCCGGCCGTGTTGCTGGCCGGCTTCGTGGTTCCCTGGTCAGCTTCCGCCGATCAGGCCTACGAAAAATCGCTGCGCGAAGGCTTGACGCAATGCCTGGCCATGAAGCGCGCCGACGATCTGTGGCGAATCGACCGCTACTCCGTCGAAATGAACCCGCCAACGGAGGGTAAATCATCGCGGGAATCCATCGCCCCTTATGACGATTCCCTGTTGACGCCGGAAATAAAGGCGGCGCGCGGGTGCATTTCCGATTCCAATCTGCTGCGGAAAATAATTGCCACCCCGGCGCCGCCCGAACGCGCCGCCGCCGATCCCGTGACGGCCTTCGAGCGGCAATGCGACGCCTTCTCCAAACGGGGCGGCAAGCGCCACGTGTTTTTGTTCCTGCACGATATGTCGGGCTTCGATTTGAAACAGGAGGCGGCCGTCGCCAGGCTGAGGACCATGGCGCAGGAAAGCAGCGTGGTACTGCATGGCGTGAGTCCGGACATCGCCGGAGAGTGGCCGCTGATTCGCGAGCTTTGCTTGTCCAATCCGGAGGGCACATTCACCTCGGCAAAATTGGACGGCATGGTGGACGGGCTGGTGAATGCCTACGCGAATCTATGCAGCCGCTTCGAGATCAGCTACGCGCTTCCCGCCTCCGCCGCACCGGGCCAGGTGCGCTTGAAAATATCCAGCGGGTACGGCCAGGCGGAGATGTCGGTGGAGATCCCGGGCGCGGCCCAGGTTAGCGAGCCGGTGGCTGCTCCGGTGGCCGCGCAGGAAAGTCCCACCGGGGAAACTCCCGCTCAGCCGGCCTAGCGCGGGCGTGCTGCAAATTCTGGCACGAAGTGGCGCTATCTCAAAACCCCGCGATTCGATCCGATAAGGACAACCAAGGGGGTCCATGGACGCACTCAATGGGGACGCCGATGAGGCGGTCATCCAGCTAGCCTTGCTTGATCCGGGCCTGCATAAAGCGCTCATGGATGAGCTGGATGAAGGCGTATGCCTGGTGAACCGCGACCATCGGATCGTCTACTGGAATCGGGCAGCCGAACGGATCAGTGGATACTTCGCGCACGAGGTGGCGGGTCAGTTCAGCCACGGCGATTTGTTGCTGCATTGTGAGAACGATGGAAGCCTGTTGCCGGGCGCGGCACCGGTCTTGCCGCCGGTGGGGGCGCTCGAGGACGGCAAGCCGCATAACGGCACGGTGTTCCTGCTGCACCGGGAAGGGTACCGGATGCTGGTGCAGCTGCAATCGCGTCCCATTCACCATGCCGATGGAGCGGTGGCGGGGGTGGTGGAAGTATTCCGGGAAGCGGCCGCGCCGCTGCATCATCGCACGCGCGAACTGTCGGACGCGGGCTGTTCGGATGTGGGCACGCGGGCGGCTAGTCGAAAATTCGGCGAGATGATGGTGCGGCACGGGCTGGAGGCGTTGCATGATTTTGAGATTCCGTTCGG
>DATHNM010000083.1:0-4609 GCA_035486095.1 Bryobacteraceae bacterium
GTCTTTTCCGGCGCGTTCTTCTTCAGCGCAGTTACCGGAGTTGCTAAACCGGAGTACGCGCGCAGAACCGGCAAGGAGTGCTCGTTTTGCCATCCCGCCGATTCCTGGAACTTGAACAATGCCGGCAAGTATTATCGGGACCACAAGTATTCGCTGCAGGGCTACGTGCCGCCTGCTAAAGCCGGGAAGAACTGACTCCACTGGTCAGGGATGAAGCTTCTCGCCTTTCGCAAGCATGGCGATAAACTGCTCGATCTTGCGGGCCCGGGTCTCGGCCTTCTTCACGGTTTGGATTCGCCATAAGACTGCATAGCGGTTGGCCCGGTTCAGCGTTTGGAAAAATTCCGATGCCGCTGGGCTGGCGTCCAGAGCCGTTTGAAAATCGGCCGGTACGGCGGCTCCGTTGGGCGAATCGTAGGCTGCATCCCATCGTCGCTTTCGGGCTTCTTCTGTCCATCGATCCATCCGTAGCACAGCGCAATTTCAACGGCTTCCTGATAGGACACCGAACGCAGCGGTGAGCCCTTCTTCGCCAGTCGAAGCCATATGCCAGGGCTGCCGCGATGGTTTTTCTCGAGCCAGGCGGCCCAATCCCGTGGGGACTCGAACAGGCGTGCCGGCGTCAATGTGCCGCGCATCGCATCACGCCGAGGTAGGCGCTCCACGGACCCACGGCTTCCCGGTATTGGTGCGCCAGGACTCGCGAAACCTGGTGCAGATGGGTGAGGTCATGAGCGGCCCAGGTGGCCAGCAATTGTGACAGAGTAACTATTCCGAAGTCAGGATGCCGCCCGCGCAGAGCGAGGTCTTCCCCCCGCAGATTCAGAGCGCGCAGTGCAGCCAGATTTTCCGCTCGCAGGCGCGAGAATTCGTCCAGTAACTGCCCGAGCGATTTTCCCTGGCAAGCGGAAGCGTGTCCCCAGCGGTCGAATGGTTCAAAGGTCCGCGTCTCGCCAAACTGCAGCAGGATGCGGGCGCGCGGCATCCAATCGGTGCGTTCGCAGTGGATCAGATGGCCGACGACATCCCAGCTGCTCCATGTATCCGGCCCCTCGTTCGCATTGGTCCAAGCCTCCGGCAGATCGCGCAAAAGCGCATCCAGAGCGGCCGGAGTGCGGGCCAGCAGCGCGACGCTGTGCTGCAAGTTATGTTCCACGATGCGATTGTAGCGATACCAGAAGTCAGAAGTCAGGAGTCAGAAGTCAGCTTTCAGAATTTCTCCCCCACGCACTTCGGCTCCCGAAACGCGTCATCATAGTCGATGAGAGAGGAATGATCCTTTCTCCGGAGCGTTTGATGCAGGCCAAAACACTGAGCGAACCAGCCGAACTTCCTTCCGGCCCCTTGTCGGCGGGAGAACTGCGGAAGATCGATGCCTATTGGCGCGCGGCTAACTATTTGTCGGTGGGACAGATCTATCTTTTCGACAATCCGCTGCTGACTGAGCCGCTGCGCCTGGAACACGTCAAGCCACGCCTGCTTGGCCATTGGGGCACCACGCCGGGGCTCAATTTCGTTTACGCGCATTGCAACCGGATCATCAAGAAATTCGATCTGGACATGATCTACATCTGCGGACCGGGGCATGGCGGTCCGGGCATGGTGGCGAACACGTACCTGGAGGGCACGTACAGCGAACTGTTTCCCAACATCACGCAGGATGCGGAGGGAATGAAGCGGCTGTTCAAGCAGTTTTCATTTCCCGGCGGCATCCCGAGCCACGCCGCGCCCGAGACCCCAGGATCGATCAATGAAGGCGGCGAGCTGGGCTATTCACTGGTGCATGCTTATGGCGCCGTGTTCGACAATCCCGGTCTAATTGCCACGTGCGTGATCGGCGATGGGGAAGCGGAAACCGGCGCGCTGGCCACCAGCTGGCACTCCAACAAGTTTTTGAATCCGGCGCGGGATGGCGCGGTGCTTCCGATTCTGCATCTGAACGGCTACAAGATCGCGGGGCCCACGGTGCTGGCGCGCATTCCCAGGAATGAGCTGACGGAGCTGCTGCAAGGCTATGGATATCGTCCCTACTTTGTCTCGGGCCACGAGCCGGAGCCCATGCATCAGAGCATGGCGGCGACGCTCGACGCCATTGTGGAAGAGATCCAGAACATCCAGAAGAGCGCGCGCGACCGCGGCTATTCCGAGCGTCCGTTGTGGCCCATGATCGTGCTGGAATCGCCCAAGGGTTGGACCGGCCCCAAGGTGGTGGACGGAGTGCAGGTGGAAGGCACTTTCCGGGCGCATCAGGTTCCGCTTTCCGAGCTGGCGGCGAAGCCCGATCACCTGCGGCTGCTGGAAGAATGGATGAAGAGTTACCAGCCGCAGGAACTGTTCGACCGGGGCGGCACGCTGGTGTCCGAGTTAGCGGAGATGGCGCCCAAGGGGACGCGCCGCATGGGGGCCAATCCGCACGCCAACGGGGGCCTGTTGCTGCGGGATCTGCGGCTGCCCGATTTCCGCGCCTACGCGGTGAATGTACCCAAGCCGGGCATCGAGATCTCAGAGGCCACACGCGTGTTGGGCAACATGCTGCGCGACGTGCTGACGCTCAATAGCGTTTTTCACAACTTCCGGGTTTTTGGGCCCGATGAAACCGCTTCCAACCGGTTGAACGCGGTGTTCGAAGTGACGGACCGCGTTTCCACGGCGAAGATCCTTCCGAGCGACGATCACGTTGCACCGGACGGACGCGTCATGGAGGTGTTGAGCGAACACATGTGCCAGGGATGGCTGGAAGGCTATCTGCTCACCGGACGGCACGGCTTTTTTTCCTGCTACGAGGCTTTCATCCACATTGTGGATTCGATGTTCAATCAGCATGCCAAGTGGCTGAAGGTGTGCCGGACAATTCCGTGGCGCCGGCCGATAGCTTCGCTGAACTACCTGCTCACGTCGCACGTGTGGCGGCAGGATCACAACGGTTTCAGTCACCAGGACCCCGGCTTCATCGATCATGTGGTGAACAAGAAGGCCGATGTGGTGCGGGTCTATCTTCCGCCGGACACCAATTGCCTGCTGTCGGTGGCCGATCACTGCCTGCGCAGCCGCAACTACGTGAACGTAATCGTCGCCGGAAAGCAGCCCGCGCTGCAGTGGCTGGACATGGACGCGGCCATCAAACATTGCACCGCGGGGGTGGGCATCTGGGATTGGGCTAGCAACGACCAAGGCGTGGAACCGGACGTGGTGATGGCCTGCTGCGGCGACGTGCCGACGCTTGAGACCATGGCTGCCGTGGAGCTGCTGCGCAGGCTGGTGCCGGACCTGAAGATCCGAGTGGTCAACGTGGTTGACTTGATGACGCTGCAGCCTTCGAGCGAACATCCGCATGGGTTGTCGGATCGCGATTTCGATGCTATTTTCACCGCTGACAAACCCATTGTGTTCGCCTTCCACGGCTATCCGTGGCTGATCCATCGGCTGACCTACCGGCGCAACAATCACGACAACCTGCACGTGCGCGGTTATAAAGAGGAAGGCACCACCACGACGCCTTTCGATATGACCGTGATGAACGATCTGGATCGCTTCCATCTGGCGGGCGACGCCATTGACCGGGTCCCACGCCTGCGCAGCATCGCCGGCTATCCCAAGCAGGTGCTGCGCGACCATCTGATTGAACACAAACTGTACGTTTCCCGCTGCGGAGACGATTTGCCGGAGATCCGCAACTGGAGATGGCCCGGCGCATGAAGATCCTGGTCCTGAATGGAGGCTCCAGCAGTTTCAAATGCTGGTTTCAGGACGTTCCCGATGGACCGCGCTGGACGGCGCATGCCAGTTGGAAAACCCCCGAGCCGCCGCCGGGCCTGCTGGACGATCTCCTGCAGCCGCTCTGGCAGGGCGAGAAAAAGGCGATTGATTCTCCGGCTGAAATCGAAGTGGTTGGGCATCGCATCGTACATGGCGGACCCAAATTTCGCGCAAGCGTTTTGGTGACCCCTGAGGTACGCGCCGGAATTGCCGAGCAGGCTGAATTTGCTCCCGTGCATAACCGGATTCAGCTGGCCGCCATTGAAACGGTGGATCGTATCATCGGAACTCAGGTGCCGCAGGTGGCCGTTTTCGATACTGGATTTCACGTTACGCTGGCGCCACCGGCTTACGTTTATCCGGGGCCTTATGCGTGGCTGGACGAAGGAATCCGGCGCTACGGGTTTCACGGCATCAGCGTGCAATATTCCACGCGGCGAGCGGCGCAACTGTTACAGGTTCCCGCCAACTCATCGCGCCTCATTGTCTGCCACCTCGGGAACGGCGCTTCGGTTACCGCGGTGGCCAACGGCAAGAGCGTGGACACCAGCATGGGATTTACGCCGCTGGAAGGATTGATGATGGGCACGCGCTCGGGCTCCATTGATCCTAGCATTCTGGTGTATTTGATCCGGCGGCATGGATTGACGGCGGATCAGATTGATGAAATGCTGAACCGGAAGTCCGGTTTGCTGGGCGTTTCCGGCGTTTCCGGTGACATGCGCGAGATTCTGGAAGCAATGGAAAAAGGAAACCAGCGGGCACGCCTGGCCTATGACATTTACGCGCATCGTTTGACGCGCGAGATGGGTTCGATGCTCGCCGTGCTGGGCGGCGTGGACGCCATCGTGTT
>DATHNM010000084.1:0-4154 GCA_035486095.1 Bryobacteraceae bacterium
AAGTACGGCGAACCAGACCCAGGCCCGGCTTTTCTTGCGCGGCCGGCCATGGTCCGGCGACCGTCGCGGGGCCGGCTCAGGCAATGTAGTAGCGCGTGTTTCTGGCGTGGTCATTTGGATTTGGAGCGTCCTGAAAGTTCCCGTACTCTGGCTTAGTCTTAATTGACTCTCGAATCATCGCAGACGTTACCCGTACAATGTTTCAAACCCAGACGTTCTGCGCGGTTGGCAACCGCGCGCAGGATTCCATCCCAATGCCACTTAGTTTTTCCCACCTCAGGAACTGCGCCCCTCGTGGGGCAGAGGCATGCCCTGCCAGCCGTCTTTTGACCCCGCTGGCGCAATTGGCGGCGGCGCCGGGGCTTATTGCGGAAAGCGACTCGCCCAGAACCCCGGCAGGACCTGGCCCTGCCCCACATTGAACCGCCTAAGTAGTTGAAAAAGTGGAGAGTAAGAACCTGGAAACGTTCCTCATTGATAATGTTTGACCTTCATGTTATCTGTAGATATGGCCTCGACTGTCTGGAAAGGGCACCTTACTTTTGGGCTGGTTTCGTTTCCCGTGAAGCTGTTCACCGCCGCGCGCGGCGACAGCATCAGTTTCAACCAGCTCCACAAAACCGACAACTCTCGCATCAAGCAAGTGATTTACTGCCAGGCGGAGGACAAACCAATTCCGCGCAGCGAAATCGTGAAGGGTTACGAATATGAAAAGGATCGCTACGTAGTCATCGAGGACGAAGAGATCAAGAAGATGGCGCCGCCGTCGGCGAAGGTGATGGAGATCCTCGAATTTGTGAAGACCACCGAAGTGGATCCCATCTATTTCGAGAGTTCTTTCTACATGGCGCCCGATGATGCCGGCGAAAAACCCTACGCGTTGCTTTATGACACTCTGAAAAAAACCGGCTTTGTGGGCGTGGCTAAGATCGCGATGCACAATCGCGAGCACATTGTGATCTTTCGGCCGGGGACAACCGGCCTGATGATGCACACCATGTACTTCGCCAATGAAGTCCGCAAGGTGGAAGAGTTCCGGACGGACACCAGCCTGGTGAAAGAACAGGAAGTGAAGCTGGCCGAAATGCTGGTGCAATCCCTGGCAGCGCCATTCGAGCCAGAGAAATACAAGGACACCTATCGCGAGAATCTGCAAGCGTTGATCGAAGCCAAGATCAAGGGCCAGGAAGTGGTGACGCCGCCGCAGGCCGAACCAGCCAAAGTGATCGACATCATGGAAGCACTGAAGAAGAGCCTGGCGATTGCGAAGAAGCCAGTGGCATCGGAAGCGGAAGCGCCGAAGCAGAAGGTGGAAGGCAGAAAGCAGAAGGCGGCAAGATAGCCGCGGAGAATTCAAGAACCCAGCATTCAGGAGTCAGAAGGAGGATTCCGGCGCTGCGGCGCCCGGATTTCATTGTCTATTCTGGATTCTGAATTCTGGCTTCTGGATTCTGCGTCTTCAGCAACTCCTCCGCGTACAGCGCTCCTGCCGCCGTCTCTTCGTGCTTGAAAAATACGTAAACGTCCTGCCCCTGCTTCAGCAACTGATCAGCTCGTGCGGCGATCTCCTGGCGATCTTCCGCGGAGTATTCAGGCATCCGAAGCCGCGAGTACACAAAGTTGGCTGTGATCACTTCAGGAATCGTCAGCTTCTCGGATTCGGCCAGGCACAACGCGACGCCATGTTTTTCGAGCAGCTTGTATACCGGATCCACCAGCCATGAAACGTGGCGGAATTCGAAGGCGTAGCGCATATCCGGTGGAAGCGTGGCCAGAAAATCGGCCAGCAGCGCCTCGTCGCACTTCATCGCCGGCGGGAGCTGAAACAATACAGGGCCCAGACGCCGGGCCGCCCGCAACGGATCGATGGCCTTGAAAAATACTTCCGTGAACTCAGATGGTTTCAATCGCTGGATGTGCGTGATCCGCATGTGAGCCTTGAGCGGAAATGCAAATCCCGGGCGCGTTTCGTTCACCCAATTCTCGAGCGTAGAGACGGACGGCAGGCGGCGGAAAGTGTAATTCACCTCCACCGCGTTCAGCCGGCCGGAGTAGTAGCCGAGAAATTTCTTGGATGGCAGCTTTTCGGGATAGAAGTCTGGTTTCCAGCTGGTGTAAGCGAATCCCGACGTGCCGGCGTAGAGATTTGGCATGTTAGTCTCGCATCCTATCGGGGTGCGCGTCTGGGTGCGCGACATACGCAAAACTGAGCCGCGACGGGGACGGAGCGAAAATGGATAACGCAGCCATACAGTTGTAGCGCTTCCTCCCGGTCGCGGCTCGGAACGGGATGCTCGCATCCCACGAAACAGGGGAAGCATCCAATACAATAGTTTAAGTTAGAGTGACACCGCAAATCCCCAAGAAACGCTCTTCCGAGCGGCTGCGCGAATTGTGGCCGGACATCAAAGAACTGATCCGCCCGCGGCGCGGCATGCTGGCTCTCGGCTTTTTGCTGATGCTGATCGGCCGGCCGTGCGGTTTGGTGCTGCCCGCTTCCACCAGATACCTGGTGGACGACGTAATCGGCAAAAAACAAATCCATCTGCTATTGCCGCTGGTGTTGGCCGTCATGGCGGCCACGATAATTCAGGGAATTACTTCGTACGGTCAAACGCAGCTGGTTTCAAAAGCCGGTCAGCGCCTGATTGCCGAACTTCGGCGCAAGGTGCAGACCCATGTGGCTCACCTTCCCGTGGCTTATTACGATGCCAACAAGACCGGTACGTTGGTGGCGCGAATCATGAACGATGTGGAGGGTATTCGCAATCTTCTGGGTACGGGCTTGATCGAATTCGTCGGGGGGGTGCTAACGGCGGTATTGGTATTGGGCTATCTGCTCTACCTCAACTGGATACTAACCGCGATCGCGCTGGCTATCATTGTGGGGTTCGCGCTGGTGCTCCGCAAGGCTTTTGGCGTCATCCGGCCCATTTTTCGTGAGCGCGCTAAAATCAATGCCGAAGTTACCGGGCGTCTCACCGAATCGCTGGGCGGCGTGCGCGTGGTGAAGGGATATCATGCTGAAGCGCAGGAAGAAGCAGTGTTTGCCTCAGGAGTGCAACGGCTGCTCACGAATGTGCTGAAGTCCCTGACAGCCACGTCCATCATGAGTCTGTCGGCCACCGTGCTGATGGGCGTAGTTGGCGCGTTGATCATGTATGTGGGCGCGCGCCAGATTCTCGCCGGCGCCATGACGCTGGGCCAATTTATGACTTTCACGGCCATGCTGGCGTTCATGATCGCGCCCATGTTCCAGATCGTCGGCATCGGAACGCAGCTCACCGAGGCGCTGGCCGGATTAGAGCGCACGCGCGAAGTGATGCGTGAGCGGCCGGAGGATCAAGATCCGCGCCGCACGGTTTCGCTGCCAACGATCACGGGCCAAGTTGTTTTCGATAACGTCAACTTCGCCTACGATGCCGGAAAAGACATTTTAAAAGAATTTGCTTTTCGATCTGAGCCTGGAACGGTGACCGCGCTGGTGGGCCCGTCGGGATCCGGCAAATCCACCACCATCGGCCTGATCACGGCGTTTCATACGCCCGAAAACGGGACCATTTGGGTGGATGGCGTCGATTTGTCCACCGTGCGGCTGGATTCATATCGCACTCAGCTCGGTGTGGTGTTGCAGGAAACTTTCCTCTTCGATGGAACCATTCGCGAAAACGTCGCGTTTGCGCGCCCGAATGCCAGTGAGCAGCAGATTATGGAGGCGTGCCGGATCGCGCGCGTGGATGAGTTCGCCGAAGGCTTCGAGAAAAAATACGACACCATCGTCGGTGAGCGCGGCGTGAAACTTTCAGGCGGCCAGCGGCAGCGCGTCTCCATTGCTCGGGCCATCTTGGCGAATCCGCGCATCCTGATTCTGGACGAAGCCACGTCCAGCCTCGATTCGGAATCCGAGGCGCTGATTCAGGAAGGCTTGAAATATCTGATGCAGGGCCGCACCACTTTCGTAATCGCTCACCGGCTATCCACCATTCGCCGCGCCGATCAGATTCTGGTGGTAGAAGCCGGCCGCATCGCCGAGCGCGGCACGCACGAAGAGCTGTATGCGTCGCGCGGCCGTTATTACGACTTGTACACCAAGCAGCACGGTATCGAAGCGAATCTTTTTCTGGCTCCAGGCGAAGGAGAAGAAAAGCCCGATG
>DATHNM010000085.1:0-2701 GCA_035486095.1 Bryobacteraceae bacterium
TGTACTGGGCCCTCCAGTTCGACAACCCCAAGGTACTGGTCAAAGCCGAGCAGCAGTTGCAGGAAGAGATCAACACGTCGCGCAATCACGCCGCCATCATTCTCTGGTCCATGGCCAACGAAACGCCAAACACCGAAGCCCGCACCCGTTTCATTGAAACCGAAGCCGGCCTTGCGCGGCAGCTCGACCCCACGCGCCTCATCACCGCGGCCTTGCTTGTTCGCGCCGAGGGGAACACGAAAATTGTCGATGACTCGCTCGGCGCGGCTCTCGATGTAATCGGCGCGAATGAATACATCGGCTGGTATGAGAAGCGCCCTGAAACCGCCGATGTTACCGGCTGGCGCATCGCTTTCGACAAGCCCCTCATCGTGAGTGAATTCGGCGGTGACGCCAAGGCTGGCCTGCACGGCGGCCCTGATCAGCGCTGGACAGAGGAATATCAGGCGAATATCTATCGCCACCAGTTAGGCATGCTCAACCGCATTCCGCAACTTAGAGGCATGAGTCCGTGGGTGCTGATGGATTTCCGTTCGCCGAATCGTCCCCTGGTCGGCATCCAGGATGAATTCAACCGCAAGGGACTTATTTCCGACCAGGGGCAGAAAAAACAAGCGTTCTTTGTGCTGCAGAAGGCTTACAAGAATGAGACTGTCGGAAAACCCGAGTGAGATATTCCGCATCGAGGGTTTCCATTCGGTTGAAGTCTTGTCTATCTTGGCTAACTGGGAGCGTTCGAAAATGAAACTTAAGGCCGCGGAATCTTGTCGCATCCTGTGCAAAAACAAGTCCCTTCAGTTATCCTTCACCTATGGCGATTGAAAGTATCCTCTCCCAGATCGACTCCGAAATTGCACGGCTCACCCAGGCACGCTCCTTGTTGACCAGCATCGGATCTTCCGCACCCGCGGCCACCAGCACCAAATCCAAGAAGGCGCCTGTCAAGGCAAGGAAGAAGCGTGTGCTGAGCGCCGATGCGCGCAAGCGGATTGCCGACGCGCAGCGCAAGCGCTGGGCTGCTCAAAAGGCAAAAGCGAAGGGTAAGTAACGAAGCGCTGGAAAAGATCTATTGACTCTTCCCGCAGCGGTCCCAATCGTCACTCGCGATGGAATGTCCGTTGCGGCGAGGGTAGCCGCGTCTGCACTTTCTGATCGCTGGCAGTGATGCGCACTGGGCGTTCGCGCGGAAACCCGCAGGCTGTTATCCGATCCCGGCCATTACCAGCATGCGCGGCTCGGTCATCTCGTCGATCGCCGAGCGTATCCCCTCGCGCCCCAAACCCGATTCCTTCACGCCGCCATACGGCATCGGATCGAGTCGCCAAGCCGGCGTATCGCCCACAATCAGCGCGCCCACTTCCAGTTCGCGAAATGCGGTAAGAATCTGCCCCGCATCGCGCGTCAGCAGGCCCGCCTGCAAACCGAAGCGCGAATGATTCACATCCGCGAGCGCCTGCTCAAAATCGTCATAAGGCTCAATCGTCACCACCGGCCCAAAGACCTCTTCATCGCGTACCTTCATGCCGGGCGTGGTCGCGGTCAGAATAGTGGGCGTCACCATGGAGCCATTGCGCTCTCCGCCGGAGATCAGCTTTGCGCCGCCGGCCACCGCTTCCTTGATCCACGTTTCCACGCGCTCTGCATCGCTGAGCCGTATCATCGGGCCCACCTCCGTGGCCTCGTCGGATGGATCCCCCGTCGCCAGCTTGCCCGCCACTTCCACCACCTTCCAGAGGAAGGTTTGAAACACGCCGCGCGCTACAAAGACGCGCTGCACGCTGATGCACGACTGGCCCGCATAGCCGAAGGCTGCGTGTGCTGTCCGCACGGCGGCATCGTCCAGGTCGGGCCAATCCTTGTGGACAATCAGCGCTGCATTGCCGCCCAATTCCAGCAGCACGCGCTTGCGCCCCGAGTGCGCCTTCAGGTTCCAGCCCACCTTCGCCGATCCGGTAAAACTCAACAGCTTGATGCGGTCTTCCTTCTCCGCCAGCCACGTGGCGTCTGCATTCTCCAGCGGCATCACGGCCAGCGCCTCTTCGGGCCAACCCGCCTTCAGGATCACCTCGCCCAGCGCCAGCGCCGTAAAGGGCGTTTGCGGCGCGGGCTTCAGCAGGATCGGGCAGCCCGCGGCCATGGCCGGCGCCGCTTTGTGCGCCACCAGGTTCAGTGGAAAATTGAAGGGCGTGATGGCCAGCACCGGTCCCACCGGAAACCTCTGCACCAGCCCCCAGCGGCCTTCATTCCCCTCGGTCAAATCCAGCGGAATCGTCTCGCCGCCCATCCGCGCCGCTTCTTCCGCCGCCGTCTTGAAGGTCAGCACGGCGCGGTCCACCTCGGCGCGCGCCAGCCGCACCGGCTTGCCCGCTTCGGCCACAATCAACTGCGCGAACCGCTCCTTCTGCTCGATGAGCGAACCCGCCACGTCTTCCAGAATTTCGCGCCGCTTCCAGCGCGGCAGCGCGCGGGTGCGCCGCATGCTTGCCACGGCATGATTCACGGCCTGGCGCGCATCGGCCCGCGTGGCTACAGTTACGCGCCCCACCAGGCCCTGGTCCCACGGCGACCGCACATCCAGCGCCTCGCCGTCCGTCCATTCCTTGCCGCACATCAAGAATCCCGTCTGCGTTCCCGGCCGCATCTTCATCGCTTGCCTGCTCCCGTCGTTCTTCCTTCATGGTACAAGCGCGCAGCGGCGCGG
>DATHNM010000086.1:0-2943 GCA_035486095.1 Bryobacteraceae bacterium
CTCCGATCAAACGAATGCGCGCGCCGGCTTCTCGAATATCCGCGATCAGCTTCTCGTGGCGCGGGCGATCCAGTACGATCACCACCAGATCCATCACGTGACGTTCCAGCCTTCTCGCGATGGCCCGCAGATTGTCCACCACCGGAGCATCTATATCCAGAGCGCCCCGCGCGGCCGGGCCAGCGATGATCTTCTCCATGTAGCAATCCGGCGCATGTAGCAAGCCACCGGCTTCAGAGGCCGCCAATACAGCGATGGAATTCGCAGCTCCCGTGGCGCACAAATTGGTGCCTTCCAAAGGGTCTACCGCGATATCGATGGCTGGAAATTCCACGCCGTCAGGCGCCGGGGCACCCACCGGCTCTCCGATATAGAGCATGGGCGCTTCATCGCGCTCGCCCTCGCCAATCACGATGTTGCCCGCGATGGGTACCGTCTCGAAGGCCCGCCGCATGGCCTGGACAGCGGCTTGGTCGGAGCCTTTGCGGTCCCCTTGGCCCATGGTTCGCGCTGCTGCCACGGCGCCTTCTTCCACCACGCGCGTCAGCTCGAACGCCAGGTGCTGCTCAAGATCGATCGCCCACGGATTCTTGGAACCTGCCATAGCCCGAACGATCATAGCACGCCATTCACAAGCCTAATTTGTCCAATTTATCCTGTTCGTAAACGCTGTCTTCGCCTGGATAGCGCAGCTTGCCTTCAAACTTGCCGGATTCTTTCGCTAGCGCCCAGATCAGGCTTTCGCCGGCCGGTACCGTGCGCGGAGCATTCTGAAACACCGGGTCCTGATACGCGGCGTGCGCCGAGATCAATTTCCAACCCTTGGATTCGAACATGCTCAGCACGTCGTCCAGGAACAGGCTATTGAGCAGCGTGTAGTGTAGGAGGATGGTGTGTGAAATGCTCCTGCCAGTTATATTGCGCGCCAGCCCATCGTAGTACGTCGCGCGATCCCACAAATGCTCCAGGTATGGATCGCGGTACCGCTTTGGATCCGCCGCGGGATTCTGTTCCAGGCGCGCGCGCAGCCGCTGATCGTAGTACCAGTCTGACGCGTCGATGGTGACGTGCCCGTTGCGGTAACCGTGCCTCGTAAGAAAATCGCGCATCTGATCCCGCTTGGCGGCAGTCTCACCCTCTTTGAGAAACGGAAAGCGGAACATCTTCTGGAACCCGGAAAGTCCGCTGATGAATTGTTCTCCGCGCAGCACGTCGCCGCTGAACGCGGAAAAACTCACGTCCGAATCGTTGTACGATAAGTGCGAATAAGAGTGATTGCCGATCAAATGACCGGCATCGTTCCAGGAGCGGACCAGCCGGCGGCCAGTTTCATCATCCACGCGCTGGCCGCAGATAAAGCCTGCGGCTTTTAGATTGGAATGCCGCGCCAGCGCGTCCAGCATCCGCCGGTTCGCCTGCTCCGCGCCGTTTTGCGGAATCTGCTTCCAGGTGAAATCGTCGATTGTGATAGCGATTTGCGGCTGGGGCGTTTTCGCGGCCGCGATCGAAGCCGCTGCAATTCCAGCAGCAAACGCCCGGCGGCTGATAACCGGTGTCAAGCCTCGACTCTAGCATGAACCTCAGCCGCTTTCCGCTACAGTAGAAATGAAAGAAAGCACCTTTGGGCGGCCTCTATCAAATCCTGATTGGTCTGTTTTTGCTCACGCTACTAGGCGCGTTCGCCGGGATGCGGCTGGCCGAAATTCCGGCCTTCTCCCGGCGCATTCTGCCCTTTAGTGGAGGGTTGCTAGTTGGCATCGCGCTGTTCTGGATTCTCCCAGAAATCGCCGAACGCGGTGGCTGGCTGGGGGGAAGCGCGGGCCTGATTGCGGGATTTTCGCTGCTATTTCTAATTGACCGGTATTTGTATCCGGTATGTCCCACCTGCTCCCACACGCATCATCACGAGGACTGCAGCAGCAGCCTGCACGGATTCGCGGCTCCGTTGCTGATCGCTTCGGGACTCCACAGTTTTTTCGACGGCTGGAGTTTGGCTGTCTCCCAGCAGAAGGGCTTCGAGGGTCTCAAGATTGCGTTCCTGGCGGGCATCGGAGTCCATAAATTGCCGGAGGGCCTGGCACTGGGCGCGCTGCTGATCGCCGCTCTTGGCACGGCATGGCGCGCGATGCTGGCCGCCACGGCGGCGCAATCCATGATGCTGGCGGGAGGCGCGGCGGCAGTTCTGCTGGCCGGTCATATGACGCCGCAATGGACCATCGCTTTTTTATCGGTGGCTGCGGGGGCATTCGTGTATCTGGGCTATCACGCGGTGGACAGCGAGTATCAGCAACGAGGTTTCCGGACGGCCTGGATGCCGGCTTTGACAGGCGCGGCCGGCGCGGCGATCCTGCGTGTAGTGGTGCCCGGCGTCTAGGCCGCGTGCGTTACCGAACCGCGACCGTAAGGGAGCCGGTGTCCTTCGCTGACCGGTCGCTTACGCTCGCGGTTCGGAAGCCCCCGGCCGCCGCTTGTGCCAATCCGTTTTTTCCTGGAAAAACTTCCCAAGCGTCAGCAGCAGGTTCTCGGAAAACGGCCGGCCCACCAGTTGAATCGCTATAGGCATTCCATCCGCAAAGCCACACGGCAGCGAGAGCGCTGGCAGTCCAGCTAAATTGCCCGCCGGTATAAGCGCTGTGAGACCGCGCTCCTTGGGCGTGGGACGGTCACTCGACGGACGATCCAGCGGCTGCGTGATTTTCGGCGCGGGAGCAAGTCGCGAAGGAGCCATCAGCACATCGATATCGTCAAACAGAGTGCGGATCCCCTCCTGCATCAGGCTCCGAATACGCATGGCCTTTAAATAATCCTTAGCTGTAATTTCGAGACCCGCCTTCAGCCCGGCGATTTGCTTCTGATCGGCCAACTGGTCCACGTTTCCGCTTTGAATGAGCGGCGCGAAAATCGACGAGGCTTCGGACGATATGATGGTGCCAATCACCGGGC
>DATHNM010000087.1:0-17467 GCA_035486095.1 Bryobacteraceae bacterium
TGAGTTGGGCCCGTGGCATTCCAGGCACATGGTGCTGGCAGGCTTCAGCAGATCGGCGTTGTTGGCGGTGCCGTGAACGTCATGGCAACTGAAACATGTGACGCCGTGGGTGTACATCAGGCTGGATGCGAAATCGTTGCCTTGCATGCGATTCTTATGCGCGGTGCCGTCGGGAAAGTGCGTGAAGGTGGTCTCGCCCAGTTTGTGTTCTTCCAGCTGCCATGAATCCTTGAGCGCCGCACCGGCTACGAACCCGACCGCCCAATCGTAATACCTGCCATTGACCGGATTCTTCAGCGGACGGCCTTGGGAGTGGCACTGGATGCAGACATCGTTGGCGCGCACATAATCCAGGCGCGCGGGATTCACGATATTGGTGGCCGAGGGGCGCTGGACATGGTCGCCGCCGGGCCCGTGGCACTTTTCGCAGCCCACATTCCATTCGGTGACGGTTTTGGTTGCGGTGTTGTAGTTCACCGAATGGCAGCCATCGCACAGCGGGCCGGTGGGTCGCTGCATGTTGTCGGCCGGATAGAAGGCGGTCCACCAATCGGTGCCTTCGCGCGCGAAGTAGGCGCGCCACACTTGATGCGTGATGTCCCATTGCGCGGGAAGCGGGTAATAATCGTCGCCCACCTTCTTGAAATAGCGCTGCTTCCATTTGCTTCCGTAGGTAAAGGCGATGTCGTCGCGGGTGAAGGTCAGCAGTGGGTCTTTCTTGCTGAGATCGGGGAGGATAGCATCAGGATGTTCCTTCGTGTCACGAATCACATTGGCCATGCGCGTGTTTTTCCAGCGATTGTAGACCTCGGTGTGGCAGCGTTGGCAGGCCACCGAACCAACGTAGCCCACTGCGGGAGCTTGCGCGCTGAGGGCGATGGGGAGGCAAAGGAGGAAGAAGAGGCGCCGCATTGACTTGATGATAATAGAGGGAGGGCCACCTTGTTTGAACGCTACACCGAACGCGGCCGTCGTGCGATCTTCTTTGCGCGAGTTGAATCCAGCCGCTGCGGTTCCAGCGAGATCACAACCGGGGAGCTACTGTTGGGCATTTTGCGCGAAGACCATAGTGCGCAGCTTGTGGATTTACCACTTAGCCAGGAATCGAAGCGCTCGCTGGCATATACAGCAGAAGAGGCCGAGAGGCTGAATCCCCCGCATATCGATACGTCACACCTGCTGCTTGGTCTGTTGCGTGTGAAGGGCTGCCAGGCGGCGCAGTTGCTGTTGACGAACGGAGTGACGCTAGACGGATGCCGGGAGATGGCCCGCCAGACGTTGCCGGAAATGCCCGTTGATCGAACTGGGCTGCTGAGCGCCAGGCCGCATTTAAGGGCGCCGTCCGCGCCGCGAGTGACTTCGCTCGAACCGGCAATTTCAGCCTTGCGCCAACTGGTGGACCACACGGCGAACGAGTTAGGTGTGTCCGCGGATTCGTATGGCGGTCAGCGGCTATCAGAAGACACGCTGGCTGTGCCGTGCCGCATAGGGACTGCGGAGCCGGTTCCGCTGGCGAAGTTGGTGGAAGCTTATCTCGAATATTGCCGGGATCTGGTGGGCCGCATCCTGGTGCGTTTGGATTAACGCGCGACGGAGCAAAGCGATGTTTGAACAATACAGCGAACCGGGCAGGCGGGCAGTGCTTTTCGCGCTGCAGGAGGCCCAGGCTTTAGGCTCCCCACGAATTGACACGGTGCATCTGCTGCTGGGCATTTTGCGCGAAGATGCCAATGTCGCGAGACAAGTGGGCACAGGCGCGTTCCAAACCATTCGCAAGGAGCTGGAGCAAGTTGCGCCGCCGCGGCAGGAGCGCGTCGCCCCTCCCGGCGATCTGCCGCTTAGCCGAAAGGCCCGGCTGGCGATGACCTATGCCACGAAAGAGGCCGCTGAGCTCGACAGCCAGCAAATTGAACCGCCGCACCTGATACTGGGACTGCTGCGTGTCAAGGAATGCACCGCGGCGAAGCTCTTGCGGGCTTACGGGATGGAGAGCCGGCGGTATCGCGAGACCTTGCGCGGGGATGCGCTACAATAGTTGACTAATGTCAAGTAGATCGTTGACTGGAATCGGTGCGGTTAGCTCGATCCGGCGTTTCAATCGTTTCTATACACGGCAGATCGGGCTGCTCGGCCAGGGCTACCTGGACAGCCCTTTCACGCTGGCCGAAGTGCGCGTGCTGTATGAGCTGGCGCATCGGGATGGACCCACGGCGGTGGAGATCGCCACGGCGCTAGGGCTCGATGCCGGCTACTTGAGCCGCATGCTGCTGAGCTTTCGCAAGCGCGGATTCCTGGCGCGCAAAGCGTCCGAGCAGGATGCGCGGCAGAGCCATCTTTGGTTGACCAAAAAGGGCCGGGCTTCGTTCCAAGCGCTGGAGGCGCGGTCGGCCGCCGGGGTATCCAGGATGATCCGGCGTTTATCGGGCGAGGAGCAGCATCGCTTGAGCGCCGCTATGGCGACCATTGAGAACCTGTTGGGTGAACCAGCGGAGCCGAAGGCGCCCTATCTGTTGCGCGCCCATCAGCCGGGCGACATGGGATGGGTGATTCACCGGCATGGCGTGTTGTACGCCGAAGAATATGGATGGGATGAACACTTTGAGGCGCTGGTGGCGCAAATTGCCGCCGCGTTCATTCAGAAGTTCGATGCCAAGCGGGAGCGCTGCTGGATTGCGGAGCGGGATGGCGTGATTGTGGGATCGGTGTTCCTGGCGAAGAAATCAGATCGGGTGGCGAAGCTGCGATTGTTGCTGGTGGAGCCTGCGGCGCGCGGCTTGGGAATCGGGGGCCGATTGGTCGAGGAATGCGTTCGTTTCGCGCGCCAAGCAGGGTATCGCAAGATCACGTTGTGGACGCAATCGAACTTAGATGCGGCGCGCCGTATTTATCGCAAGGCCGGATTCCGAGTGGTCAAGCGCGAGCGGCATCAGAGCTTCGGGCACAAACTAACCGGTGAAACTTGGGAGCTGACGCTGTCGGCTAAAGTAGTTTGATGCGAGTTTATGTGCTTCTAGTAATGCTGGCGTCCATCGCCGCGGCGCAGACTGTGGTCAAGTATCACGCCACCATCAACGATGTGAAATATGTCTACGGACCGGCGGCCCCGGTGGCGCACGTGAAGCCGGGCGACATCATCGAAACCAATACCCTGGATGCGTTCGGGAACGTTCTGAAGAAACCCGGCGACACGCAGAGCCTGGTGAAGGGAGACAACCCGCTGACGGGGCCCTTCTACGTGGATGGCGCGCAGCCGGGAGATACCCTGGCAGTGAAGATTCTCGATTTGCAGGTGGACGGCAATCAGGGAGTGGGGGCATTTGCGCCCGGTTTCGGAGCCTTGAATGAAACCAACTACACGCCCATGCTGCATCCGCCTCTGCCCGAAAAGATATGGTTTTATCCCATCGATAAGGCGAGCAACACGGCGACGTTCCAGGCGCTGGATTCGAAGTTTTCGGTAAAGATTCCGCTGCATCCTTTCTTTGGCTGCATTGGAGTGGCGCCGGCCGGCGGCGAAGTGCGGGCGTCGATTGTGCCGGCCGAGTTTGGCGGCAACATGGATGCTCCCGAAGTTAGCGTGGGTAATACTTTGTATCTGCCGGTGAATGTACCTGGAGCGCTGCTGTATATGGGCGATGGGCACGCCGCGATGGGCGATGGAGAAGTGGCGGGGACCGCGATTGAGGTGTCGCTTCTAGCGCGCGTGCAGGTGAGTGTCATCAAGGGGAGAAGGATCAACTGGCCGCGCTTTGAAAACAACGATTCCATCATGGCGGTGGGGGCGTACCGGCCGCTGGACGATGCGCTGCGGATTGCGTTCACCGAACTGGTGGACTGGATACACAGAGATTACGGGCTTTCGAATCTGGATGCGTACGAATTGCTGTCCAAGGTGGCGAAGATCCATCTGGATGAAATGGTGGACCCGAATTATGTGGTGGTGGCGTCCATCGACAAGAAGTTTCTGCCTGTAAGGAAGAAGTAATCCGTCACTGCAAGGCCCAGTATCCGTCGCGGGTTTTGGCGCGCAGCTCGGGGCGGCCTTTAACTTCTGCACGGATCGCGTGAAATTCGCCGGGTGTGCTACTTTTCGGCTGGAAGCTGAGAATGTACTGGCGATGCACTTCTTCGCTCACTAATTGGATGGCCTGTTCGAGCGCGCTCTTTTTCAGGAAATTCAGCTCCCTCCCGCCGGTGGTCTTGGTGAACAGGCCGGCCAGGTCCGGCTTGTGCAACCGAATCAGCTCGCCGATTGCGTAAATGGTGCCGCCAGGCCCAACGTCGGGCGGAACTGCTGTGTCATCGGGCGCGGGGCAGAGCGCGCACTTTTGAACTTTGATGCGCTCGGCTTCCGGTTTCAGATCCTCGGCCGTCTTGGGCTTTACCGTGAACGGCTCCAGGAAGGGCGAATAGGTGAGCCAATAGACCGCCGTGTTGAGCCGCTCCATTTGCTGCATAAGTTCAGGCAGCTTGGTTTCACTGGCTCGATCGCGCCGTTCGGCAAGCATGAGGATTATGCGCCGCCGGCCCGGAGGTCGCTGTTCCAGCATCAGAAGGGCCTGGTGCAGCGCGTCCAATATGTGCGCGTTCTCGCCTTCCTTGCGCAACATGCGCAGCGAGTGGATTACCAGATCCGGATTGCCGGTGAAATCCTGGTGGACCTTTACCTCGTCGCTGAACGAGAGCACAGCGGTCTCGCCGGCATCGGCCGCCAGCAACTGCGAAAACAGAATGCCGCTGCCGCCCAGTTTATCGATGACGGCGCCGGAGTTCTCGCTGGTCTGCACCGCGACCACCAGGTCTATGGGGTACGTCATCCAATCCAGTTGTATCTTCTGCGGCACATTGTTGTCGTAAAGAATCAGGTCGTCCGGGGCCAGGCCATCCACGTAGCGGCCTTTGGAATCGGTGATGGTGGTGGGTGCGACTACCAGTGGAACAGTGCTTTTGAACTGCGCCCAACAGGGGCAGGTTAGGACCAGGATAGCCGCGGCGAGACGCATTGGGGAGAAGCTTGCAGCTTCCGGGCCATTATGTCCGGTCATTTCCAAAGCACCCAGCGCCGGCATGAGTGCCGAGGCGGCACGCTGAAGCGCGCACTGCACTAGCCTCGGAACCAGGCGGCAAAGTCGGAATGGATGAATTGCTTCACTCCTTCCCGGCCGGTGAGGCGCAACCACAGGCTGCCGCCTTCACGCTCCACGCGCATATCGATATCGAAGAACGGACAGCACAGGCGTTCGCCCGCCACCCATTCCGACACCAGTTGAAACGTTGCCGTGTCAGGCGGGAATTCAAATTCAAAGCCAGCGCGCAATTCGCGGATGCTTTTCTTGCGAGCCCGCAACGCCGGGCTCAGCTCGTCGAAGTGGCGTTTACGGGCCTGGGCCGTGAGAGCGGAACGGTTGCAGGCGAAGGGCGATTCGACGGAAAACGCCGCCAGCGCGATGAGAACCAACAAAAACAGGACTTTCATGGATTGCCTCCAGGTTGATGCTACAACTTCAAGTTGACTTGAAGGCAAGCACTTTCTTTTGGATAATCGAACATATGCCGCAATGGTCCATTTCAGAAGTTGCGCGCCGGGTTGGGCTGCGCGCCTCGGCGATTCGTTATTACGAGGAGATTGGGATCCTGGAGCGGGCGCGGCGGGTGAGCGGCCAGCGGCGTTACGACGAAACCGTGCTTTACCGGCTGGCGGTGGTGCGCAGGGCGCAGCAGGCTGGATTCACGCTGGATGAGATCCGGCAGCTGTTCTTTGGCTTTTCCCAATCCACGCCGGTTTCACAGCGTTGGAAGAAGATCGCGGAACGAAAGATAGTGGAGTTGGATGCCAGGATGGAACAAATCCAAAGCATGCGGAAGCTTCTGAAGAAGCTGGAAACCTGCTGCGAATGTGAGACGGTGGAACGCTGCGGAGCTGGGATTCTACGCAGCGCGTTGGCCACCAGTAATGCTACGCAATAGAATTACTGGTGCGGGTCCGTTGGGTCATCGTGCCGTGGCTCGGCGCCCGATTCGGCAGAAGAATCGGCCGGCTCATCCGGCTCAAAAAAAACGCTGCCTTCGACAAACACGCTGGATTCCTCGCGGGTAAGAAAACCGGGCATAACGCGTTCCGATTGCCTCTCCGGTGGGCGCTCGAAGATCTCGGGCGGGGGCGGGGGAGCCGCTGGGCCGGGAATATCTACTGCGGAAACTTCTGGTTGTGGTGATTCCGGCTCCGGCGGGAGAACGGGTTCGGTCGCCGCTTCCACGGCGACGGGCTCTTCGGCGGAGAGCGGAAACTCGCACTCGCAACAGTCGCTACAGCGCTTGCAGCGCTCGCAACGGTGATTGGAGCACGCGTCCTTGGTGCAATAGGAGCAAATGTTGACGGATGCTTCGCCACAGATACTGCAAGTGAAAACGGCTGCGTTCACGATCATGGGAGATGGACCTTCATGGTTGGGAAACTTTCTTGGTCTTGGGAGCAGGCTGCTGCAACAGGGCCGCGCGACAGCGCTGTGCTTCGCGGTCAGCCACCTTGAACTCGGCTTCTTTCTGCGTCGCCAGATCCTGCAGATACTGGCGCAGGCGGTCGCGATTGGTGCTGTTTTCCGCGATCACGGATTGCATAATGGAGGCCAGCGCGGGGTTCTGATATTTTTGCACGCCTTCGGTGAGCGAAACGAAGGTGGAGTCAACAGCCTGCATGCGAAAATAAATGTCCAGGCCAAGCGACAGGCGCTCGGGCTGCCTGGAAAATGCGTCGCTCGACGAAATCAGATATTTGAGCTGTGTCTGCACCGTGTTCCACTGCGCGATATAAGCGTCGGGCGCACCCTTGGACACCCATTCGGTGGGCTGGACCTGATCAACGATGGGCTTCAGATGTTGGGCTTGCGCGCTAAGCGCATCAATCAGTTTGCGGGCATCCCATTCGGAAGCAACGCCGGAATCATTGGCGGGCGGGGGTGCGTTTTGCGCCAGGACCGACGCAACGGAAAGACAGGCTAGTGAAATTAATGCCAACTTCATGGTGACCTTCCCTGACAGGTTGCTGAAAAAGCACGGGAGAGTGTTGTCCGCCCTATGCGGATCGAAAAAACTTTTTCAGCGACCTGCTAAGGCTAGTTTGGCACAATTCTACCGATTGGCTTAACGCGCGGTGCAGAAGTTCGGGGGAAGGACGCGTCCCGTTTACGGGGGAGGCGCGGTAGTGGGCGGCGGTGTGGGCTTACCCTCACCGCTTCCTCCCAGCGGACCGCCGGGAATACTGCCGACGCCCACATGAGATGGCGGACTGATGGCCACGCGATAAGCGGCATCACCCAAGCCACGCACGATGCGATGGAACAATTCGTTCTTGTCGATCACGCTTTGCGCCAGCGGCTCATCCCTGTAAACATGCAGCGATTCCCCGGCGTTCACGATCTTGGGAGATCCGGGCTTTAGCGCGTGCCGCACTTCCACCGCGCCTTCTTCCACTGAAACGATAGTGGTCTCGTCATCGTCGTTGATGCTGACGTCGAAGATGGTGCCGCGCACCGAGATCACGGCCGTGGGAGTCATGACGCGGTTGGGATTGGGCTGGCCGCCGAAACGCTGGATATGCACTTTAACGCGGCCGACAAAGAGATCTAATAGATCATGCAGACTACCGGGATTTTTCCGGAAAATAATATTCGAGCTGGGATAAACCTCGAAAGTACTTCCATCCGAGGTTTCAAACTTGGCGTATCCGTCGGGGCCGGTGAGAATAACCTGCTGGGCCTGGATCAGGTCGCCGACATTGAGGGCCCAAGGCTCGGAATCACGCAGCACCGAAACCTGCCCGGTCATGGTGAGAACCTTGGCTGCGGCAGCCTGCGACACGGGGAACAACTGGGCCGAGCAGATTTGTACGGCGGCGGTTACCAACAGCCCGCCAACCAGCCCGTGGATGCTACTCAACCTCATAAAGTTAACGAGAACCCTGACCGATCCCACACTTAAGTACTATGTGGTTTATTGCTGATCCAACTCTTAACAACACAGTCTACCATCAAAAGTGCTTAGCAAGAAGATATCCTATCGGGTTTTTTGTCAAGAACCTGTATAGATTCAAGTCGTTCCAAGTAAGGGAATGGGCTGAAAGGATACAATAGACTCGATCGATGTGTCGGAGGACCACAGTACGAGTAATACTAGCCGCGGGGTGGGCAGCCTTGCCGTGGTGTGCCTGGGGGCAGGCTGCGGCGCAGGCCGCCGGATCGGGCGTCGGCTGGCGTCACGTGGGCAATTCGGCAATGGAACTGGCGCTACCCTCGCTGGCCACTGGCCCGGTGGATCGGGTTTGGTATTCGCCGGACGGATCGGGCCTATACGCCCGAACGGCTTCCGGACGGGTGTTTGAAACCGTTGATTTCGAACAGTGGAAGTTGATGAGCGACCCCAAGGTGCCACCCGCACAGGAAGAACCGGCTGCGGCGGGCGCTCCAGAAGCCAGCCTTAAGCTCGCCAGCGCGGGGGCTGGGCGGCTGTACGGGGTGGGGCGGGATGCTTATCGATCCGATGACGGCGGCGAGTCCTGGATCAATTTAACGGCCTTTAAGGGGACTTGTTTGCTGGGATCGGGACTGGCGTCGGTGGCGGCTTCGCCCGCCGATCCGGACGACGTCACCGTGGCATCGGCTTCGGGGGTTTGGCGCTCCGTGGACGGGGGACTTTCCTGGACCGGCCTGAACGATTTCTTGCCTAATTTGCCTTCGGGGCACCTGCTGGCGCTACCCAGCGGCACGCGCGGCGTTCGCCTGTCGGTCGCAAATGGAAGTGGCGTTATCGAATGGGCGCCGGGCGAGAAGACGGCCTGGAAACCGGTGGATGCGGCCAGCGGGGGCGCTTCGGTTTTCGAGCGCGATCAGAACCAGAAGAACGCGTTATCGCAGGTGCTGAAACATTCCGTGACCGCGATCGCCACGGCCAAGGATTATATTTACGCTGGTGACTCGGACGGGCGGCTGAGGGTGTCGGCGGATGCGGGGGTAAGCTGGGGAGCGGTGTCGAAAGTTGGCGAATCGGGCAAGGTGGAAGCGATTTGGGTGGATGCCAACGATCCTCGCGTGGCTGTTGCGGTTTTGGGCTCCCATGCGAGCGCCACGCCGGGTTCGGCCAAGCCTGCCTATGTTCTCCGGACCATGAACGGCGGCGGCTTCTGGGACGATATCACGGCCAATCTTCCCGAGGCGGCAGCGGCGCACGGCGTAACCGCGGACCGGGCCAGTGGCGCCATTTATGTCGCCACCGACGCGGGCGTGTTCTTCACCGCCACCGATCTTGGAGCGGCGGGCCGGCCGGGCAGTTGGGCTTCGCTGGGGGGCAGCTTGCCGGCAGCCGCGGCTACCGATGTGAAATTGGACGCGGGCGGCAATCAGATTTATGCGGCGCTGGACGGCTATGGCGTGTACACGGCCATTGCTCCGCATCGGCTGCGCGACGCCCGGGTGGTAAGCGCGGCGGATTACAGCGCCAAGCCAGCGGCGCCGGGAGCGTTGTTGAGCGTGCTGGGAGCGCGCGTGGAATCGGCCAAGAGCGCCGATGTGGTGGCTCCGGTGCTGGATGCGTCCGACACGGCGTCGCAGATTCAAGTGCCGTTTTCAGCCAAGGGAAACACGGTGTCGCTGTCGCTGGACGCGGCGGCCGGTGCACTCACCTTCGAGGTTCCGCTGCGCAGCGTTTCGCCGGCGATTTTTGTGGATCCCGAAGGAACGCCGTTAATCATGGACGCGGCCAGCGGCGTATTATTGGACGGCAGCAAGCCGGCGCGCGCCAATTCGCGAATCCAGGTGCTGGCCACGGGCTTCGGACAAGTGAAGCCGGATTGGCCCACGGGCCTGGAAGCTCCATTAAAAGACCCGCCGCGGGTGGCCGCCGCGGTGCATGCCTATCTGGATGGATCGCCGGTGGAAGTAACGCAGGCGTCGCTGGCGCCGGGCTACGTCGGTTTTTATTTGATCGAGATCCAGATTCCGCGCATCACAAACACGGGAGCCGCGGAGCTGTATGTGGAAGCCGAAGGGCAGCAAAGCAATCGTGTACGGTTGTATGTGGAGCAATAACGCGCTAGCCGGCGCGAACGGAGTTTTCTAACCCCATGCTTCCGACATCCTGGCGACGGCTGCTGAGTCTCATTCGCATTCTGCTGGCGATGAGCTGCCTTGCGACGCAGCTCATTTCGTCGAGTTTTGTCTGGACCGACATCGCCATTCTTTTCGCGGTCTACATCATTTACGCCTGCGTGGCGCTGTTTTGGAGGAGTCTGGAAGATTCCGGGTATCCCACGCTGGCGCTCATTGTGGACTTCGTCTTCTTTTTCGTGGCCGCCATCAGCGGCGCGACCTACGGATATTGGATCAGCTCTGTGTTCTACGCCTATGTGCTGCTGGTGGCGGTGATGCTGCATCCCTGGTGGAAGACGGTGGTGGTGGCGGTGGCGGCCATCGCGCTGCTGTACGCGGTGCCGACGCTGCATTCGGCCGAGATGCTGCGCCCGGCCTTCATCGCTGCCGGGATTTTGGGCAGCGTGCTGGCCATCCAGCGCGAGTACCTGGAAGAACGGCTTTCGAACAGCTCGCGGCAAACCGTGCTCTACCGCTATGACGCGGAGAAGGCGCGCGAATCGGAGCGCCAGCGCATCGCAGCCGATTTTCACGATGGACCGCTGCAGAGCTTTATCAGCTTTCAGATGCGCCTGGAGATTATTCGCAAACTGCTTACCCGCGATCTGACGGCGGCCACCGAGGAGCTGCTGCAGCTGCAGGATTTGTGCAAGTCGCAAGTCAATGAGCTGCGGGCGTTTGTGCGCAGCATGCGGCCGGTGGACGTGGAAGGCAGCCTGAATGCGACGCTACGGCGCGTGGTGGAGCAATTCCAAAAGGACAGCGGCATTCCTGCCACGTTCGTCAGCGCCGAATTTCTGGAACCATCGGAACCCGAGGTTTCGCTCGAGTTGCTGCAGATCGTGCGCGAAGCGCTTTACAACGTGCAGAAGCATTCCGCGGCGTCGCGCGTGGCGGTAAGCATCGCGAAATCGGACACCGTGCTCGAGATACTGGTGGAAGACAACGGCAACGGCTTTCCGTTTAGCGGCCGCTACACACTGGACGAGCTGGAACTGCTGCGGCTGGGGCCGATGAGCATCAAGCGCCGGGTGCGCACGCTGGGCGGCGACATGGTGCTGGACTCAAAACCAGGACAGGGAGCGGGGCTGAAGATAAGGCTCGCCACTTGATGCGCGTTGCGCTGCGGCGTTGCGCTTCTGGGATTAGCCTGTTGGGGATCAGCCTGCTAGGTGCGTGCGGAAAGTATCGGGATTTTACGTTACCTCCGCAAGCGGGCGGACCATCCGTTACCTGGCGCTGGCAGGCGCGCGCGGAGCCGGTGATGACGCGCGGAGCCAGGGGCGAATGGGACGCCGTCGACGTCTTGAATCCCTCCGTCATCCGGCAAGGCGACGCCTACTACAACTTCTTCTCCGGTTACGACGGCAAGACCTGGCACACGGGGCTCGCGGTGTCTGGCGACGGCGTCAGCTGGCACAAAGAGGGCAGGATTCTGTCGCCCGATCCGGCTACCTGGGAAGGCAGCGCGATAGCGGCCAACGGTTCGGCCCTGAGCGATAACAGCGGCGTCCTTTATTATTACCAGGCCGGTGACGACTTGGTGCAGATTGGTCTGGCGCGCTCGGGAAACGGCCATCAATTTGTAAAGAACGGGCCGCCGGTACTTCCCGCCGGGCCGTATGGAAGCTGGGATGAGCGCGGGGTGGCAGATCCTTACGTGATTCGCGCCGGTGGCCGATATTTCCTGTTCTATTTGGGAATGGATCGTGCGCGCAGGCAGCGGCTGGGCGTCGCGGAGTCGCAAGATGGCGTGAGATGGTACAAGCTGCGTGCCAATCCGATTCTGGAATTGGGCGAATATGGCGCCTTTGACGAAAGGGGACTGGGCGAGCCGGCGGTGTGGGTCTCGCGCGGATATTACTGGATGCTGTACACGGGGCGCGATCGCAATGAGGTCCGGCGGCTGGGCATGGCGCGTTCGCGCGACGGCGTACGCTGGGAAAAACTTTCGATGGTGGTGGCCGGCGGCGAGGCGTGGAATTCGAAAGTGATGTGCGACCCGGCGGTGATCGCAAATCGCGATGCCGTTACCGTATGGTTCGGTGGCGGCGACGTGGCGCGGCCGGATCAGAACATCCATGGTCAAATTGGTTTGGGGCAGCTGACTGCCACAAACTGACATGAAGATCGGAATTACCTGTTATCCCACCTACGGCGGCAGCGGCATCGTCGCGACGGAACTGGGCCTGGAATTGGCCACGCGCGGGCACGAAATCCATTTCATCACCTACGCCAATCCCATTCGCCTGGATCCGGGCACGCCGCGCATCCACTATCACGAAGTGGAAGTGTCGAATTATCCGCTGTTCCAATACCCGCCCTATTGCATGGCGCTGGCGTCGCGCATGGCGGAAGTGGCCGAAGATTACGATCTTGACCTGCTGCACGTGCATTACGCCATTCCACACTCCACCGCCGCCATGCTGGCCCAGCAGATGGTGGCGGCCCGTCGCAGGCTGCCTTTCATTACCACGCTGCATGGCACCGACATCACCATCGTCGGGCTGGACCGCTCCTATTTCCCCATCACCAAGTTCTCCATCGAAAAGTCGGACGGGATAACCAGCGTCAGCCAGGACGTGCGCCGCGACACCTATGAAGTTTTTGGCGTGCCGAACGAAATTCGAGTGATCTACAATTTCGTCAACACCGAGATTTACCGGCCCATGGAAAACCGGCCGAACGATGAAAAGCGCCTGATGCACATTTCGAATTTTCGGCCAGTGAAGCGCGTTACCGATTGCATCCGCATCCTGGCGGAAGTGCTGAAGACGACCCCGGCGCACTTGTATATGGTCGGGGATGGACCGGACCGTCCCGAAGCCCATCGGCTGGCGCGCGAGCTGGGCGTGGAGGGGCACGTGACGTTCCTGGGCAAACAGGATCATGTGGAGCGGCTGTTTCCCAGCATGCATGTGTTGTTGATGCCGAGCGAAATGGAGTCGTTCGGATTAGGCGCGCTGGAGGGGATGGCGTGCGGAGTTCCGCCAGTTGCCACGCGCGTGGGCGGATTGCCGGAGCTGGTGACGGATGGCATGGACGGCTTTCTGGAGCCGGTGGGCGATATCGCTGCCCAGTCGCGCCGGGTGATTGAGCTGCTGACGAATGAGGAGCGGCATGGGGCCATGGCGGTGGCCGCGCGCCGGACGGCGGTGGAGCGGTTCGCCAGTTCGGCGATCATTCCCCAATACGAGAAGTATTATGAGGAAGTCATCGCGAATGGAGTGAAGAGCTAATGCTGAAATTGATTGCGGTTGCCGCCCTGTGCGCCGCTGCGTATGGTCAGGATGCGAAGCCGGTGATCGATAATGAACGCGTCACGGTATGGGATGTCACCTGGACCAAAGACGCCGCCTATCCGGGCGGGCGCGATCGCGATGCGGTGGTGATGTGGTTGACCGGGCCTCACGCCAGGACTGCCAGCTTTCTGGCGAAAGGCAGCGAGCGCCCAAAACCAGGCGCCAGCGGCGCGCGATCGCTGGTTATAGAGCTCAAGGATCACGTTGTCCCGCCGCTGGCGAATAAGACCGGATATCCGCTGGCGTTTCCGCGTCCGCACGTGAAGAAGCTGCTGGAGAATAATCGCGTGATTGTTTGGTCCTACCGTTGGAATCCGGGCGAGCCCACTCCCATGCACTACCACGACAAGGACGTCGTGGTGGTTTATCTGGAGCCTACTGCCTTAACCTCCACCACGCCCGACGGCAAGAAGACGCTGAACGACTACCAGGCCTTCGACATCCGCTTCAACAAGGGCGACCGCACGCATACCGAGCTGCTGGAGCGGGGGATGGGGAGCGCGATGATGATGGAATTGAAGTAAACCACGGGCTCGAGCCCTGCGGTTTGGCGCCGCGGAAATTCAGGGACGCACGCTCACAGATTTTGTCGTCGCCGCGGCCGATGAGGCTGCCTGCCGCGCCATCGAGCAAACAGAAATCATTCGTCTTTCGATGGAGGGGCAACGTCAGATTGCCGAAGCGATTCTGAATCCTCCCGCACCCAACAAGGCGTGGACGAAAGCTGTCAAGCGTCACCGTGAGCTGTTTGGCGAGGGATGAAGGATTCCGCCTTCCGGGTCGCGCCGTTGGGCGCCGAACACGACCGTGGGGCGTTTCACTGCGGAGAAGAAGCCTTCGATCGATATTTTCAGACGCAAGCCACGCAAGACATCCGCCGCAGGATCGCGAACTGCTTCGTCGCGGTTGAAACAGCGAATGGCGTGGTGGCTGGGTATTACACCATCGCTGCGGCAAGCATCCCTTTGGTTGAACTTCCAGCCCAAGAAATAAAGCATTTGCCGCGCTATCCCACGCTGCCGGCCGTTCGCATAGGACGACTAGCCGTGCACGAAGGGTTTCAGAGCCGTGGACTGGGCGGGGCGCTCCTGGTGGACGCCACTCGCCGCGTTCTGCAGGCTCCGACGGCCATTTGTGCGCTTCTGGTGGATGCGAAGACCGACCACGCTGTGAGTTTTTATCGGCGCTACCTCTTTCGAGCGCTTGTTGGCAAGCCGGCAACGTTATTCCTGCCGCTTGCCACCGCCGGGAAGGCTCTTCGGAGCTAAGGTTCCGGCCAAAAGTTACCTAGATAAGCCTTTCGGCCTGTTCGCTGGGAACTTTCCACGGCGCTGCGGGGTCTACTGCTACAACGGAGCTCGATGTTTGGGCTAGAATCTGAGTAGACGAACGTGGCCGATACTGCTGTTGGTCTACATTTTGAGGGTTGTCTGTTCTCCCACGCGGAGGAAGACGCACTGGTTGCCGCGCTAAGCCAGGGGGCGGAAGACGCGTACGAGATACTCATTCAGCGCTATCAGCAACCGGTTTATAGCTTGGTTTGCCGGCTGATGAACGATCCTAGCGATGCGCCCGATATCGTGCAAGAGGTTTTCCTGAAAGTGTTCCGAAACATCGGCTCGTTCCGCGGAAACAGCAGTTTGAAGACCTGGATTTACCGAATCGCGGTGAACGAAGCCTATAATCATCGTCGCTGGTTTTGCAGGCATCAGCGGCAGGAAGTTGCCCTGGGAGTGGAAGAAGGCACGCCGAATTATGCCGGTGGCATGACAGATCCGGGCCGTTCGCCTTTTGACCAGGCCTCCGATCGCGAGACGCGCGCTCTGGTGGAGCACGCTCTGGAAAAGGTGAATCCGAAGTTCCGGGCGGCGGTGGTGCTGCGCGATATAGAAGATTTGAGTTATGAGGATATAGCGACGGTGCTGGATGTATCGCTCGGCACCGTAAAATCGCGCATCATGCGCGGCCGCGAGGCCTTGCGAAAGATTCTGGAGGGGAGGCTGGAATTGGAGACCAGTATGCGGTGGTCTTCCCAGCCCCTGACCGAATAGTGACCAACAGTATGGAGTGCGGAACGGTAAAAGAACGAGTATCGGCCTATTTGGACGATGCTATGTCGGTTGAAGAGCGGCGCTCGCTGAAGCGCCACTTGAAGGTTTGCCGCCAGTGCGCGCTCGAATCGGAAAGATACTCTCAGCTGCGTGAGAAGCTGCGCTCGCTGCCCAGGCTGACGCCGCCGGCGGACCTGACCACTCGTTTGCGGGTGGTGGCTTCCAAGGTGCGGATGGAGTCGTTCGGCGGAGCCAGCCCATGGAGCCGCTGGCGGGACCGCATGGAATTGTCGCTGCGCAATCTGATGCGGCCTTTGGCGCTACCGGCTGTGGGAGGGTTGTGTTCCGCCGTGTTCCTGTTCAGCACCCTGGTGGTGCCGATGTTCAAATCGGCATTCGCTTTGAGCGCTTCGGGCGACATTCCGACCATGCTTGTCACGGAGCCAATGTTGAAATATACGGCGCCCGTGGCCTTTACCGACGGAGACGCGGTGGTGGATTTACAACTGGACGATCAGGGCCGGATTATCGACTTTACGATAGTAAGCGCGCCTGGACAGCAAAGCGAGAAGCTGCGCCACAGTATCGAGAACAGCCTGTTGTTCACCGAGTTTTGGCCGGCCACCACATTCGGCCGCGGCGTGGCCGGTACCGTTCGCATTTCTTTCCGCAGCAGCCGCAGCAGCCGTATCGACGTGCGCGGATAGGCCGCGTTCCTCACACCCTTCCACTGGCTGCAACGCCAGACTATACTTGCTGGGAGAGGTGAAGTTGATGACCAGTTCCCGACGGCAGTTCCTGCAGGTTGCATCCGCTGGCGCGATGGGTGCGGCGCTAGGTACAGCGCTCCACGCTGCCGAAGTTCCTACGCTTGGCATGATCTTCCCGCCGGCCAACTATCCGGTTCCTCCGGAAGCCACGCTGCTGTATCCATCGGGCATCCGATTTCTGGCCGAAGGCGTAGGCCTGCAGAAAATGACGGCGGACGAATACGACCGGGTTTTCGGCCGCATTTTGCCGGCTGCCGAGAAGCTGGCCAAAGAAGGCTCGAACGCTATTTCGGTGATGGGAACATCGCTCACGTTTTACAAAGGCGCCGAGTTTGAGCATCAGTTGAAGGTGAACGTGACGAAGGCCACCGGGCTGCCTTCCACCACCATGAGCACCGGAATCGTGGAGGGGCTGAAGGCGCTGAACGCGCGCCGGGTGGCGGTGGCCACCGCGTACGACGAAGACGTAAGTCACCGGCTCAGGGTTTTTCTGGAAGAGTCGGGATTTGAAGTCGTTTCGGTGAAGGGACTGGGTATCGTGAGCTTCCAGGATCGCGGCCCGGTGACCCCCGATGAGCTTTTCAACTTCAGCGCGAGTGTGTATGAAGGTGCGCCCAAAGCCGAAGCGCTGGTGATTTCATGCGGTGGTCTCAAGACGCTGGATTTGATTGTGCCGCTTGAGAAACGCTGCCAGCGGCCGGTGGTTTCGAGCACCCCGCACGCGCTGTGGGCCAGCGTAAGATTGCTGGGCTTGAGCGGACAGGCCAAGGGTTTCGGCGCGGTGCTGGCAAAAGGCTAAAATCGTCGGATGGGCACTGCAAGCTATCCGTACGAGACTCGACTGGATATTTACTACCAGCCTTTGGAAGTTGTGGATGAAAAGGCGCTGGCCGACGATTGCGCCTACAAGTGGTATAACCAGACGCTTTGCCAGGTGAACAATTCGGTGGTCCGGCTGGGCGTAGTGGAGGGCGAATACCACTGGCATAAGCACGATGACGACGATGAATTCTTCTACGTGGTGGAAGGCGAGCTGCTGATCGACCTGCAGGACCGCACTGTTGCGTTGCGTCCCCGGCAAGGATTCGTGGTGCCGAAGGGCGTGACACACCGCACGCGGGCCACCGAACGAACGGTGATTCTGATGGTAGAGAATGCAGGGATTATTCCCACCGGAAATTAGCCAGGAGCCGCTGCGCTCTCGC
>DATHNM010000088.1:0-11235 GCA_035486095.1 Bryobacteraceae bacterium
CTTTCGCTTGCTTGTCGGGTGAGGAGGAAGATGAGCAACCAGCGAGAAACGCTGCCAGGAAGAGCCAACCGAGCCGCATCGAATCTATCATAGCAGTGCGCTCCACCACGTCCTCGATCCTGATCCGCGGCTAACGGAAACGGCCGTCGAATGCCGTAGATCCTTTTTAGCAACCTAATGCGTTAGACTTGTCTGATCGATGACCGCTGTCCAGGCTTGTCCCGTGCCCAATTCTCGCGCCCAATTCTGGCGCCAAGGGCGGCGGTAAACGCGAGAAATCAAATCAATTGCAATCAACCTATTCTTACGAGGAGCCTCAATGTTAGAGAATTTCAGAGCTAAATCCAGGCTGGGACCGTGGCTATGCTGTTGCGTGCTCACGCTGGGCTTCAGCTTCACCCTGATGGCGCAGAGCGCCGCCAATGTGCCGCCCGCGCGGATTTTTGTGAAACGGCCTGTCGAGGCAAGCCGGATGCGCACGCTGGCCGGGAACACGCGCGCGGAAGCCAATGCTGGGAACGATCGCGGAAGGGTTTCCGCCGTGTTTCCAATGCAGCACATGCTTTTGCAATTGCAGCGCAGCCCGGAGCGCGAACAGGCTTTGAGGGCTTTCATAGACCAACAGCACGATTCCACCTCGCCCCATTTCCACGCCTGGCTGACGGCCGCTGAATTTGGCCAAACCTACGGTCCCGCGGCGCAGGATATCGACGCGGTTTGCGACTGGCTGCGATCGGCCGGCTTGGCCGTAAACACCGTTTATCCGAGCGGAATGTTAATCGATTTCTCCGGAACAGCCGGTCAGGTGTCGGCCGCATTCGGTACGGAAATTCACCGCCTGTCGGTAAACGGGAAGGCTCACATCGCAAATATGAGCGATCCGCAAATCCCGGAGGCGCTGGCCGAAGTGGTGGTGGGCGTGGTGTCGTTGCATGACTTCCGGCCCCACTCGATGAAGAAAGCTCGGGCCAACTACAGGATTGAGCACCAGTTGGTTGTGCCGGGTGATCTGGCCACAATTTACGATTTGAACGCGGCTTTTGCAGCCGGCTATACCGGCAAAGGACAGACCATCGCGGTGGTGGAAAACAGCGATCTGTACAATACCGCGGATTGGAACACTTTCCGCAAGGTGTTCGGACTAGCCACCTACACTTCGGGATCGCTCACCACACTCAATCCCGCGCCGCCGAGCGGTAAGACCAATTGTTCGGATCCGGGATCCTCGGGCGCGGACGACGAAGCGTCATTGGACGCGGAATGGTCCAGCGCCGCCGCTCCGGACGCGGCCATTCAAGTGGCGGCCTGCGACAATACATCCACGACGCCCGGATTTGTGATTGCAATGCAGAATTTAATCAACTCCAGGAAGCCGCCGCAGATCATCAGCGTGAGTTACGGCTACTGCGAAGCCGGAACCGGGGTGGCCGCGAACGCATCGTACAACGCTTCTTACCAGCAGGCGGTGGCCGAAGGCGTGTCCGTGTTTGTTGCCTCAGGGGACGAAGGCGCGGCCAGTTGCGATGCAGACCTCAGCACCGCCACGCATGGCATCGGGGTGGATTCCACGGCCTCGACGCCTTATAACGTTGCGGTGGGAGGAACCGATTTCGCCGATTCGTCGCAGGGCACCACCAGTACTTATTGGGGTTCATCCAACAGCACCACCTATGCGTCGGCCCTATCCTACGTTCCCGAGATTCCCTGGAACGATTCCTGCGCCAGTTCCGTCCTGGCCACCTATTTGGGCTATCAAGTGAGTTATGGCACGAGCGGTTATTGCGGCAGCAGCCGGGCGGAACAAAACGGAAACCTGACAACGGCGGCCGGCAGCGGAGGTCCCAGCGGATGCGCCACGGGAGTTCCAGCGGCCAATCTGGTGGTGGGCGGCACTTGCAAGGGATACGCCAAACCGTCGTGGCAAAGCGGCGTGGCCGGAATACCAAACGATGGCGTGCGCGATCTTCCCGACGTGGCGCTCTTCGCCGCCAACGGAGTGTGGGGGCACTATTACGTGTACTGTTTTTCCGATCCTTTGGAAGGAGCGCCCTGTGAGGGCTCGCCGGGTAATTGGGCCGGCGCGGGCGGCACTTCGTTCGGCGCACCCATTTTGGCTGGGATTCAGGCGCTGGTGAACCAAAAGATGGGCGGCCCGCAGGGCAATCCGAATCCGGTTTACTACAAGCTGGCGGCCAGTTCGGTATCCGCCTCGGTGTTCCATAGCATCACCACGGGCGATATCGTGGTCAACTGTTCGGGAGAAATAAACTGCTTCGGAGCCGGTTTTGAGGGCAGAGGGCGGGCTACCCCGGCCACTCAGTTCGCTGGAAACGGCGGCCTATCCACGTCCAGCCACAGCTACGACGCGGCCTTTGCCGCGGGCAGTGGATGGAATTTCGCCACTGGTCTGGGCAGCGTGGACGCCTACAACCTGATCATGAACTGGAGTAAAGGTCAATAACCATGACGCGTACCAACCGAAGCATTCTTCTTTTGAGCAGCGCCCTGTTGATGGCGGCGGCCCCACTCCGGCTGAAGGCTCAGAATTTCGATACCAGCGGGACGGCGGGCCTGAGCGGAAAATATCTGTTCCGCTACGTCAATTTCTTCAACGATCAAAGCGGCAATCTGACGGAATCCTGCACTCTCAGCGGCACTATTTCGTTCGATGGCGCGGGAACCTACGCGCTCTCAAATACGCAGTTGTTCGATTCAGCCGGCGAGAACGGCAAGGGCTTCTGCTCGTCGCTGGGCGGAGGAACTTACGGGGTGCAATCGAATGGCATTGCCCAGCTGGATAATCCAATGTACGCGGCCACCCTTTTCGGCACCTTCAGCCAGCCGGTTGTCATCGCCAGCTCCACCGAGGACGATTATTTCGATCTCTTCATCGCGGTGCAAGCGCCGCAGAGTTCGGCCTCCAACGGCAGTCTTTCGGGCGCCTTTACGGTGGGCGCTCTGGACTTTCTGAAGTCTTCGGTGGCCCTGGCGCGGCAAGGCTACTTTACGTTGAATGCCGATGGCCAAGGGAACATCGCGGCCTTCGCGGTGACTGGGTCGGCTGAAAACGTAAAAGATGGCGACACTGTAACGCAGAACGTAGCGGCCTCCACTTACGCACTCACCGGTACGGCCGGTGGGACGGTTACTTTTCCCGGCAGCTCCACCGACGAAACCCAGATCGTGAGCGGCGCAAAAGTTCTGTATGTATCGGCCGACGGCAACTGGTTCGTGGCGGGCTCGGCCACCGGATCCGACATGCTGTTCGGGTTTCGCGCACCGTCGGGCACCAGTTCGAATTCGCTCTTGAACGGGACTTACTTCACGGCGGGAATGGAAAACTTTCTGCCCAACTCGCTGAATTTTCTGGATGCCTTTTATGGCTCCATCAATACCAGTGGAAATGGAACTCTCACCACGCATGAACGCTTTGACGACGTGGTGGACATAGACACTTACGACAACACCTTCGACACGCCGGTCACGATAGGGGCAGACGGATCGTATTCCGACGGTCTCTACACGTATCTGGTTGGCGCCGATGGAAAAGCGCTGATGCAGATTGGATCGAACCAGCAGTTCTCGCTCATCATCGGTATTCGTTCTCCGGCGCCTGCGCCCACTTCCACGCTGTGGATTAATCCAATCGGGATTACCAACGCAGCCAATTACACGCCCATCACGAACGCATATGCTCCCGGTGAGTTGGTGAGTATATATGGAACCTTCGGAGTGTCGACTCAGGTTGACAGCGCGCTCCCCATTCCACCGCTGCTGGGCGGAGTTCAGGTATTCGTCAACGGGCAGGCGGCTCCGGTTTATCTGGTGAGCCAGAACCAGATCAGCGCTCTGATTCCTTACGAGGTTGCGGGCGAGTCTTTTGCAACGTTCCAGGTGGTCGTGAATGGCTCCAAATCCAACCTGGTAACGGTGTACGTTGACAACTCGGCCCCTGGCATTTATACGCTTACCCAGGACGGCACTGGCGCGGGGGCCATCCTGCACGCCGATTACTCCGGGGTGTCGGACAAGAGCCCCGCCAAACCCGGCGAGACTGTCCTGATGTTCATGAATGGCCTGGGGCCCGTGACGCCCCAGGTGGGCGATGGCGTGGCTGCCTCAAGCAGCCCGCTCAGCGTCAGCGATGAATTCGCTGACATCGGCGTGTTTCTGACCGACGGCGAGGATTTCACACCCGCTACTGTTTTGTTTGCCAGCCTGGCGCCCGGAATCGCCGGGCTCTATCAGGTTAATTTCACTCTGCCAACCAGCGGATTGCAGGACGGCGATGTCCAGGTGGTTTTCGATACCGACGAAGCGCTGAATCAAATGTCGACCATCAGCGTGTCGGGATTCTCGTCCAGGAGCGGGGACTTCGCCCGCAGCGGCCGGACGTCGCCGAACCGTGCGCGCGCCGCTCACGGGAAACATGGGAACGCGATGCGCCGGGCGCTGCCGGAACGGAATGCTCAGCCGTAACAGACCCGGCACTTTGTCATGCCATACTGATGGCATATGCGCCCGATGGTTTGCGGTTTGCTCCTTGCAATAGTGTGCCTGGCGGCCGATTCGGGAGCCGGCGTCCAGTGGACCACGCCCGCCAATTGGAAGGCCGAAGCCGAGCGCCCCATGCGCCTGGCTACCTACACGGTGGCGCCCGGCGCTGAATGCGGCGTGTATTTCTTCGGATCCGGCCAGGGTGGAAGCGTGGAAGCGAACCTGGACCGCTGGATCGGCCAGTTTCTGCAGGCCGATGGAAAGCCATCTAAGGCAGCGGCCAAGATCGACCAGCGTGCGATCCATGGCTGGCGGGTCACCACGGTGGATGTTTCGGGCGCTTACACCGGAATGGCCGGTCCAACTGCGCAGCCGGGGCCCGCGTTGTCCGGCTACCGGCTGCTGGGAGCCATCGTGGAAGGGCCGCAAGGCTCGATTTTCTTTAAGTTTACGGGGTCCGAGAAAACCGTGGCGGCAAATCAAAGCGCATTCGGCAAGATGCTCGAAACTTTGCATTAGGATCTTGAATCTCCCGGCGAATGAGATAATCAAACCAAAGGCAGTATGTTTCGGGCCATACGGGAACAGATCGAGACCGTCTTCCATGGCGATCCCGCCGCTAAAAGCGCGGTGGAAATTTTCTTCTGCTATCCCGGTTTTCATTCCATCCTGTTGCATCGCGCCGCGCACCGCCTGCACATGTCGGGCTTTCCGCTGCTGGCCAGAATTCTTTCGCAGTTCAATCGCACCGTTACCGGAATTGAGATCCATCCGGGCGCGACCATTGGAAGGCGATGTTTTATCGACCACGGCATGGGCGTGGTGATCGGCGAGACCACCGAAATCGGCGATGACGTGCTGCTCTATCAGGGTGTGACGCTGGGCGGAACCGGCAAAGAGAAGGGCAAGCGCCATCCCACTATCGGAGACAACGTTGTGATTGGCACGGGCGCCAAGATCCTGGGCAATATTACGATCGGCAATCATACCAAGATCGGTGCCGGGTCCGTCGTCATTCGCTCGGTACCGGATCATTCCACGGTGGTGGGTGTTCCGGGGCGCGTGGTGAGAGCGCGCGTGGATAGCGGGGAAGGCGATTATCTGGAACATGGCACGCTGCCCGATCCCGAGGGACAATTGATCGACGATCTGACCAAACGGATCGAGCATCTGGAGGCGCAACTGAAGCTGCTGGCGGAGGATCGTTTGGCGGAGCGGCGATGATCGCGCCACGCTGCTTGGCGCTTGCTTTCGCTGCCACGGCGCTTTTCGCGGCTCCCATGAAATACACCTATTGGGTGGAGCCTTGCACCGACCCGGCATCCATGTGCCAGCCCGATGATCCGCAACTGGCCGCGTGGGCGTTCGAAGCGTGGCAGAAGGCTTCTGGCGGGGAACTGGAGTTCACGCGCGTAAAGGATCGCGAACATGCGCGCATCCGGTTGAATTGGGCTTCGGCCGAGAAAGGCATGTACGGCGAGACGCGGCCCATGGCTTTCGAAGGACATCTGGGCGCGGAGGTTTACGTACGGCCTTCTCCGCTGCCGGCGAATGGCGATCGCTTGCTGCGCGACGCCATTGTGTACCTGACCTGTCTGCACGAAACCGGGCACGCGCTGGGGCTGGCGCATACCGCGGAGTTTGAAGACATCATGTACAACTTCCAGTACGGGGGCGATTTCAACGAGTACTTCGGGCGTTATCGCAGGAAGCTGGAAACGCGCGGCGACATCGCGAAGAATTCCGGAATGTCGGCGGGTGACCGGGCGCGCCTGCTGGAAATTCTCAAAAACTGAAGCGCAGCCGCTTCTTGGTTAGTGTCCAGTGGGCGCTTCTTCCACTTCCGCCTTCAGTGGGAAATGCGCGCCCTGCGGAATAGGAGCCAGCATGTTCTCCTTGCGATAAATCAGGGTGGCGACGTTGTAGCTGGCAATTTCAAAACCGTGGCCATGCGTAATAGCATCGGTGGGACAAGCTTCCACGCAGTAGCCGCAAAAAATACACCGCGAATAATCGATGTTGTAGACCTGGGCGTAGCGTTCGCCGCCGCTGATGCGCAGTTGATCGGTATTCTCGGCGGCTTCGATATAGATGCAATCGGCCGGGCAGGCTGCCGCGCACAGGAAGCACGCCACGCACTTCTCCAACCCGTTTTCGTCGCGCTGCAGCACGTGCGCGCCGCGATAACGCTCCTGGAACTTGGGAGGCGTGTCGGGATAGTCCTCGGTGATGGTGGGATTCATCATTTCGCCCAGGGTGATGGACATTCCCTTGGCGATAGCCGCAGCGGATCCGAATGCTTCAGAGATTTTGGAGGCCATTTGGAACTTTCATTATCGCAGGTGCCTGATCGCAGGTCCAAGACCGGACCTAATTCTTAGACCCTCAACCGGCTTTCCATTCGGGCACATAATCTTCGGGGCCAAATGGTGTTATGCCGGCACGCTCGCCGATCTCTTCGAAATCACGTTTGGAGAATCCGTTAAAAGCCCGCGCGATAGTGCCGTCGCGCTCCAGCAGAAAAAGCGAGGGAACGGAGGTGATACCGTATGCATTGCTCGCCGGATAATCTTCGCTCGATAAATCCAGCAGCGTGGGAAACGTGGCGCCGAAGCGCTGCAGAAAGCCGCGCGTGGCACTGGCATCGTCCTGCGAGATCCCGATCACCTGAATCGCATTGTTCGCGGCCAGCCGCTGCAGGTAAGGCGCGCTGAGCTGGCAGACCGGACAGCTGATTTTGAAAAACGCCAGAAGCGCCGGGCCATTGGCCAGGATGTCTTCCAGCGTTCGCTTGGAGCCATCTAAGCCAGTGAGGCGGAAAGCAGGGGCGTTGGCCCCCACGGCCACGACAATCTTCTTCCGCCGTCCGAACATGCTTGCGCCTTACGCGCCGCCGTCCTTTTGCTGCTGGACGAAGCTGAGAATGTCGAAGTGCTTGATCTCGCGATCCGGAAAAAAGCTGTTGACGGCTTCCTGCTCTTCGTTGAAGATCTGAAAAACCGTGGACAGCTTGGTGAGCAGCACCAGCTCCAGATTGCGGCGATTCAGATTCGACAATTTCAGCGTGCCGCCGGCTTTTTGCAGCGCCATATGGCAAATTACCATGGTGCCCAGGCCGGTACTATCGATATACTCGACGTCTTTCAGGTTCAACAGCTGCTGCAAATGCCCGGCGGCGGTTTCCGCAGTCACCCGTTCGCGCAGGTCGGAAGCTCCGCCGACCGCCAGTTTACCGCTCAAGTCGAGGATCCGGACGCCTTCTTTATCGCGGGACGCAATCTCAAGGTTAGCCATGGCTGTCTTAATTTAGTGTACCCGCTCGGGGACCGGCACGGCCGGGGTTTCAGGCGGCAGCAGCGACCAGCGGCCCACCGGCAGCAATACCGTGAAGCGAGTGCCTTCCTGCAGCGTGCTTTCCACCGTAACCGTTCCGCCGTGCGCCTTGGCGATCCAGGCCACAAAGCTGAGCCCCAAGCCGAGGCCTTTTTCCGGATCGGCCGAGGGTACCCGATAGAAGCGATCGAAGATGTGCGGCAGATGGCTGGGTGAGATTCCCACTCCGGTATCTTCCACGATCAACTTCACATGGTCGAAAGCCGGAATCAGGCTCACTTTCACCAGGCCGCCGGCCGGCGTGTATTTAATGGCATTGCCTAATAAATTGGAGACCAGACGCTCAATCTGGATTCGATCGGCGCTCAAGACGCAGTTCGCCGGCAGCGACGCCGACAGCCGCACGCCTTCCGCCTCGGCTGGAATCTGGTGCTGGTCCACTAAATCGCCCACCAACTCGGCAAGATTCATCTCGGTTTTCTGCAGCGCCAGTTGCCCGGACTCGGCTTGAGAAAGCATCAAGAGCGCCCGGACGATGTTCGAGAGACGCTCCACGCCTTCCAGAGCGTCGGCCATCGCGTCGCGATATTGCTCCACGGTCTCGGCGGTGAACAGGGCCACTTCCAGCTGCCCGCGCACCACGGTCAGCGGAGTGCGCAGCTCATGCGAAACATCGGTGGAGAATTGACGGATCTGTTCGAAGGAATGATTCAGCCGCGACATCATGAGGTTGAACGCCTCAATCAGCCGGTCCAGCTCGTCACCGGCATTGCGCGCCGGAATCTGCACATCCAGGTTGGAGTGCGTTATGTGCTGCGCGGCATCTGCCACCGAATTTACAGGATCCAGCGCGCGCCTGGCCAGGAACCATCCCAGCACGCCGCTCAGCACGATGATCAGCGGCACCCAGGCAAAATAATCCCAGGTGAAATTCCTGATCACCTGATCGTTGTAATCGAGCGCCCGGCCGATGGCCAGATAATATTGATGGCCGTAGTGATCCACCCACAGGCCGGAGCGGATCATGTAGGGAACGCCGCCGGGATCCGTGCGCACCCGGATGGCCGGTTTGCCGGACTGCAGAATGGCCCGAATCTCCGATGGCGGGTCGATGCCCAGCGAATCATAGATGTCGGAATGCTGCAGCGCGTGGCCTTGTGTATCGGCCAGCATGTAGACTCGCTGCACCCGGCGGACGGCGAAGCTTTCGTCCGGATCCTTTTCGTCGTACAGCCAATTGGGACCTTCCGGACCCGTGCGCAGATAGCCTTTGGCGGCGCCCCACTCTTCGTCCAGCACGTTTTCCATCTGGGTTCGAAAAGTGCCGCTCAATATCTGGCGGAACAGCATGCCGAGCAGCACCAGCAGGATGCTGAAGAAAATAACGTAACTCAAGGCCAGACGAAAGCGCAGCCCGCGAGTCCACCCCAGAGCTTTGCCGGGCGTGATCATGTGACCTGTTCGACAGCTGTCTCCACGGCCTTTTCGGGGGTGTCCAGCATGTAGCCGATGCCGCGCACCGTGTGGATCATTTTGATGGTGAATTTGTCGTCGATCTTGCTGCGCAGGTGGCGGATGTACACGTCGACGATGTTGGTGAGCCCGTCATAGTCCATGTCCCAGACGTGTTCCACGATCATGGTCCGGCTGAGCGGGCGGCCGCGATTGCGCATCAGGTATTCCAGGATGCTGAATTCCTTGGGCGCCAGCTCGATGTTTTCGTTGGAGCGCGTCACCTTCCGGCGGATGCAATCGAGCAGCAGGTCGCCCACCTGCAATCGTTCCGGCATGGGCTGGCCGCGCCGTAACCGCGCTCGCACACGGGCCAGCAGCTCAACGAATGCAAACGGCTTCACCAGATAATCGTCAGCGCCCAACTCCAGACCCTTGACGCGATCGTCCACCGCATCACGCGCGCTCAGGATCAAAACAGGCGGGCTGGTCTTGCGGTTGCGAATCTTCTGCAACACCGTTAGGCCGTCCATGTCGGGCAGCATCAAATCGAGAATGATCAGGTCATACTCGGCGCCATGAACCAGATCCACCGCCGTGGTGCCGTTGCCGGCGACGTCGACCGCATAGCCCGCGCTTTCTAAACCACGGGACAGGAAGTCCTGAATCCGTTTTTCGTCCTCGACAACAAGTATTCTCATAAGCTTGGGCTGGTCGCAGCGCTGTATGTCGCGCACTTCTGGGCTGCGATGCTCTATACCTTTATTAAACCACTGAGCACAAACCGGGGTTGTTGGCAACGGATTTGATCTGGCAGCGTCTTAAAGGGGGAGGCTTGCATGAAGAAGTGGATTGGCATCAGCAGCATCGCGATCGGGCTCCTTGCCGCTTCGGCCTGCAGCCGCGGGGACGCGGATCGGGCCAGGTCCGAAAGCCGTGAAGCGCAGGATAAAGCGCAAAGGCAGTTGGACGAGACCCGGGACAAAGTGCGCCAGGAGTTGAAGCGCGCCGATGAACAGACGCGCGAAGACCTCGACAAGGCGCGCGATCAGGTGCGGCACGCCTTGAGCCAATCGGAACGGGATGCCGAGAAGGCGCGGGACCGGCTGCGGGATCGGGAAAACAATCGAGACAACAGCGACGATAGCCACCAGTAGGTGGCAATCGAAAGACAGTGAGAATTCGGAAGCCAGAATTCAGAAGCCAGAATTCAGAAGCCAGAATGGTGCAAGTGCCTGCACGCCTCGATTCTGTTTTCTAGAATTCTGACTTCATGAGCCGATCATCGAACGATGCCCGATCGGGGGTGGAAGGCGCGATGCTCCAGAGCCCAATGACGAAGAATGGCGCGTGCTCCGGGACTCGGGCGTTCGTGAGATTTCATTCCGCGGCCAGAGCGGCGCGTTCGTTCCCGTATCCGCAGTTTGAGAGGCCGCTGATAAATCCGCCGTCCGTGATGTCGAAGCCTAGAAATTGCCATGCTGGATCGCGGACTTCCGGGAATGTGGCATCGAGATACGGCCCCAGGAATTTCCCCTCCTGCTTCGCTTCTTGTTCAAAGCCCAAGTCAGTGTGCCACGTCGCTGCGACGAAACGGAAAGGGCGATCCAAATCCGATTTTTGTTCCACGATCGCTTTGCCGAGCGCGTCCAGATCGCGCCAGAACGGTACGTTCATGCCGATCCAATCCGGCTGACGAAGGCCGGAACGCTTCTCAGGGGTCACCACGGTCTCGAAGATCGACGGCCAAACCATGGTATCGGCCGACAACACTTCGTTGAGATCCGTCCGGAGCAGGTACTCAGCTGGAGGCCGGGTACTCCGCATGTCTCTGGCATCGAAGCCCAGTAGTGCTTCCGCAAAACCGCTCACGCGCCTAGCCGGTGACTTCCAAATGCACGAAACCGGGCAGGCTCGCGGGCTGATTTCCCAGGAAAACGATGCGCCGCGTTT
>DATHNM010000089.1:0-3303 GCA_035486095.1 Bryobacteraceae bacterium
AGACCAGCGCGTTGCTGAGTGTGGATCTGATCATCGGGCAGAAGGATTTGAATGGCGCTTCCGCGAACCAAGGCCAGACGGCGGCCGGCGCTAAAACTGTTTCATTCGCCAGTGGCGGCAGTATTTTCCGCTCGGGTATCGCCATCGACGCGCCAGGAAACTTGTGGGTCTCTGACGCGGGCAACAATCGCGTACTGCGATTTCCGGCCAGCGTGCTTGGAGCTGGCGCCACCAACGGGCCCTCGGCCGACCTGGTCCTGGGGCAGCCTGATTTTGTATCCACTCAGATCCCCGCCGGCGCCGGTTTAAGCCCGTGCGGCGCTTCCACCGTGTCGAGTGAGAGGTGTGGAAAGATGTTTCTGATTCAGCCGGCCGGGCTTGGATTTGACGCCGCTGGACGTCTCTTTATTGCCGACGACGCGAACCGCGTGCTGGTTTTTACTCCACCTTTCAGCGTTGGGCAACTGGCGGCGCGCGTCATGGGCGTGGTGCTCCCAACTGCCGCGCAGCCAATTCCGCCGCTGGTGAATGAAAGCACACTGGGCGCGCTAACCAGTGCTGGGGGCGCCGCTCCGCCAGCGGGCGTTTTCTTTATCGGCAACGCTCCCTTTGTAATCGATACGGGAAATTCCAGGATCCTGGGATATACCTCCTTCGACCAGTGGCCTGCCGAAGGCACAGCATTTTCGCCACCCGCCTCGGTGGTAATTGGACAAACCGGCTTTCAGGGTTTTCAAGTCAATCAGAGTCTTGCGCAGCCAACCGCAGCCACGCTCAGCGGGCCTGTTGCGGGCGCTTTCGCGGCCGCCGAACTGTACGTGCTGGATGCGGGTAATCAGCGTCTATTGGCATTCCCGCAATCCGCTGGCACTTTTACGGCCGCCCACCGGTTGCTGGGCCAAATGGATTTCCAATACAACTCCCTCAACCTGATTGAGGGCCGCGAAGTTGGGTTCACCAATAACTTCGGATCATGTAGCGTAAATGGCGCCTTCCCCTTCGCGGTGGGCGGCGATGTTGTTATCGACTCCGCGTCCAATCCGCCGCATCTTTATATCGCCGATCCGCTAAACAATCGGGTACTGGGCTTCAAGGATTACCGCAAAATGAACGCTGGATCTAACGCGGACCTGGTGATCGGCCAACCCGACTTGCGCACCGCGCTGTTGAACTTCCCTAGCAACAGCCCCACCCAGACGAACAATCAGGGTTTGTGGTCGCCTGAGGGATTGGCGGTGGATTCGAAAGGTAATCTCTATGTAGCGGATACCTGCAACGCACGCGTGCTCCGTTTCCCCGCGCCATTCGCCGCGCCGACCGGCAACATGCCGAGTGCTGATCTGGTGTTAGGGCAGACTACGTTCTACGGACAGCCTATTAAGGATGTCAGCAGCCAAACCATGAGCAGTGCCTATGGAATTGCTTTCACCTCAAATGGCGGCCTGTTGGTTTCCGATACCTTGGCCAACCGCATCCTTTATTTCAACAAGCCGGATGGCATGGATTTCGTATCCGGATCCCCCGCCGCCAATGTCTTCGGACAAGCCGATTTCAACTCCACCGCTGCAACCACGCTTTCTGGACCGCACCACATCGCCCTCGATTCAAGCGATCAGCTTTATGTCGCCGATACCGGCAACAATCGCATCGCCATCTTTCCTTCCGTTCCGCTGGCCGGCGCCAATCCACCAGTGACTTTCGCGATCCCGAACATCGGCAGCCCGTTCGCCGCCGCCATCGATAAGTCAACCGGCGAAATCTGGGTGACCAATACTGGGGGTAACCAGTTGTTGCGCTATCCAAAGTTTGAGCAGGTGATCAACAACCCAGCGCCAAACGCCAGCATCGGTGTGGCGGGTCCGGTTGCGGTGTCGCTCGATCCATTTGGAAACCCGGTGGTGGGCGAAGGCATCAACCGCATTGCTTTCTACTTTCCCGCGATCGACTTCACCACGTCGGCCGGTGGCTCTCCGGGCCGGCTATCGGGTAACGCGGCAAATTATTTCGGAAACTTCGCCCCCGGCATGCTGGCCAGCATCTTCGCCTTTCCCAATTCCCAATTCGGCGCCAAGACGGCGAACTTCAATGGCCTGCCGATTCCTTATACACTAGGTGATTTACAGGTTCTAGTGGCTGGCCAGCCGTCTCCGGTAACGTATGCTTCCGCTAGTCAGATCAACTTCCAGGTTCCGGCCGCCACAGCGGTGGGTGGCCTTCAGGAAATCCAAGTTGTCCGCGAATCCACGGGCCAAGTGGTGGCGAGCTGGCTGTTCCGCATCAACACAGTCTCGCCCGGGCTGTTTACCACCGATAGCAGCGGCAGCGGTCAACTGTCTGCCACGAATCAGGACGGCACCGTGAATAACGGAACTAATCCCGCCAAAGCAGGCAGCTACATCACGCTCTATGGCACCGGTCAAGGCGTGGTGAGTGGCATGCCGCCTGATGGGCATCCGGCGCCGAAATCGGGCCTGCTGCCGGCCAGCTCTGACCTCAAGGTCTTCATCAATTCCGATTTCGTGCCGCAAAGTGATATACAATTCACCGGGCTCGCGCCGGGATTCGTGGGCGTGTGGCAGATTAATGTTAAGATTCCCTCCAATGTGCCTCCGGGCGATGTACCAGTGTTTGTCGATCTGGAAGGAATTAACAGCGTGCTGGATCCGAATGGAATCCGGCGAGTGACAACGATTCGCGTAACGCCATGAGGCTGCATTGAAGGGCCGGGTTCCTCTCGGTTCATCCGCTTCCGCTTTGCTGTCAATTTTGGTTTTGGCAATAACCCTGCGTCTCGACAAAGTGGACCTGCGCTTCCCGCTGAACTACCTGGCCGACGCGAACATCTTTCTGATGCGCGCGAAATCCATTGTGGAGGGAAACTGGATTTGGAGTAATCCGCGGCTGGGCATGCCTTTCGGCGCGGACTGGCGCGATTTTCCAATGAATATCACGCTGGATAGCGCCCTGATGTGGGTGTTGGCGCGCTTCACCGGGAATCCTGCGCTGATCGTGAACCTGGAATGGATCATCGCGATCGCAGTAACGGCTGCGTTAGCAGCTTTTGCCATGATGCGCCTCGATTTCAGCCTGAGCGTCGCAGCTTCGAGCGGTGCGATTTTCGCACTGCTGCCGTACGAATATTTCCGCGCTACGCACCATCTTCACTGCCTTTATTACGCAGTTCCGATGATCGCCGTGGCGGCCATCGATCTGGTTCGCGGGAGATGGGCAACATTCCGTAGCATCCCAGCGTATGCATGGGCCGGTTGCGTGGTGGCGGGTCTCACATACGCATACACCGCT
>DATHNM010000090.1:0-4194 GCA_035486095.1 Bryobacteraceae bacterium
GTCCTCATAAATCACCCTGCCCTGCGCAATACCGAGTTGTTCGAAGATGAAACGCGCCACGCCTGCTTCGGGCACGCCACGGTCGGGATTGCCGCCGCTGAAGACAATGCGGGCGCCAGGATAGCGCCGTGCCAGCTCCGCGACAGCCACCATGTGCCCTTCGCCGGTTTCGGCTCCGGGCAGACCGCGCGCCGCCAGGACACCTGGATTGATCCCGCCGCCCAACTCCAGCACGCCATCGACATGGTCCGGCCAGGGGCCGCGCGCATATTGATCCTCAAGGGTACTCATCGCCCAGTCGCCTATGGGCAGAAACATCAGCGCCAGAACGGCCAGCGCCGCGAAAATCAAAAGCATGCGTCCGAAAAGCCGGCGCTGGAAAACCACACCCACCACCAGCGCCCACACCAGAAGGTGGCTGGGCGCCGCCACAAACCAGAACAATTTGGAAAGATCGAAGAATTCCATAACGCCACGGTTCGTCGTCATACGCTGTATCGCAGGAGCGCCGCGGGCCCGCAAGCCGCCGCCGATCCGCCGTCTCTTTATGAAGTAAATGCAGCGAAAGTGAATTGATGATGATCACCGGGGCGAAGATTTTTTGTGCGCCGAAAATTATTCCCATGCGAGCTGACAATATATTTCACCTGTGACGGCGTAAAAGATTTTGCCGCATGTTTTGACAGACGCCGGCTGCGTCTATCGTTTTTCGTATGCAGGCGCGGCACCAAAACGAACCGGTATTGAGGCGTGGCATTGGTCGCTGGTGTGGCGCATGAGCGTGCATGCCCGCCTCGAGCCCCCCTACGCGCGGGAAGAACTTTCTTCAGACGTGGAATCTGTGCCGCTTGCCATCGTCGTTCCCAAGGCGATGCGGCTGAAACGTGCGCTGGATCTGGCGTTGGGGTTCGCGCTGGCGCCTCTGGTGCTTTTGCTGCTGGCGCCGGTCTGTCTGCTGGTGACACTGGACGGCGGAAGACCAGTCTATCGCCATCTGCGGCTGGGGAGGGGAGGGCGCACTTTCTACTGCTACAAGGTTCGCACCATGGTGCCGGATGCCGATGCGCGGCTGAAAGCGCTGCTCGACAGCAACCACCTGGCGCGCGAGGAATGGTCCGAGCGGTTCAAATTGAAAAAGGATCCGCGCGTCACTCGGCTGGGCCAATTCCTGCGCAAGACCAGTCTCGACGAACTTCCGCAGCTCTGGAATGTCTTGCGGGGGGACATGAGTTTCATCGGGCCACGGCCGATAATTCCCGATGAGCTGGGACGCTATGGCGACCGCGCGGCCGCTTATCTCGCCTGCTCCCCGGGCCTCAGCGGATTGTGGCAGGTCAGTGGCCGCAATGACGCATCCTATGAACAGCGCGTTTTGCTGGACGAACGCTATGCCCGCGAATGGACTTTCGTCCTTGACGCGCAAATCCTGCTGCGCACTTTGCCGGTCGTATTCAAAGCCAAGGGCAGCTACTGACGGTGGAGGCGCTTCGCTTGAATGGGCAATTGCGCTGTCTGTGCCTGGCCGCGATGCTGTTGCTGATGCTGCTGAATGCGCCCGCCCGAGCCTCACCCTGGGCCGAAGTCGGCGACAGTGCCTTGCGTTCCGACATCGAAATACTGGCCGCTGCCGGCGTCCTGGACAATCTCACCAGCCATTGGCCACTGCCATGGACGGCGATCGCACATCAGATCGAAGCTGCTTCGCTTGCCGATAAGCCGCCCATGGTGCGCGATGCCGCTGACCGTGTGCTGCTACGGGCCCATCGCGAAACGGCGGATGGTTGGCAAAGCGAAGGCAGCATCGACCTCACCAACCGGCCCAATGCGGTTTACGATTTCGGTGGTATGGGCAGGGGTGACGGCGAAGCCCTGTCCGCGCTCACTTACAACGCCAAGGAGTTTTCCGGACGCTTGTCATTGGGCGTCTTCAGCCAGAGCCTGTCGGGGTCCGGCACGCGGCTGATCGCCGATAATTCCTATGCCGCTGTCAAGCTGGGCGATGCGCTGCTTTATGCCGGCGAGATCACGCATTGGTGGGGACCGGGATGGATTTCGGCGCTGTCGCTTTCCAACAATGCCGAGCCTATTCCGCAAGTTGGGATCGAGCGGCTCGACACCAGTGCGTCGAGTTGGCCGGTGCTGCGCTGGCTGGGGCCATGGCAGGCGGAATTCTTTGTCGGCTTGCTGGACGGGCCGCGCATCGACAAGGACACGCTTTATAACGCTCTTCGCGTTACCTTCAATCCCGCGCCCGGCTTGCAGATCGGCTTGGCGAGGACCGAGGAATTCTGCGGCGAGCATCATCCCTGCGATCCCATTCGGGGCTATTTTGATCTCAACAATAGCCCGACGCATCAGGACATCACCAATGACGAGGGCCTGATCGATGTTCAGTATTCCACGGAACTGAACGACCTGCCGGTCTCCGCCTACATCTCGCTGATGAACGAAGATTCGTCGCCCTTTACCCATTCCGGCACCACCCATTTGATTGGTGCCAGCATCTGGCAGCCTCTGGCGGGTAATCTGGCGCGGGTGACGGTGGAATTCACCGACAGCGTGGCGACGCGCGATATCTTCAGCTTCGGTAACGTCATCTATGGATATTCCTATACCAACTTCTCCTACCTCGACGGCATGCATTACCGCGATCGCACCTTGGGATTCAGTCTGGATACCGATTCAAAATTGGCGACCTTGCAGCTGGCGTGGAGCGATGCCGGCGGACGCTATTACCAGTTCACCTTCGATCACGCCGATATTTCCGATCCGCAGAATCCCGCCGGGAACGTGGTAACCAGCGCGCCGGTGGCCATCGATCTGGGCGAAGCGCGCTTCACGCTGCCGTTGCCCTGGTTTAAGCTGGATCTCGCGCTCAGGCTGCAGGATGACCAGCCGCGTCCGGACAAGGGCTTCGCCGCATCCATCGAAACCCAGTTACACTTTTCGTTTTGAGGCGAGGTGGCGAGATGCAACTCCTGGCCCAACCAGAGAAACATTTCGAAGGGGTGGGCTGCTGAGTGGATTTCAGGCCGATCTGTTGGTGGTTGAAATCGTTCTTCAAGGGGAACGCAAAAAGGTACAAGTGAGTATGTCTTGTAGCCGTCTCTAGCAGTCCTTCCGGCGCGTTGGGGGTGTTGGTGCAAATGTCGGTGTCGGAACGATAACCAATTATGAAGCCTAGATTATTTCCGGTAAAATGGTTCCTGTGGCCCCACTATCTAAGCCATTGTTTTATTCACTGGAAATAACTCTGTAGACGGATTAATAGCATCAGTTTTGCCGGCGGCGCAGAAAAGGGGATGTGAAATGATAACCGTGGTTGTCCGCTTTAAGCTGCCCACGAATGTCGATGCTGCAGCAGCTGCCGATTTGTTCCGCGACTCAGCACCAAAATATGAGGGGCTCGTTGGTCTCGTGCGCAAATATTACCTTTACGACGCGGAACGTCACATTGGCGGCGGCTGCTATCTCTGGGAGAATCGCCAAGCCGCTGAGTCTTTCTACGATGGTGACTGGCGTGAGATGATTACCAAGCGCTACAGCTCACCCGAGCTCGACTTTTTCGAGACGTCGGTCATCGTCGACAATGTTTTGGGCGAGACACAAGTCGATATTCCGCGCTAGTGGCCCCTCGACAATCCATATTATTGCGGGGGAGAAGCGGGTGTTGAGGCGGACGGTTTTCGCTCTATCAGCAACGTTTTTGTATCCAGAACCGATACATGCCTGAGAATGTATCCGGGTTCTCGCTTTCGAATATGTGCCAGTTCTGAAGGTTGGTGGCTGCCGGATCGCCGGAGAATCGCCGCCGATAGGCCAGAAGCATGGCGTCATCCGTTTCGAAGCCCAGGAATATCAGGTCATTGTCATGCAGAAACGCCGCGATAGCCGGCAAGTCTGTCTGGTGCTCCTGGACGTGAAATAGCAGGTCACGGCAGCTGCTGATGCCAAAAAAATCGTCAGCGTTCGCGATAGCGAGGTCGGGGCTTTTGTCCGCATCCAGCAAGTCCTGGCGGCAGCGCCTGATATCATCGGCAGACGCCGTGTAACCCCACTGCGCTATGCGCCGCCGCGCTTCAACAACGCCGCGCCGGGCTATTTTGCTGTAAAGGCCAAGCGTCATGTATCCACCTGGACGCAGCAGCGGCAAAAGCGTCCGCCATCCGGCGAAAGGATCGGCCAAATGGTGCA
>DATHNM010000091.1:0-12694 GCA_035486095.1 Bryobacteraceae bacterium
TCGGGACGGGGTAGGCCCGCCGGCGGCATGGTACCCGCCCGCAATTTCCGAATAACCTTTTCCCATACCTCGGCCTGCGCCGGAACCTTGGTCAGATCCAGCGTATCCAGGGTGAGTCCGCCGGTCTTGAGGCGCTGGTTGTGACAGGTAACGCAGTACTTATCGAGGATTTCACGCTGGGTTGGACCGTCAGATGCCGTACAGACGGCCGTAAGCAACATCCCTACCGCTAGGCTACGCTTCAGCATGTCTAAAAAGAGCTTGCTCCCCTAAGAGAAGTCTACTCCATGTTGCATGCAACTTGGAACAACGCCGGGCGCCTCGGCTATTTTACCGCCGCCGGCACCACATCCACTTTCAAGCCTTCGCGCGCGTCATCGCTGGGATTGGAGATGATGGTCTGCCCCTCGCTCAGGCCCTTCAAGACCTCCAAACGGTCGCCATAATCGCGGCCAACCTCTATTTTCTGAAGATGCACGATATGATCGGCGCCCACCACGGCAACCTGCGCCCCATCGGACCGAACCAGCATGGCGTCGCTCGGAACCAGCAGCGGCGGCTCGGCCCGCACGCTGCGCAGCTCTACTTGTGCATACATTCCGGGCAGCAGCGCGCCATCCGCGTTCGGCACATGGACTTCCACCAATAGGGTCCGGCTGCTGGGATCGAGAGCGCTGGCGCTGCGGGCGATCTGGCCCGTGAACTGGCGGCCGGGCAGATTTGTAACAGTCAGGATGGCTGGCTGGCCAGGCCGGATGGAGCCGGCGTAATTCTGCGGCACGTTCACATAGGTTCGGAGCGTGGCTGTCTGGGCGATTCGAAAAAGCAGCGTGTTGCCGGAGTTCACCAACGCGCCAACATCCACGTTGCGCAATGTGATTACTCCATCGAAAGGCGCCTGCACCTGGCAATAGCTCTCCATTTTCTCCAGGCGCGAGACGTTGGATTGCGCGGCGGCAATATTGGCGCGCTGAACATCGATGGCCTTTTCGAGTGATTGTAGAATGGCCAGCTTGGAATTGTACTGGGCCTGTGACTGATCGTCATCCTGACGCGAAACCGCCCCTTTGGCCACCAACTGGCTGGAACGCTTGGCCATCACGCGCGCCAGTTCCATGTCGGTTCGGCCTTGTTGCACGTTCGCGGTTGCCTGTTCCAACGCGGCCTGCGCCTGCCGAACCGTGGCTCTGGCCTGGACCACCTGATCGGTGAGTTCGGGCGCATCGATCTGGGCCAGCGTCTGGCCGGCCTTGACGCGATCGCCAATATCCACGCTGCGGCGTTCGACGTAGCCGTCCGCGCGCGCCAGGATGGGAGCTTCCGTGATGGGTTGGATGTTGCCGGGCAATTGGAGCCCACTTTGCCGGGTTGAGCGCCCCACCGTGATGACTTCCACGCGCGGCAACGCCTGCTGCTCTTCCTGCGCCTGACCGAGAACCAGGGCGCGCCTTTTCTGCAACGGAATATAACCTGCGAAAAATGCCACCACGATCAGGACAAGTGCCAATAGAAAGATAGACCAAATAGTGACCGCCGAAGGATGCCAAAGATTCCGGGGCGCGCCCGAGTGGGCGGGGCCACGCATTTCTTCCAACTGGCGTTTTAGCTCCCGGTTTTCGCGGCGCAGCCTTTCTTCCACCGTCTCTGGCGGCCTGGTCTGTAGCGGATCGGGTTCAGTGAAGTGCATTAGAGAACTGCCTGCTCCCGTTCCAACAACCGGCGCTGGTAATCCACCGGCGGACGTTTGCGCAGATATGTGTAAATGATCGGGACGACGAACAGCGTGGTCACGGTGGCGAACAGCAGGCCGCCAATCACCGCACGACCCAAGGGAGCATTTTGCTCGCCGCCTTCGCCCAGACCGAGCGCCATGGGGAGCATGCCCAGGATCATAGCCGTGGCCGTCATCAAGACTGGACGCATTCTGGCCTGACCGGCGGCCAGCATCGCGGTTTTGGCGCTGACTCCGGTTTCGCGCTCGTCATTTGCGAAGGTCACCATCAGGATGCTGTTGGCAGTGGCGACGCCGATGCACATGATGGCGCCCATCAATGAAGGCACGCTCAACGTGGTACCAGTAACAAACAGCATCCAGAGAATACCGGCCATCGCGCCGGGCAGCGCGGTGAGAATGATAAACGGATCCAGCCACGATTGAAAGTTTACTGTCATGAGCAGATAGACCAGAACCACGGCGAAGATCATCCCCAGCGCCAGGCGGAAGAAAGAAGATTGCATGGTGGCTACCTGTCCGCGCAGGGCGAAGGTTGTTCCACGCGGCAGATGGGGCTGTTCAGCGCGCATGATTTTGCGCACCTCCGCGCCCACGCCGCCCAGATCGCGCCGGTCCACATTGGCGTACACATCGAAAACAGGCAGGACATTGTAGTGGTTCACAATTACCGGGACGTAATCCCTTTGAACGGTGACCAGATTGGACAGCAGTTGTGTGCTGCCGGGCACCGCGCCGGGATTCCCATAGGCTTGTGAGGAGCCGCTAGGGGAAAGGCCGACGAAAGAATTCGCGCCGCCAGAGGCGCCCGACATGGACTCCGCCGTTACGCCGCTCTCGGCATTCGTCGCCACCGAGATGGGAGTTCGGAGCAAGGCGTCAAGAGAATCGATACGGTATTGCGGGGTCTGAACTCCGATGTTGTAATTCACTCCGTTGGTCCAGTTCACCCAGTAGTTGGGCGCCACCGTGGAACTGCCGCTCAGTGAGATCAGCATGCTGCTGGTGACGTCGCGCTGCGTGAGGCCCATTTGCGAGGCCTTCACCCGGTCTACGTTAAGGTTTAGTTCAGGCTGGGCCGTTACCTGATGAACGTGGACGTCGGCGGCGCCGGGCACTTGCGCGATCTTGGTGGCCAGCATCTGCGCGATTTTATAGTTTGCCGCCGCGTTGCTGCCAACCACCTGCAGGTCGATGGGCGCGGGCAAACCGAAGTTCACAATCTGGCTGGTAATGTCGGCCGGCTGAAAGAAGAACGTCATATCCGGAAATTTGTCGCGCAATCGTTTGCGCAGCGACACTTCATAGTCTCGGGTGGGCGCATGTTTTTCTTTATTCAAGGAAATCAGTATTTCGCCGTCGGCCGAGGAAATGGTGGGGATGTCGCCTTGCGCCAAGGCCGGCCAACTGTTGGGGATCCCGATGTTATCGATCAGCATCGTTAGCTGATCCGGGGGAATGGCAGCGCGGATTTCCCGCTCCAGCGCCGCGAATTTCAGCTCGGTCTCTTCGATTCGCATCCCGGCGGGGCCGCGCGCGTGCAGACGCATTTGTCCGGCGTCCACACTGGGGAAAAAATCCTCGCCAATCAGCGTCGCTAATCCGAACGATGCGATGGAAACCCCCATAAAGGCCGCCAGCACGCGTCCCGGATGCGCCAGCGACCAATCCAGCAGGCCCATATAGCGGTATCGGAGCTTCTCGAAAAGTGCGTTGAACAGGTGGTGGGCGCTCCAGATGAGTCCTGTTCCACCCACCGGTGCTCCATCGGCTCCCTCGCGATAGGCGCCCAGCTCGGATTCGAGCAGGTAAGCCATCATGGTGGGAACCAGCGTGCGCGATAGCAGGTAAGACGCGAGCATGGCGAAAACCACGGCCATAGCCAGCGGCGTGAAAAGATATCGGGCGGTTCCAGTCAGCAAGATCACCGGAACGAACACGATACAGATAGAGACCGTTGCAACGAACGTCGGCACGGCGATCTGCGATGCCCCATCCAGCACCGCGCGCACCAAGGGCTTACGCATGGCGATGTTACGGTGCGTGTTCTCGATCTCAACTGTAGCGTCATCCACCAGGATGCCCACCGCCAGCGCCAGGCCACCTAGCGTCATCACGTTGATGGTTTGCCCCAGCAAGCTGAGGATGCACAGAGAAGTGAGGATGGAAAGCGGAATGGAAATGCAGACGATAAGAGTGCTGCGCCAGCTTCCCAGAAACAGCAGAATCATCAGGCCCGTTAGACCGGCTGCAATCAGGGCTTCGCGAATCACGCCTTGAATGGATGCTCGAACGAAGATGGATTGATCGGCCAGCGCGGTGACCTTCAGCTCCGGTGTTACATTCGCAAGAATGCCCGGGAGCGCGGCCTTCACCGCGTTCACAATGGAGAGCGTCGACGCCTTACCGTTCCTGGTGACGGTGATTAGCACGCCGCGTGCGCCGTTGGTGCGTACGATGTTGTTCTGTACGGAATAGCCGTCGTGGACCTGCGCGACATCCTTGATGTAAACAGTTGCGCCGTTCACCGTTTTAATTGGAAGATTATTCAGATCGTTCAGCAGGATAGGGCTGCTGTTTACTCTGACCTGATATTCGGTCTTGGCGAGTTTGGCGGTGCCGGCCGGCAGCACCAGGTTCTGCAGGTTCAGGGCGTTGGAAACGTCGATGGGTGAAAGCTGCTTGGCGTACAGCTCATCCAGATTCAAATCCACCATCACGCTGCGTTGTTTTCCGCCAAACGGATAGGAAACGGAGGCGCCCTGCACGGTGCCGAGAGGAGTGCGGATGAAGTTGTTGCCGATGTCGAAGATTTCCTGCTCGCGCAAGGTCTTGCTGGAAAGCCCCAGTTGCAGGATCGGCACGCTGGATGCGTCGTACTTCAGAACGTTGGCGGGAAACATACCCGGCGGCATATTGCGCAGCGCGGTTTCCATGGTGGCCGTCACCTGAGCCACCGCCATGTCGATCTTCACGTTGGGATGAAAATAGACCCGTTCGACTGAGTAACCGTTATAGGATTGCGACTCGATATGTTCAATATCGTTTACGTTGGAAGTGAGGGTGCGCTCGAAATTCGTGGAGACGCGCTTTTCCATTTCCTCCGGCCCAAGACCCGGGTAATACCAGAGGACGCTGACGATGGGGATGTCGATATAGGGAAAAATATCGACCGCCATGGTCACGATGGCGGCTCCGCCCAGGATGGCGATCAGCACAGCCATTACGACAAAAGTATAAGGGCGACCGAGAGCCAGCCGGACGATCCACATAGTCTATTTCCCCGGAATGCACGTTCCGAAGGGGGACAGAATCTCCCCGGCGTTGAAGCTCCGGTAGCATCAGTATACATCGGCGGCTTGGCCTACCGTTGTTACCACGTATACTGAGTTTTTAGGACGGCACGTACCTTCGATCATCGTGGAACTTGCTCTGTTGGTGGTCCGGCTTCTTTTGGCGGCCGTATTTCTTCTGGCCGGCGTCGCCAAACTCGGCGACCGTAAAGGATCCAGCGAAACATTACGTGATTTTGGCCTGCCGCTGAGGCTGGCCGGGCCGCTCAGTTGGTTGCTTTCGGCGGCGGAAATCGTAGTCGCGGTAGCGCTGGTTCCGATCGCGACGGCCTGGTATGGCGCGTGCGGGGCTCTGGCCCTCTTCAGCATCTTCGTGGCAGGCATCGGCGTCACGTTGGCACGGGGATTGAAGCCGGATTGCCATTGTTTCGGGCAATTGCATTCGGCTCCGGTAGGTTGGCCGACGCTGGTTCGCAACGGCGTGCTCGGCGCGGCCGCGGGATGGCTGGTCTTCCGAGGGCCAACGCGGGTAGGGCCGGGTGCGTGGGCGCATATTGCATCGGCGGGCGGCGACGAACGCAGAATATTCATCGTCGCGGGATGTGTGCTGTGCTTCCTGTTTTTTCGCGCGCTACGGCGGCCGGAGCGTGAGGAGCCCGCGATGTTTGCCACCGAATCGCCCGCAACGGATGCGCCCGCCCCGGAACACGCGGCGGAGGAGCCCCGCAATGTCATTCCGTTTGACGGGCTGCCGATTGGAACGCCCGCGCCGGAATTCACGATACCAAGCATCACTGGTCAACAACAGTCGCTAGAATCGCTGCGCGGTGCGGGCAAAACTGTTTGCCTGGTTTTTTCCAGCCCCCATTGTGCGTCCTGCCAGGCGCTTATGCCCACCATCGGCGGCTGGATGCGCGAGTACGAAGAGTCATTCCATATGGTGGTGATCAGCCGGGGGACGGTCAAAGAGAATCTCGCGAAATTGAAGGATTTCGAAGTTTCGCGCGTGCTGCTGCAAAAAGCTTTTGAAGTGTCCGAGAGCTACGGCGTTACAGCCACTCCCGCAGCGGTGCTGGTGGGTTCGGATGGGCTGATCCAGAGTCAACTGGTGGTGGGAAGAGACGACATCAGACAATTGATCTCTTCCTCCGCGAAAGTCCGCGGCTAACTCACGGCCAGGGTCTTCATCGCCAGCGGACCGGTGCTGTCGCCCAACTGGTCTATGTGGACGCCGGCCTTATCGAGAATGGTCAGCAGCAGGTTCGTCATGTGCGTGTTTTCCGGATACGCTACGTGATAGCCGGTCTTGAACTGACCGCCCAGATTGCCGGCCAACAAGCACGGCAAGTGTTCATGCCGGTGCAAATTACCATTGCCCATCCCGCCGCCGTACATGATGAGGCTGTGATCCAACAACGACCCATCGCCATCCGGGGTGTCGCGCATCTTCTGCAGAAAGTACGAGAGCAACTCCACGTGATGGGTATCGATGCGGGCCTTTTTCGCAATCAGGGCCGGATCGTCGCGGTGATGGGAAACGGAATGGTGCGGTTCCGGCACACCGATGCTCGCATAGGTACGCAGGCTGAGCTCGCGCGCCATGATCAGGCTGAAGACGCGCGTGACGTCGGCCCGGAACGCCAGCAATTGCAGATCGAACATCAGCCTGGTATGGTCCTCGAAGCTGGCCGGGATGTCGATGGGACGGTCCGGCAGATCGACGGACTGCGCGCCGTCGCGCTCCGCGCCTTGAATGCGCTTCTCGATGTCGCGCACCGAATCGAGATACTCGTTCAGCTTGCTGCGATCGCGCGGTCCCAATGTTCCAGCCAGCCGGTTGGCTTCTTCCGTCACCGAATCCAGGATGCTGGCCGTGTCCTTCACCTGCGCGGCGCGCTGCGCGTTGCTACCGCCATCGCCGAACAGGCGCTCGAAAACGATGCGCGGATGGTCTTCGGCGATGTTGGGCGTGGTCTCATTGCGCCAGGAAATGGTGTTGACGTAGAAGCAGTCGCCCGCATCGCACGAGCCCTGTGAGGGCGTATCCACGGTCATTTCGAGCGAGGGAACCGGCGAATCCTTTCCGATCACGCGTGCGGCGATCTGGTCCGCAGTGGTAGCCAGACGAACTTGGACGCCCGGCTGTGTCCGATCGTAAGCGTGGACGCCCGTCAGCCAGGCCGCGGCCGCGCGCGTATGATCGCCGCTGCCGTCGCCTTTGGTATTCGCTTCCAGATGCGCCAGGCCGGTGAGCACATTCACGCGATCGCGCAACGGCTCAAGCGGTTTCAGAATCGGCGGCAGCTCATAGTTGGCGCCGGTCTGGGCTGGAATCCATTGCTCCAGGATGATGCCGTTCGATACGTAGACGAATCCCAGACGCGGCGTTGGCTTGGCCGTTTTTGCGGACAGCGCCGGGATCATCGAATCCAGCAGCGGCAGCGCCAGCGTGGTGCCCAGGCCTTGTAGAAACGTCCGGCGGTGAAGCGACTTCTTGGTGATGAACATCATCGGCTCTTCTCCAATGCTGCGGTTTTCGCCGCCGGCGTTTGATCTTCTGGCTTTTGCGATTCTCTCATCTGGAATGGAACGCTTTCCACCACGCCAAGAACCAGCGACGAGAATTGGTAGTTATTCCGAGCGGCTTCCCGGACAATGGCACGCACCGCGGGCTCATCGTAATACTGCACGTTGCGCCCGACGGCGTACATCAACAGCTTCTGCGTCAGCGCGCCCACGAAACGCTCCGGATCGCTGAGCAGCATCTTCTTCAATCCGTCAACCCCTGCAAACTTGCCGCCATCCGGCAACACACCGGAGACGTCGATCGGCTTGCCGTCATCCTGACTGCGCCAGCGCCCCACCGGATCGAAATTTTCCATGGCGAAACCAATTGGATCCATGCGCGCATGGCAACTGGCGCAGGCCGGATTCGCCCGGTGCTGTTCCATAGCCTGCCGCATAGTCAAAGTCTCACCCGCGGCATTCCCTTCGGTCTTGAGCGCCGGGACATTGGGCGGCGGCGGTGGCGGCGGCGATGCCAGCAGGTTCTGCAACACATACTTTCCGCGCAAGACAGGCGATGTGCGCGTGGAATACGACGTCAGTGTCAAGATGCTTCCCTGCCCCAACAAACCACCACGCGGGCTGCCGGCAGGGAATGTGACCTGGCGGAAGTAGCTGCCTTGTACGTTCGGGATGCCGTAGTGCTCGGCCAGACGTTCGTTCACGAAAGTGTAATTGGCGGTCAGAAGTTCCAGCACGCTGCGGTCTTTGCGCAGGATGCTATCCAGGAAAAGCCGGGTCTCCTGTTCGAACGCGCTGCGCAGCGTTTCATCGAAGTCGCGGAACAGGTACAGATCCGGATCCTTGGTTTTGAGATCGCGGACAAAGAGCCACTGCTCGCCGAAATTCGTCACCAGCGAATCGGCGCGCGGATCGGCCAGCATGCGCTGCACCTGCTGTGCCAGAACCCCAGGTTCTCTCAGCTTCCCGGCGGCGGCCACGGCACGCAGTTCATCATCCGGGATGCTGCTCCACAAAAAGGACGACAAACGCGATGCGAGTTCCAGATCGTTGATGCGATAGGCAGTGGACGCTGCGATATTCGGGGGATCGCGCTCAATGCGATAGAGAAACTGCGGGCTCACCAGCAGGCGCTCCAAGGCTTCCTGAATGCCGCGCTCGAAGTTCCCCTGGGCACGCGCGCTCTCGTAAAAGGGCAGCAGGTATTGCAGGTCCGCGTCCGTGGCGGGACGGCGATAGGCGCGGGCCGCGAGTGCGGAGAGAATCTGTTTCGCGCAGGGCAACTCGTCAGCGGGAGCAGACGGCTGGCATACAAAAATCTTGCGGCGGCTGGGGGTATCGCCTGGCCCGGCTGGATTAAACGGTCCACTGACGGTGACCGTTCCGATGGCCGGCAAGGTTCCCCGGCTGCGCGTGCGCGGACGGACCGTGGCTTCGTCCAAGGCTTCCGTGCGCAGCAGAAAAGTCACGCCCATCAGATGCGGGCCCGCTTTCACCGGCAGATGGAATTCCAAGGGCTTGTTCCCGGGCGAACGCCGCCCTCCTCCGCCAACCAAGGCGAGTTTTTTTCGCTCTCCATCAACCGTGACTTCCACTTGTTCCGGTTCGCGAACATAGCCGGCCATCTCCACTTTGAATACATAGTCGGCATCCAGCGGGAAATAACTGTGCACGGCCAGCCCGCCACGCGTCCCAAAGGCCAAGTCCTCCACGCGGGCGTCCTGCGGCAACTGCACCGGCAGGCGATGAATGTTGACCATCACCGGAATGTTCGGGTCGCCCACTGCCAGCCGGCTGATTTTGCGGGCTGCGTCCAGGTAGCGCTGCATGGTGGCGGGCGAAATGAACAGCAGGTCGGCGATGTTATCGAACTCGCTGGAGGAATTGTCCGCCGGCAAAAGCAGCGAATAGTCCATTTCTTTCGGAAGATTGTCCAAGCCCAGCAGGTCTCGGACTGCGTTTTGATATTCGGTGCGAGTGATGCGGTTCAGATTCGGCAAGTCGCCGGGATGTGGATGTTCGGCCGCTGCCCGGTCGAGCGTGCCTTCGAGAGCCGAGGCCACGCGATTGTAGGTGGCTTCATCGGGACGCGGCAGCCCGGCGGGCGGCATGGCGCGCGTGCGCAGCTTCTGAAGCACTTTTTCCCAGAGTTCGGCGTCTTCGCCGGCTTGGTCCACTTTGGCTGGGTCAAGGGCGATCCCGCCGGTCTTCAACTTGCTGTTATGGCAGGTAATGCAATACTGCTGGAACATGGCGCCAGAGGAAGGCGCCTGCGCACGGCCCGTAGTGGCAAACAAGAGAGCTAGGGCGACTCCAACAGCCCCTGCCAACCACTTCGGTGTCCTGGGCATTTGCGTATACATTATAATACTGAGCGAGTAGCTGGGTGCCGAAACCAAAAGGAGTGCATGCCATGCAGAGCAGATGGTTAGCAATCGCCGCAGTATCCCTGACCGCAACGTTTTGCATGCAAGCCGCCGGCAATCTGGCACTGATTGACGCGGTTAAGAACGGAAACGACGCCACCGTCCGGACTTTATTGGCGCAGCACGCCGATGTCAGCGCGACGGAAGCGGATGGTTCCACGGCGCTGCATTGGGCGGCTCAGCGCAACGATGCCATAGCAACCGATCTGCTGCTTGCCGCCGGGGCCAAGGCCGACGCCGCAACCCGTTACAACATTACGCCTCTGGCGCTGGCTTGCACCAACGGAAATGCAGCCATCATCGAACGGCTGCTCAAGGCCGGGGCCGATCCGAACGGGATATCCAGTGAAGGGCAGACGGCCCTGATGACCGCCGCTCGCAATGGCAACGTGGCGGCCATCAAGGCGCTGCTGACACACGGCGCGCGCATCAACACCCAGGAACCATTCCGGGGCCAGACGGCTGTGATGTGGGCGGCTGGTGAAGGCAATACAGCCGCGGTGGAAATGCTGGTGGAATTTGGCGCCGACGTGAAGTCGAAGTCCAGGGCCGGGTTTACGCCATTGCTGTTCGCAATCCGCAATCACCACACGGACGCGGCCAAAGCGCTGTTGGAGCATGGCGGGGATGTGGAAGATCGCGCGCCCGATGGCACCACGGCGCTGAACATGGCTGTGGTCAACGGTTACTATGACCTGGCTTCGGTGCTGCTGGACTACCACGCCAACCCGAACGCGCGCGATCCAAACGGATCGCCCCTGCACTCGCTGGCCTGGTTACGGAAGCCGGGCACGCCCTGGGAGGCGGCGGGATTAGGAGAAGACCCGGTAGGGCCGCCACGCCAGACGGGCGATGTTACCAGCGAGCAACTGGCGAAGAAACTGCTGGCGCATGGGGAGGATCCCAACGCGCGCATCGCATGGCAGGAAATGCGAATGACCGCCGGGTTGGGCACCACTTCCAATCCGCCCAATATCCCGCTCGGCCGCCACTTTCTGAGTTTCGTGGGAGCCACTCCCTTTTATGTGGCCGCGCGCAACGGCGACGCGCCGTTTATGCGCCTGCTGGTGGCGGGCAAGGCCGATCCCAATATTTCCACGCAGGTGGGCGTCACGCCATTGATGGCGGCCGCAGGCCTGGATTATTACGAAGGTGAAACCCCGGGCCCTTTCAATGGAGTTTCTGAAGCGGAGCGCCTGGAAGCTGTGAAGCTGTGCCTGGAGCTGGGGAACGACATCAACGCGCGCACCGATTTCGGCGAGTATCCGATGATCGGCACGGCGGAATTCACCTTGCTCACTTATCCGCGCAATGCCGAGGATTTATTTGGCCTGGGCGTGGGCGACCCGCGTTTCACCGGGATGACCGCGTTATTCGGTGCGGTGATTTCCAATCAACCGTCGCTGGTGCAATATCTGGTTGATCACGGCGCCACTGTAGACGTGAGGAACAAGCTGGGCTGGACCCCTTTGATGGTCAGCCGCGGCATCTTTATGGCGAACTCCAAGAAGGAATTTCCGGAAGCCGAGAAAATTCTTTTACAGGCCCTGAAGCGCCAGGGTCTGGTGGCCGCCAGTCAAGAAAACCGCTAACGCCTTGTACGCGGAAGGCCCGCAGGTGTAGACTGCACCAGAGGTAAGCATGAAATCCAAACCAGTTTCTTTCGCGATTCTGCTGGCGGGCGCTGTGGGCTTGATCTGGCTGCATGCCGGCGCGCGAGCCGCGACGAACGCCGATAAAAAGGGCACCGTGGAAACCATCCAGGTGCACGGAAAGTCGCTCGAAGGAAACCTGGAGGGCGATTCACCGGATCGCGACGTCTTCGTTTATCTGCCGCCCAGCTACGCCACCGACAAAAACCGCCGATACCCAGTGGTGTATTTTCTGCACGGATACAGCGTCAAGGCTGAGGCCTACTGGAGCATGATGACGGTTCCGGCGACGGCGGACAAGGAAATGACGGATGGCACCATCCATGAAATGATTCTGGTGAATCCGGACGCGTACACGATTTATAGCGGCAGCATGTACTCGAACTCGCCCACCACCGGTGACTGGGAGACCTACATCACGCACGACCTGGTGAATTACATCGACAGCCATTACCGAACCCTTGCCAACCGCGACAGCCGCGGGCTGGCCGGACACTCCATGGGCGGATACGGTACTCTGCGCCTGGCCATGAAATATCCGGAAATTTACTCCAGCATTTACGCCATGAGTTCGTGCTGTCTGATGAACAACCCGGGCGCCGCGCGTCCGCCCGCCAGGGCTCCCGAACCGGAGCAGGACAAAGCCGCGAAAGCCGCGCCGGCGGGACGAGGAGCGGGTGGATTCGGCAACGTACTTTCGGCCGAGGCGGCAGCGTGGTCACCCAACCCGCAGAACGCTCCTAAATTTTTCGATTTACCCACGGAGAACGGCACGGTGCGGCCCGAAATCGCGGCCAAGTGGATCGCCAACTCGCCGCTCGCGATGGTGGATCAATACATTTCGAATCTGAAGGAATACCACGCGTTCATGCTGGATGTGGGTTTGCAGGATGGCTTGGCGGCTTCGAATAAGGAAATGGACGCATCGCTCACCGAGATTGGCGTGCCACACAAGTTCGAGACCTACGAGGGCAATCACACCAATCGCGTGAAAGACCGGTTTGAGACCAGGGTGTTGCCGTTCTTCTCGGAGAATCTAAAATTCTCGGCGGCGCGCGCTGATAA
>DATHNM010000092.1:0-5042 GCA_035486095.1 Bryobacteraceae bacterium
TACGATGGCACGCCGGAGCAATGGGAGCTGGCCGAAAACGCACTGAAGCGGGCCACCGAACGCCTGAATATGAAGGTGAAGGTGATGCCGGACGAGGCGGCGTTTTATGGGCCGAAGATCGACGTGAAGCTGGTGGACGCAATCGGGCGGCTGTGGCAGCTATCCACCGTTCAGTTCGATTTCACGCTGCCGCGGCGCTTCGAGCTGGAATACGTTGCCGATGACGGCAAGAAGCATCAGCCGCTGATGGTGCATCGGGCGTTGTACGGATCGATTGAACGCTTTTTCGGTATCTTGATCGAGCATTACGCGGGCGCGTTTCCGGTTTGGCTGGCGCCGGTGCAAGCTGTTGTACTGCCCATTACGGACCGGCACACCGAATACGCGCAAAAGGTGGTGGATCAGTTAAAAGCTGCGGGCCTGCGCGTGGAACTGGATGATCGCAAGGAAAAGGTCAATCTCAAGATCCGCGACGCGCAGCTGCAGAAGGTTCCCTACATGCTGGTGGTGGGCGATCGGGAAGCGCAGGAAGGCAGCGTTTCCGTGCGCAACCGGAAGCATGCAGACCAGGGAGCGCTGAAAGTGGAAGAGTTCCTGGCCAACATCCAGCGGCTGATCGACAGCAAAGCCCGGACGGAATAAGCGAGCGTGCGCGGGGCGCGGTTCGGGCGGCCGTAATCCCATACCTTGGGGTCCCGTAAGATCAAGGTATACTTATAGATAATTATGTTTGGCCGGTAACCTTTTGGACTAGGTGGACGCCCCTTCTTCAATCCTGTATGCAGGCGCCCGCTGTTGAGGGTGGCTATCAAATGAACATTGGCAAAGAACTTCTGAAGCTTGCGGCTGCGACTCTGACGTTCGCGCTCTTGCTATTCGTCGGCGGATGCAGCAATTCGAGTGCGAAAGCGGGTGGTCCCGGGGGGCGCGGACGGCCTGGTGAAGGCGGCCCGGTTCCCGTGGTGGTGGCCATGGTATCGCAGCGCGATGTGCCCATCAACGTGGACGTCATCGGGAATGTGGAGGCCTATTCCACCATCACGGTGAAAGCCCAAGTGGGCGGCGAATTGACCAAGGTTTCGTTCCGCGAAGGCGATTCGGTCAAGAAGGGCGATCTGCTCTTTACCATCGATGCGCGGCCTTTTGAAGCGCAGCTTAGCCAGGCGCAAGCCAACCTGGCGCGCGATACCGCATCGCTCAGCCAGGCGCAGGCCAACCTGGCGCGCGACATCGCGAATGAAAAATACGCGCAGGATCAAGCCACGCGTTATCGCGGACTGTTCGATCAAGGCGTGGTGTCGCGGGAACAGACCGATCAAATACGCTCCAGCGCCGATGCGCTTTCGCAAACCGTGCTGGCCGACAAGGCCGCCATTGAAAGCGCCCGCGCCCAAATCGTGGCGTCCAAGGCAGCCGTGGATACCGCCACCGTGCAGATGAGCTACACCACCATCACGTCGCCCATCGACGGCCGAACGGGCAGCATCGCGGTGAAGCAAGGCAACGTGGTGGCCGCCAACACCAGCGACCTGATGACCATCACCGAAGTTCAGCCCATCTATGTGACCTTCTCCGTTCCTGAAGCGCAGTTGAGCGACATCAAGCGCTACATGGGGCAAGGCCAGCTGAAGGTGCAAGCCGCGCCGCAGGCCGACGCCACCAATCAGGAAGAGGGCGTGCTGACGTTCATCGACAATTCCGTCGACGCCACCACCGGCACCATCAAACTGAAGGGCACATTTCAAAACGCGGCCAACCGCCTGTGGCCTGGCGAATTTGTGCGTGTGAAGTTGGGACTAACCACCCATCCGCACGCCACCGTGGTTCCCAATCAAGCGGTGCAGACTGGCCAGGATGGCCAGTTTGTTTATGTGGTCAAGCAGGATCGAACCGTAGAGATGCGCCCGGTGGTGACCGGCACCCGCGTGGATCAGGAGCTGGTGATTGACCGGGGCCTGGAACCGGGCGAGACGGTGGTCACCGAGGGCCAGCTGCGGCTCACTCCCGGCAGCCACGTGCAAGTTCAGGATAACCGGGAATCGCCCGCCGTCGGCGCTGCGCCACCCACTAAAGCCAGCTAGGAGCGTCGCGCTTGAATATCTCTGAGGTCTTCATTCGCCGCCCAATTGCCACCAGCTTGCTGATGGCGGGCATTGCTCTATTCGGCGTGGTGGCCTACCGCGGCCTGGCGGTGAGCGACCTGCCGAGCGTCGACTTTCCCACCATTCAAGTTTCAGTCGGGCTGCCGGGAGCCGACCCCACCACCATGGCGTCGGCTGTGGCCACCCCGCTCGAGCGGCAGTTCACATCCATCGCCGGGCTGGACACGATGACCTCCACCAGTTCCACCGGCAACACCCAAATCAGCCTGACGTTCGATCTGGACCGCGATATCGACGGCGCCGCCGTGGACGTGCAGACCGCAATTTCAGAGGCCACGCCGCTACTGCCCGCCGGCTTGCCCGCCCCGCCTTCGTTCAAGAAAGCCAATCCGGCGGACCAACCGGTGATGTATCTCGCGCTCACCAGCGCAACGCGCCCGCTGTGGGAACTGGATGAATATGCCGAGACTCTGATCGCCCAGCGCCTGTCCATGGTCTCTGGTGTGGCGCAGGTGCAGGTGTGGGGCAGCGCCAAGTATGCGGTCCGCGTGCAGGTGGACCCCGACAAGCTCAATGCCAAGCAACTTGGGTTGAACGAAATCGACACGGCCTTGAACGGCTGGAACGTCAACACCCCGGTGGGCACGCTGTACGGCGCGCACACCGCGTACAACATCCAGGCCAATGGCCAGCTCATGCACGCCGAGGATTATCGCCCGCTGGTAGTGGCCTGGCGCAACGGCGCGCCCATCCGTTTGGGTGAAGTGGCCAACGTCATCGACAGCATCGAAAACGACAAGAATGCATCCTGGGCGAACACCTCGAAGGGGGCCGAGCGCGCGGTTCAGCTGGGCATCATGCGCCAGGCCGGAAGCAACACCATCAAAATCTGCGACGAAATCAAGCGGGTCATTCCCACGCTGCAAACCCACCTGCCTCCGTCCGTTACACTCAAGATTCGCGGCGACCGCTCCAACAATATTCGCCAGGCTTTCCGCGACATCCAGTTCACCATGGCCATCACACTGGGCCTGGTGATTGCTGTAATCTTCCTGTTCCTGCGCAACGCTTCGGCCACGCTGATCCCGAGCATGGCGCTGCCCTTTTCCATCCTGGGCACCTTCGCGGTGATGTACCTGCTCAATTACAGCCTGGACAACATCTCGATGATGGCGCTGATATTGTGCATCGGCTTCGTAGTGGACGATGCCATCGTGATGCTGGAGAACATCGTCCGGCATATGGAAAACGGCGAAACGGCGTTCGATGCCGCGCTGCGCGGGTCGCGCGAGATCGGGTTCACCATCGTATCGATGACCATTTCGCTGGGCGCGGTGTTCATTCCGGTGCTGTTCATGGGCGGCATTATCGGCCGCCTGTTCAAGGAATTTGCCGTCACCCTGTGTACCGCAATCTTCATTTCGGGCCTGGTATCCATCACGCTGACGCCCATGCTGTGCAGCCGGTTCCTGAAGGATCCGCGCCAGCAGCGGCCGTCCTGGTTCAACCGAACCTTGGAACGTTTCTTCGACTTCACGCTGAACGGGTACAAGCGCAGCCTGCGTGTGGTGTTGAAACATCATTACGCCATGGCCGCGGTGTTCTTCATCCTGATCGGCGCCACCATCTACCTGTTTGGCGCGGTGTCGAAGGGCTTCATTCCGGACGAAGACAACGATTCCATGATGGTGACGCTCGAAGCCGCGCAAGGCACGTCTTATTACAAGATGGTGGACTACGTCCAACGGGTTTCCGCGATCCTGCGCAAGGATCCGAACATCGATTCGTTCATGGCGCAGGCCGACACCGGCAATACGCCCCGTTTCTGGACGCAGTTGAAGCCGCGTAAAATGCGAGCTTTGTCGCTGACGCAGGTGATTGCGGAGTTGCGTCCCAAGCTATCGGGATTTCCAGGCGTCAAGGTCTTCCTGGTGGCTCCGCCCAGCCTGCGCTTCGGAGGCCATCAGACCAAGTCGGCCTACGATTTCACATTGCAAGGGCCCGACACAGTGGAGCTGTACGCGCAAGCGCAGAAACTCCAGCGCGAGATTGAGAAGCTACCGGGCCTGGTGGATGTGACCACGGATTTGCAGGTCAAGAATCCGCAAGTAAATCTGAACATAGACCGGGATCGCGCGGCGGCGCTCGGCCTGAACGCCAATTCGATTGAGTCGGCTCTGTACAGCGCCTTTGGCCCGCGCTGGTCGACTACTATCTACGCGCCCACCAATCAATACAAGGTGCTGCTGGAAGTTTCGCCCAAATATCAGGAGTTCTCGGACTATCTTTCCAAGCTTTTCTTCAAAACTCCCGCCGGCCAATTGATCCCCTTGAGTAACTTCGCGTCCCTCAAGGAAAGCGCCAGCGCGCAAAGCATCAATCACTCCGGACAGTTCCCCTCGGTCACTATTTCATTTAATTCAAAGCCTGGAGTTGCGCTGGGCGATGCAGTCAAGATGGTGCAGGAGACCGCGCGGCGCGTGCTGCCCGCCAACATGAACGCGAATTTCGAAGGCACGGCGCAGGCCTTCCAGAGTTCGCTGAAGAATCTGACTCTGCTGTTGGTCATCGCCATCCTGGTGGTCTACATCGTGCTGGGCGTCCTGTACGAAAGCTATATTCATCCCATCACCATTCTCTCGACGCTGCCCTCGGCGAGCGTCGGCGCATTGTTGGCGCTGCTGATTTGCGGCGATGAGCTGACCGTGGTGGCCATCATCGGCATCGTTCTGTTGATCGGAATCGTGCAGAAGAACGCGATCATGATGATCGATTTTGCGCTCGAGGCGCAGCGTAAAGAGCACAAGAGCGCCTTCGATGCCATTCGCGAAGCGTGCCTGCTGCGGTTTCGCCCGATCCTCATGACGACGATGGCGGCCATGCTGGGAGCCACGCCGCTCGCCTTCGGCCACGGCGTGGGGTCGGAGCTCAGACGGCCGC
>DATHNM010000093.1:0-7839 GCA_035486095.1 Bryobacteraceae bacterium
CGCGGCAGTTCTGGCAGACTTTCCAAAGTGTGGCGCTGCCCATGCTGCCCTATGTCATCTTTGCTATCTCGCAGTAGCCGTAATAGTACAATCGAACTTTGAATGGTACACTGACTAATTGTTCATGCCCAACCCTCTAAGCAGAAGGCTGAGGCGTCGCTGGCTGCCGCAAGCTTTGGCGGTGCTACTTGTGGTTACGCAGATTCAGGCCGCCGAACAAGCTGGCGCTGCGCCGCAACCACCCGCCGCCCCACCGGCCAGCACTCCTCCCGCAGCAGCGAACCCCGCACCAGCACAGCCGGTTACACCGCTCCCGGTGGAACAGAGCCTGAAAATCCGCGCGCTGGCCGGCAACGGCGAGATGAACGATATGGAGCGCCGGGTAATGGCCCCGCTGGTGGTTCAGGTGCTCGATCAGAACGAGCGCCCCATCGCTGGCGCCGACGTTGTTTTCCGCTTTCCCTTGAATGGCCCCAGTGCCGCCTTTGCAGGTGGCAAGACTTCGGTTACTGTCCGCACCAACGGCGGCGGTCAGGCTGCCGCCACCAACTGGATGGCCAACGGCACCGTGGGAACCTTTCAGGTCCACGTGAACGCAACCTATGGCAACCAGGTGGGCGAGACCACGATTTCGATGACCAACGTAACCCGGATTGTTGAAGAAGCCAAGAAATCCAAGGCCGGCGGTTGGTGGTCGCATAAATGGGTCAAGGTCGCCGTTATTGGTGGCGTGGCAGCGGGCATCGCGATCGGTGTATTGCTTGCCACTCGTGGTGGTGGCTCCAAGGGAGGCTCCACGGTAACTATTTCGCCCGGACCTCCCGCCGTCGGAGCTCCACAGTAGCTTTATGCGTCTCGCATTTTTCTCTGCTATTGGACTGATCTCCGCCAGTTGCCTTTCAGCCCAAACCACCTCCTTCAGCGGTCCGGTGCTGGCCATCACCTTCGACGCTCCCACGCGCAGCGTTCGCGCCGTCATCGGCGTGCCGCGCGCCGCCTCTTTTGGTCCTGCGCTGCTGGATAGTCTGGACTTCGCGTCGGTGGCCCCGCGGCAGAATTACGGCCTCATTTTCGAGCGCGGAAAATGCTTTCTGGTTTCCGCCCTGGGTTCAAAAACCGTTTCCACCGTCGCCATCGCGGACGTGATGGCGAATCCCGACGGTATTGTGTGGTCCGCAGATGGATCGCTGGCTATCCTTTATTCGCGCGCTGGAAACTGGTTCCAGACCATATCCGGTTTCCCCAGCGCTCCGGTGGCTGGAGCCCTGGCGGATGTCTCGTCGCTTGGCGGATCCTTCGCCGCCGTTGCCTCGGACACGCCTGGTAAACAGATCGTGGTCGCCATCGCCGGCGACAATGGCGCAGTGTACTTGTCTTCCAACGGCCAATTCACCAGGCTGGCCTCCATGACGAAACCGGTGTCGTTGTCCTTCACCGGCGATGGGCAAACACTTTACGCGCTGGATGCCGCCAGTCTTCAAGTCGCCGCAGTGAGCACTGCGAGCCATGGCGTTCAAATTCTGCCGCTGCCTGGTATGACCAACCCGATCGCCATTCAGGCGCTGCAGGATTCCGAGAATCGTCAATTGCTCTATGTAGCCGGCGGAAGCGACCGGATAGTGCGGGTTCTCGATGTTGCGAGCCAGCAGATTGTGACGGACGTGGCTCTCAATTTCCAGCCCACCAGTCTCGATCCGTTTGGCAGCGGAAGTTTCGTGCTTGCGTCCCGTTCTCAATCCGTGAATCCGCTATGGCTGTTCGCCAGCACGCCCCAGCCCGGCGCATATTTCGTGCCGGCGGTCCAATTACGTCCAGTGCACCATACCAATACCGCCATTGCCGGGAGGACACGCTAGTGCGCTGCGCGTTCCGCGTGTTCGTCGGTTGCGCTTTTCTGGCGCTGCTGGGCGTGGGCTATGCTTCGGCGCAAACTATCGATTTCAACCTGCTGCTGACGCCTCAGACTGGAAGCCCGGGCACTATCCCGAATAACCAGCAGATCAACATTGTCGGCCAGGTGGGAACGCAAAGCCAGGTATCTATCACGGCTACTTACACCGGATCCACTCACGCCACCATTGCCGCCCCGCCGCCGCCGGTACCGCAAGTCTTAGGATCCACCGAATTCACCGCCAAGATTGTCAGCACCACCACCGGCAGCACCGCTCTGCCCATTGAACTGGGTCCGGGCCAAAGCTTTACCTTTACCGTCACCTTCACGCCCACCGACGCCACCCAGGCCAGCGCTCAGGTCTCGATTCCGTTTACCGAGCCCGGCACCACCGGAACGCCTATTCAAAGCGCCATTATTCTTCAGTTTATTGGCGGCTCACCGCAGTTCACTCTCAGCTACATCTTCCCGCCGCCCGGCGCCGACAATGTGATTATGATTCCGTCTGGCGGCACCATTCCGTTCACCAACACACTGCTTAACACCACTACCACCGCGGTGTTGAACATTACGGACGAGGGCAGCGCCGTAGGCGTGATTACGAACGTCGCGCTGACGGGCAGTCCGGATTTCAAACTCACAGGAACGCCGCTATTTCCCGTTTCACTCACCGGATCCAATCCAACGCTTTCGATCGGAGTGGTGTATTCTCCCACCACCGTGCAGAACGACACGGGTGTGGTCACCATCACATATCAGGGCGGCAGTACTGCGACGGTCAACTTGACCGGCAGCGGAACCACCTCCACCTTCACCTATAAATATCTGGTGTCGGGAACTTCGACAGCGGTGACACCCGGCGGAACAATTACATTTCCTGGAGCGAATATCGGAAGCACCAGCAGCCTGATCGTGCAGGTAACCAATACGGGCAGCGCCACTGGCACCATCAGTTCGGTGAGCACTCAGGGGAGTCAGTTCACACTCACTAATCCCGTGACTTTGCCTGCGACATTAACCACCGGCAACAGCTTCAGCGTGCCCCTGACGTTTACACCCACACAAGTTGGAGCTCAAACCGGTGGCGTGCTGATCGGCAATGACTTTTTCACGCTGTCGGGCCAGGGCCTGGGATCGAATCTGACCTACGCCTATACGTCCAACGGCAGCACTACGACCGTGAATCCCGTCGGGGGGGCCGTCCTGTTCAATTCCATCGCCGTGGGAAAATCCGAGCAGGTCGCTTTCACCGTGACGAATTCAGGCTCGCTGCCGGCAACCATTTCACTGGTCGGAACCACCCCGTCAAATGGTCCGTTCACCGTTTCGGCGGTTTCCGCAAAGACCCTAGCGCCAAATCAGTCGCTTCCGTTTACCATTACGTTCACCCCCACCACAACGGGCATTACCGACGGGACGTTGGTGGTGAACACCACCTCCATTCAATTAGTAGGCAATGCGAGTGCGCCCCCGGCGCTGCCTTCCTACACCATCACCGGTCCCACCGGGACGGTCCCCCCCGCTTCCCAGGACAACGTCAGTCTGACTTTAGCCAGCGGATATCCGGTGGATCTCAACGGAGTACTCACGCTGACCACGTCCGGCAATTTCGGCACCGATCCAGCGGTTCAATTTGCCAGCGGCAGCAGCACAGGCAACCGTACCGTGGATTTCACTATTCCGGCTAACAGTACTAGCGCCAATTTTGTCGGCCAGGGATCGCAGATTCTGCTGCAAACGGGCACCGTAGCGGAAACCGTCACGCTGACGCCGAGCTTCGCTACCCCAGCGGGACTGGACGTTACGCCCTCTTCACCCGCTACTTTGCAATTCAGCATACCCTCATCGGCCCCGGTGCTGGAAAGCGTCCAACTTTCCAACGAAACTGCTTCCAGTTTCTCGCTGATCGTGGTGGGCTACTCCACGGTCCGAAGCTTAACCTCGCTGAATGTTACGTTTAACCCCGCTCCCGGCTTCAATTTGACCACCACGCAGTTCACCGTAGATGTAAGCCAGGTTGCTGGCCTTTGGTTCCAAAGCACTGGTTCCCAAGCTTTCGGAGGTCTCTTCGAGATCACTCTGCCATTTAACCTCACTGGTACTGTTTCCACGGGTCACACCCTGCTCCAGACCATCGCTGCTGTTTCCGCCACGGTTAGCAACAGCGTTGGTGGGTCGAACTCGTTATCCGTGAACGTAGAGTAACGTTACATGCCTTACTCACCCTTGGTCCTGCTTTCACTTCTGGACCGTAAACTACTCAGCGATAAGGGGTAGGGATCTAGCGTACTAGTACAATTACTGAGCCACAGACCTTGCAATCGCTGGGGTTACACCCTAAGATGGTGGAGGTTTCAACTTAGAAAAGTTTCGGATAATTATAGGAGGTGTGAGTGACTCACAAAATTGGTCGCGTGGTTTTATTTTCGGCTTGTGCAACGGTGATTTCGATGTTCACTTTGGCAGCCGCACCGTGTACGCCTGGCACGTTGGCGTCATACATTAGCTTAGGGTCGACCGGCTGTACCGTTGGAAACGATACGTTTTACAACTTCCAACTTTTGAGCGACAACTCGACGGGTGGGGCCACACTGGTTACCGCCGCCGATATTACGGTTGAAGGCGTTGGCCCAGCGGGCACGATCGGGGCCAGCGGCTCCGCTCCGTTCCTTCCCAATGATATCGGGGTTGATTTCGACACAGCGCTTTGGGCAGTTGCTGCGGGACAAAGCCAGGACGATAACATCAGTTTCGACGTTTCGGTTGGAACTGGCGCGGTGAACATCACCGACGCGGGCATCGTTCAGGATTCCGCCACGGTTGGCAACGGTTCAGTAACAGTGGCTGAGAAGGGTTGCAGCGGAAGCGGCTTCCCCTGCACGCAAATGTGGGGAGTAGACACTTCGGACACTTCCTTCGTTTCGGACACCATCTTCAGCGCCACCGGTACCCTCTCTGTGGAGAAAGACATCGCGTTGATCGGCAACACCGGCTCTGCTAGTGTTTCCAACGTTGCGGACGTTTTCTCGACCTCTGAAGTTCCCGAGCCCCGCGCTCTGTCGTTCCTGCTTGGCCTCGGCCTGGTGGCGGGTTTCGTTTTCAGAAAGAAGTTCCAGGGCGCCAACGCCTAAAGCACCTCTTTTTCTTCTCCGTTTTTCTTTCACGCAGGCCTGGACACTCAGGCCTGCGTTTTGTTTTTGCGCGGACCAGCTATGACTCGGTCTTCCAGGGCGCCTGGCCCGCCAGCGCGGTATAGAAGCCCCAAATGGCAAGTGCCGCGACCGTGGCCAGCGCCAGGGTTGCGTTAGTGAAATACCAAGCCGAGGGATTCAGTGTTACCGGAATGTTGAGCATCGTGTCCGCGGTGTAGAGTGCCACCGCCAGCGCGACGAGTCCAAACCGAATTGCTCCCAGCGCCAGAACGGTGTAAACAACCGTGAAAATAGGCCAATCCACAGCGGGGTAATCGGAGGACAGGGACTTCAAGGCGGTGAATAGCAAAACAAAGCCCAGGCCGGCCAGCCACGATTTTCTGAGCAGCACGCGCAACAGGAAAAGAAGCAGGAACATGAGCAGGGTAAAGCTGATGGAACTGGGAATATGCTGCAGCCAGGCGCTGATCGCGAAGCGCGCTCCTCCCAGATAGTCAGTGGAAGTTTCGGCCGGTGGTCCACCGAAGCGGGCTACCAGGTTATATCGGATTTCGTAGATATCGCAAAAAGCTATGCCGAGCACGGTGCCATAGAGAACATCGCGGCCCACCAGCGGATCGCGCCAGCGCCGAGCCAGAACACGCGTCCAGGAGACGATGGCTTGCGGCCAGGAACGGCGGACGTAAGGTTCCAGGGCCAGATAAAGCACCCATACGGCTCCCGCCCAGAAGAGGCCGGCGCTGATGGCCAGTATTAGCAGAAAAGCAAAGCCGCCGGGCGAAGAGAAGTGCGCTTCAAACACCCACAGCACCATGTGCAGGCAAAATATAACGCCGGCCAGCAGCATGGCGCCGCCGCGGTCGCCTCTACCGCGAACGAAATTCCAGCGCGCCATGAAGACCGCGGCGGAGGTAGGCAGCAGAATGACGATGGCGATCAAGATTCTGGTGAGCAGGTCGCTGCTCGCCGGATCGCTGGATGGCATGCGCGTCGAACGATTCCAGGGAGCGGTCAACGAAAAGTAGACCGGATGGCCATGCCAGGCCGCCGCTTCCACATGCAGCGGCCGCTGCTGGTATCCGGGCCACTGGCCGGCCCAGGCCTGGCGCATATCGGCCGCCGCCAGTGGCGCCCACATCGGCGTTTCAGCCTGGAATTTCGACATGTCCAAACCGGCGGCGTCAAAAAGAGCGCTCCAGTTCGGCGCCGGACTGGTGGCCGGCGGATTTTCTCTTTCAGGCGGCAGCGCCTCGAAATAAACCAGGCGTCCCTGCGGATCCAGTTGGACATCGATCATGCCCGACATGACGGGCTTGGGGTCGTCCTCCGCAATATCGCCCGGAATCAACATCTCGTTGTGCAGACCGTACGGCGTCATCGGTTCCGGGCTTTGCCGATACCAGAACTTCAGCGGCGACGGACGGCTGCGAATGATCTGGTCCCATTGGGGAAACGGATTATCGGTTTTCTGAACGGCATTCAGCAGGCCGTCACTGTAATCGAACGCATATGCCGAGTCGCCCGGAGGAGCGTTATATCCCAGCCGCTGGATCAGTTCGCGCGCCTTGTCGGCCAACACTTCAGGAGGCTTGCTGAGCTGCGCTTTTTCGATCAGGCTGGACTTCGCGGCCAGGAATGCAAAGACTGCCAGCCCCACCAGCGCGGCCGCCAGACTGGGCACGGCGATCTTCCAAGGCAGCGCCGCCGTTTCACCGGAAGCCGCCACCATCTGCGGCGATGGCGTTTCTCCGGCGGCCAGGGCGGCAGCCAACGGATCGCCGCCGGGAAGGCGCGCAGCAACCGCCAGCGCAGAGGCCGGACGGTTTGCGGGCTCCGGATCCAGGCAGCGCAGAATGGCGCTCTCAACCGCTGGATCGAGTTCCTTCACCAGCGTGGACGGGCTGATGGGAGTGGTCTCGCTGTGCAGGCGCACCAGCTCGGCCAGAGTGGAAGCTTCGAATGCACGCTTGCCGGTGAAGACCTCGTACAGCACCAGGCCAAGCGAATAGATATCGCTCTTCACCGTGACTTCCCGTCCGGCCAGTTGCTCGGGGGCCATATATGCGGGCGTGCCGTTGCGAATTTCCTCGCCCGGGATTTCGTCGGCCAGGGCCGCCAGGCCGAAATCGGTTACCACCACGTGGCCGCGGCCGTTGAGCATCACATTGGCGGGCTTCAGGTCGCGATGCAGAACACCTTTGGCATGCGCGGCGGCCAGCCCGGCGCACAACTGGCGCGCGATCTCGACGGCTTTATCCGGAGGCAGGCGGCCGATGCGGCGCAACAGCGAACCCAGATCTTCGCCATCCACGTACTCCATCGAAAGATACGGCTGGCCGTCCACTTCGCCGAGATCGTAAACGCGGCAGACGTTGGCGTGCGAGACCTGGCGCGCGATGCGGACTTCGTTATAGAAGCGGGCCAGCGCGGCCGGATTGCGAGCGGCTACTTCGGGCAGGAACTTGAGCGCCACTTCCTGGCCGAGCGTAAGGTCGTGCGCGCGATACACCTCGCCCATGCCGCCGCGCCCCAGCAGGGCAACGATGCGATAGCGATTGTCGAGCAGCAAGCCAGGCAAGAAGCGGCCTTCGGCCAGCGAACCGGAGGACGAAGAGAGATGCGAATGGGAGGGCGTTCGCGCCGGCGTGGGATAGCCCGCAGGACGCGAGCTCGGCGGTGTCGCATGGACAGTTTGCGTGGCCAGAGCCGCGCCGCCATTGAGATCGGCTCCGCAAGACAGGCAGAAGCGGCTGGAGTCCGGTACGTCTTGGGCGCAAGTGCGGCAGGTCACGTGAA
>DATHNM010000094.1:0-10799 GCA_035486095.1 Bryobacteraceae bacterium
GCCGTCTTCGCTGGTGTAGCCGGTACGAGCGATGCGCGTGTGAATTCCGGACACAGAGCCATCGATGAAGTGGTAGTAACGAATGGCAGCGAGTTTGTCGCCGGTCAGTTTCTGCAGCGTGGCAAGCGCAAGCGGGCCCTGGATCGCCAGCTGCGTGTAACGATCGCTAGCCAGATCTACCGATGCATTAAAATCCACTGATGCATTAAGTTTGTTCGCGCTGGCGATGTGCTGGTAATCCTTCTCCTGGTTAGACGCATTGACGCACAAAAAGTAGTGCTCATTCGCGATCTTATGCACCAGAATGTCATCTACGAACCCGCCGTGTTCGTAGAGCAAGGCGGAATACTGCGCTTGACCCGGTTGCAGCCTGGCCACCGCGTTGGTTGTGACGTAATCGGTGAGCGCCGCTGCATCGGGGCCGTGGATTTCAATTTCGCCCATGTGACTTACGTCGAACAGGCCGGCAGCCGAGCGGACTGCGCGGTGCTCTTCAAGGATGCCGGAGTATTGCAGCGGCATTTCCCACCCGCCGAAATCGACCAGCTTGGCGCCCATCCGGCGATGCAGGGCGTTTAGCGCCGTGGCCTTGAGTGGTGCGGGCTGGGTCATCAGATGGCGAAGCTGCGGACGGCGGACTCCTCGTCGGGGAAAACGTCGATTACCTGATAAAGCTTGGTGAGTTGCATCACATCCTGGACGCGCGGCGCCAGTTTCATCAACTTCATTTTCGCTCCCTGGCGTTGCGCGTGGGTGCAGGCCGCGACCAACTCCCCCAGCCCGCTGCTATCGATGTAATAGACCTCAGCCATATTCAGCAAGATCTTGGAGCGTCCCGCTGCCAACGTGTCCTGGATCAATTGCCGCAGGGTCTGCGTGGCTTGGCCGAGCGTAATAGGGCCTTGCAGGTGGAGCACGAAAACGTCTCCAACCTCCCAATCGAAGTATTCCAAGGCCATGCAGCGACGGTATCGCGACTGGGGGCGAGTGTCAAATCAAGTGCATGCAAGGCGATGTATACTGGTCCGCACCTGGAGCGGAACAAGCATGCCTTTAGCCATAGTATTCTTTCTCCTACTCTTCGTCCCCCGGTTTGCACTGGCTCATCACGGTGGATCAGAGTATGACATGACCAAGACCGTAGTGTTTAAGGGCAAACTCACACGCGTGGAAATGATCAATCCACATTCCTGGATCTACTTCGACGTTCCTGAAAAAGACGGGAAGGTTAGCCACCATCGATGTGAAATGAGATCCGTTCACGTGCTGCGGCGCTCGGGCTGGACCAAAGAAAACTTTCCTGTGGGCCAGCAGATCACAGTGGAAGCTTCGCCCAATCGCACCGATCCAGACTCGTGCTACCTGCAAACCATCCTGGCCGCCGACGGAACCAGGATGGACCGCTATGGACAATACGTCAAGGCTTCGCAAGGGGGCATCCAGGAGGTCAGAGGGCCGATTGTTCCTCCAAAAGCGGACAGGCCGGCGCGTCGCCCATCGGGAGAGCCGAACATCGCAGGCGACTGGGCCCCGGTGCAACTGGTGATGGTCAATGCGCGCGGCACCGGAGGAGGGTTAGTGCCGCTGGATAAATTGACGGAATATAAGCCGGGCGATCGGCCGGCGGTGTCCTTTGCAAACGCGCCGCCCGGCAGCGGACCCAGGCGCTATGGCGGCACCGAACTGACAGAGGCGGGAGAAAAGGCGGCCAAGGAATTCAAGCGCGAAGATAATCCGCGTTTCCGCTGCGAGACCACCAGCATTGTTTTCGATTGGACGTTTGACGGACCGGTTAACCGAATCACGCAGAACAAAGATACGATCGTGCTTGAGTACGGGCAGTTCGGGTTGAAACGCACGATTTATATGGACATGAAAGAGCACCCGCACAACGTGAAACCAAGCCGTACCGGGCACTCTATCGGGCACTGGGAAGGCGACACGCTGGTGGTGGATACCGTGGGATTCCTGCCAGGCTTCCTGAATACGCCGGTGCGCAATAGCAATCAGCTGCACGTGGTGGAGCGGTTTGTTTTGGATCCGAACAAGATGGCCCTTACGCGCAGCTATACCGCCGAAGACGCGGTGTACATGAAAGGCAAATACAGCGGGTCCGATACCATCCTGGTGGCCGATGCTCCGTATAATCCGGGGAAGTGCAAGGAATTGAATTTCATCGATTACTCGAAGGAACAAAAGCATTGATCCAGTTGTGATCTGGACGCTCGGAACTGCGCCCGTCGGAGTTCGTTTCAAACAGGATGGGAGTCATTTGGCGCACGAATTCGGTCTCTGAAAACTGTGCCGCATAGGCCTGCAACGCACGCGGATCCAGATCCATTGCCAATCCATCCCAGCGTTCAATCGCGTGGCCCAGACCGTCCGGATCGTCATAGAGCAGGCCTCCAAACTCAGGCACGATTTCGAGCGCTCCGCCTTTGGCCAGTGCAATCACCGGCTTGCCGCTCGCAAGTGCTTCCACCGCGGTGATGCCGAAATCCTCTTCGCCCGGCATGAGAAATGCCTGGCAGCGCGCGTAAAGTTCTCGCAGATCCTGGTCCGTCACACGGCCGCAGAATTCGATATTCGCCCCGGCGGCACGTTTGAGAGCCTTGTATTCCGGCCCATCGCCCACCACCAGAAGCCTGCGGCCATTTTGGTTGAAGGCGCGCACCGCTCGATCCACACGTTTGTACGGGACCAGTTCAGAGACAATCAGGTGGTAATCCTGGGGCGCTTTCCAATAGAAGGTTTCCACCGCCACAGGCGGCCGGATCACTTGCGATTCGCGCCGGTACGTTTTCCAAATCCGCCGCTGGACGTTGTCGCTATTTGCGACGAACTGGTCCACGCGCGCCGCGGACGAATAATCCCACAGCCGAAGATAACTGGCGAGCGGCGTCATCAGCGCCCGTTTCAAGCGAGAGTGCGTCCACTCGTTGCGATAGGCCGGATACATGTCCCACAGATATCGCATCGGCGTGTGGCAGTAGCAGACGTGGCGTGCGCTGGAGGAGGTGAGCACGCCCTTGGCCGGCCCTGACTCGCTGCTGATCACCAGGTCGTACTCGCGCAGGTCGAAACTTTCGAGCGCCAGCGGCATTAATGGCAGCAGCGATCGATAGCTTTTGCGAAAGGGCTGCAAAAACGAGGTGTGCACGCGATGGCGGCCGATGGTCTCCGATACGCGTTCCGGATCGTAGAACAGCGTGAACACGTCGGCATCCGGCAGCAGGCGGCACAGTGCCTCAACAACCTTCTCGCCGCCGCGCATGTTCAGCAGCCAGTAATGAATGATTGCCGTACGCATTCCAGAGGCAAATCAATAGCTGCTAGGAGTATGTCATGCGGGCTGGAAGCGGCATGTTTGTGGTTTGTAGCTTTCTTGTAAAATCTGCGCATTTCGCGCCTTCAGCTCTTGGCATTCGCCTTGTTCATCGCTACTCTGACAACGGAGCGAGCGCTATGCCCGAACACCGAAATCCCGACCAGGGTACCGCCGATCCGGTTTTCTCAACGTTTGCGCTGCCTTTACGCCGAACCTTTTTTCCACTTGGGTATCCGCTCGCTCTGGAAACTAACTCGCGCGATGTCATGCTGGCGGCCGAGGAAGGTTGGGGCGTGAGTGAGCAAATGTTCAAGCACGATCCGGTCCGTATTTGTCTTGGCGTGGCCCCGGGCAGTTCGGAATCGCCGGCTGCGGCGTCCGTGATTCGTGCAAGAGAACATTTAATGTCCATCGTCGCGGACGCGGACAACTTCATGCAGTGCGATTTCGAGCGGGGCTTTGCGTTTGGGTGGGTAACGCCGGACACGGCGGCGGATCATGCCGCGCTGCGCTATCAGTTTCTCACTCCGAGTGGAACCGCTCTGGCTCAGCAGCGGGCCTTCGCGCCGCTGCATGGCGCGCTGGTGATGCGGCAGGGCGCAGGCGTGATGCTGTGCGGCAATTCATTGGCTGGTAAGAGCACTCTGGCCTATGCTTGCGCGCGGGCCGGCTGGACCTACGTAACCGACGACGGAACGTTTCTGGTGCGCGGGCGCGACGATCGCTATGCCATCGGGGACCAGCACAACATCCGATTCCGTCCGGATGCGCCCAATTTGTTCCCGGAACTGAAGGACCGTATTACAACAGTCCGTCCGAACGGAAAAACCGCGATCGAAGTTCGCACCCGCGAATTGGACATATTGACCGCGCCGGGATGCATGGTGGATCACGTTGTTTTTCTGGATCGTGAAGCGGGCGGGAGTGCATCGGTTGGCGGCTACCCGGAGGATCGAGCGCTGGAGTATTGGGCGCAATACGCGGTGCTGGGATCAGGCGCCGCGCGCGCGGCACAGCGGCGATGCCATGAACTGTTGCTGCGTGCACGCCTCTGGAAAATGCGTTATTCGCACCTGGACGACGCGGTCTGCCGGCTGGATCGGTTGGTCGGCCAAGGAGCCTGAGCCGGCTTCTGCGCAGCAAGAGCTTCTTCCCCGGGCGGACACGGTCGCGGGTGGCCGTGTCGCCCGTTTTTGTAACAAAACCAGTCACGAGTTATTCGCAGCCTGTCACTGTGGAGCGCATTTTACAACGCTTTTACGAAATGAAAGCAGTTGTAGGCGGGGCTTTGGCGGACAATTTAGACATGCAGGCAACCGAGTTGCAGCCTGAGCGCTTGCATGGCCCATCCGACCTGGCCGAAGCGCAGAAAATCCACGAAAGAAATCGAGTTCGCGCGGTTCCCGTGGCGATCAAGGTGCTTTATGCCTTAGAGCCGGTGGCGGCGGTGCTATGCCTGATTTGTCTGGCGCCCTTTTTGTTGATGTTGGCAATCGTCATCTGCGCTGCGTCCGGCGCATCACCACTGGTGGCTCACCGGCGTGTGGGCCGGCACGGAAAAACGCTCTGGGTTTACAAGTTCCGCAGCATGTGGTCTCAGGGCGCGCGTCCACGCAAATCGGCTTTCCTGGTGGAGAGGGTAGCGGACGATGAGCCTAAGCCCAAGCTGGGGCCAGACCCTCGAGTAACGAGCAATTTCGCAGCGTTTTGCCGCAGGCACTCCATCGACGAACTTCCACAATTGGCGCTGGTGGCTTCAGGCCGCATGTCCGTAGTGGGGCCGCGGCCGATTACACGATTTGAACTGAGCGAATACTATAATCCGGGTGCGATGGAAGTCCTGTCCATTAAACCGGGACTCACCGGCTTGTGGCAGGTTCGCGGCCGCAGCCGGCTCACTTACCCCCAGCGAAAGCGTTTCGATCTGTTCCTGGTACGCCGTTTTTCCGCCGGTCTATATTTCAGGATCGTGATGCTGACGATTCCAGACGTGCTCTTTGGCAAGGACGCCTGGTAATTTAGCGTTCCCGTCAAATCGAAGGTGTAAATCGAACTATGAAACACAATCGGACTCTCATCTCTAGAAGCTTGTTATTTGCGGCGCTCGGCGCGGCACGACTTTTCGCGGCCGGAACCGATGATTCCGCGGAACTTGCGAAGTCGCTCGGCATCTCATTTTCAAACGGCACAGACTCCACGCTGATTCTGGAGCACGGCGGAAAACGTTATAAAGTGGACCTGGCGGCGAAGACGATTCAGGAAACTGGCCCGGGAGCGAGCGAGCCGGCAGCCGATCTCTTCCAGCAAAACTGCGCGACATGTCACGGCCCCGCGGGTAAGGGCGTGCGTTCCGAGCATACGCCGGATTTCACAAATCCCGCCTATGAGCGAAGCCTTAGCGCCAAGGCGGCCAGCGAAGTTATTCGCAACGGCAAGCCCGGTACCCGGATGCCGGCCTGGTCAGGCAAATTGAGCGACGCGCAGATCGACAGTCTCTCTGCCTATGTGCGTTCGTTCGCTAATACCGGCGGCGCCGATGGCACCAGCGCGTCATCCGGGAAATCCCAGTCGGGCCAGCCGGCGGAAGCCTCCACGAAAACCAGCACGATCTATGAACCTGGTGACGATCTGCTGTTTAGCCTGCCCACCGGACGCGCTGTCGATGAGCATGGAATCGACGTGAACTTCACACATCGCTTTCCTTATGACGCAGCTTTTACCGGAACCGGCCGTGGCGGAGAGTTGTTCGGGTTGGATAATTTCGCGCTCGCTTCGCTGGGTGTCCGCTACGGCGTTACCGACAAACTATCTGTGAGCCTGTTCCGATCGCCAACGTTGTTGGGGCGGCCCATCCAACTCATGGTGGCGTACAACATCATGGATGAGCATCATGAAGATCCGCTCAACGTTGCGGTGCGCGTCTCTATAGAAGGCCAGAACAATTTCAGCAGAAGTTTCACCCAGAACATCGAAGGGATCTTTTCGCGCAGCATCACATCCAAGGCGCAGTTTTACGTGGTTCCAACCTTATCGTTCGACGCCCGTCCGCTGGTGCAGGCAAGCGGATTCAGTTCATCGGACATTCCGGAATTGCCGGGCGTAAACACTTTCTCCATCGGCGTGGGCGCCGCTTACGACATCCGGCCAACGGTGGCGCTGATCGCCGAAGTGATTCCCACTTTGTGGAATGCCGGCGAGCTGGGCATTCATCGGCCGGCCTATTCATTCGGCATTCAGAAGAAGTTGTTCCGCCACGCCTTTACGCTGGGGCTGACAACCGGTCCGGCGGTCACGGTGTCACAGCGTGCGGCGACGCGCGCGGAATTTCTGGGTGAGCCATCGGCGGACACACCCGGCGGCTTGTTCTTTGGCTTCGATTTAATGCGCCAGATTCATTGACGCCGGTTCCAGGCCCAGGCGGCTCCGCTGCATAGAGTGGGCACCAGAACACGCGCGTGACGCCAGGTTCTGGCGAACAGAAACAGCCAGTAGCGCCGGGCGGCGCGTAAACGAATGCGCCAGCCAATAGCGTCCTTGGGCAAATGCACCGCGTCCACAGGCCCTGGAAGCTGCAGCGGCAGCAAGCGGCGTCGCAGGATGCGAAGGCGGGAGTGGCCGGGGTCCAGCAGGCTGAGATGAAGCCACAGCTCGTGCTTGGTGGGATGAAAGAGATTAAGCGCCGGCGTGTGCGCGTATGCGGCCAGCCAGGCGCGCACGGGTGACGGTAATCGTTCCGTCTCTTCCTGTGCGATGGCGGGCAGGCGGCAGCCGAACCACTGGCGCGCGATGGCGAAGCAGATGGCCTGGACGCGGCGCAGAGGTTCATCGTGGCATTCGCGCCAGCGGCGCCAGAATGCGGCCTCGGAATTGTTTTCGAGGAAGCACGCGATTTCATAAATGTGTGCCGGCCGCGAATCGCCACGCAGCAGGTGCCGCAGCGCGTGGGCCGCGGCATAGCCCGGCAGATCGATGGCGTCGAAAGACGTGAACTCGATGTCTTCCAGGGTTCGACGCTGGCGGCGCTGCCAGAACTGGTCCACGCCGGGAAGCGCAAAGCCCTCCGTGCCCTCATCCCACAGTCGAAAATGCAGCTCCAGCGCCAGAGGCAGTTCGGGATCGAAATAATCGCCGCGCCATTCCCAACCGGTCTTGCGGATTAATGTAGGCAGGTGATCCACCGGATGCCTGCGTTCGCCGCCCAGGGGTTCATAACCCAACCCGAGTGCCACTGCGCTCGCCGCTTCGATTTGTTCGCGCGGGAACAACAAATCCAGATCGTATTGCGTGCGAAAACGCGGATCTGTCACGAAACCAGGAGCGTGTGTGAAGCCTTTCAGCGTAACGAACTCCAGCCCGGCGGCAGCGAACGTATCCCGGGCCTGCCGAAAGGTCACCTTCGTTCGCCCCCAGCGTTCCGCGTTGTTCGCGAGATTTCGATGGAAACCATCCGCAACCCAGGCCGGCAAATGGTCGCGGCAACGAAGCAGGAATGGAATCGCCAATTGGGTGCGGTTGCAGAAGTCGACAAGCTGGCGCCACTCGGCGTCGGTTAACTCCCCGAGTGCCTCAAAAGACGGAGTCGTAAATTGCAGAGCGGCGAAGACTGCCCGTGCGTGACTTGGAATGTGTCGTGAAGGTGTCACCAGGCGCCACCCACTACGTCCAAAACCTCCGAGCGATAACGATCCAGAGAAAAGCGTGCCGCGAACGAGGCGTGGGCCCGCTCGGAAATGTGTTCCAGCACTGCGCCGCTATCGGAGAAAAGCTCCAACAGCTTACCAGCCAGATCCGCGGCCGTGGGCGCCGACAACACGCCTGTAACGCCGTCTTCAATAATCTCCGGTATGCCGCCGGATCGAAAAGCCACCACCGGAACTCCGGCCGAGAACGCCTCGAGGATCACACGCGTTGTAGCCTCCACCGCCGCCGAGGGAACCACCACCAGATCAAGTGTTGACAACACATCGCGGATGTTGTCGCGCCATCCGGTAAACTCAATCGGTAAGCCCTCTGCTTCCTGGCGTACGCGCCGGCTGTAATGGGGGCTGGAGAACAGCGCGTCACCGCACACGACAAATTCACAGCGCCGTTGACGCGGAACCAATTTCGAAAGGAACAGGCGCACCGCCTGAACAAATTCCAACTGGCCTTTTTCTGGTGCGATCCTGCCGATGACGCCCACCCGCCAGGGATGGCCCTCGCCGCGCGGCTGCACGCGCTCCACCGGAGAAACTCCGTTGTAGATAATGCGCGAATGTTGGGCATCCACCGCCGCGGACAACGGATTCAGAACAAAATGGCATGCTGCGATGACCGTGGCATTCGATGAACGAACGGCCCAGCGCGTTAACCGGGCGGCGGCTTGCTCCGCGACGATGCTGTGGGCGTGGAAGATCACCGGACGCCCGCGCGCTGCGATGGCGGCCGCCGGCAGCAAACGCGGGCCATTCACATAAATCAAATCGATGCGATGTTGCGCTGCCAGAGACGTGATGCGCCAAGCCTGACGCGGAAGATCGACGCCGAACCGGGCGGCATCCAGCCAGCTCTTGCGGCCGGATGTGTAGGCGCCGCAAGTAATGCGGTGCACCATGGCTCCCTGCGTGCGCGCGCCGTCCGCCAAAGGTCCATCGCCAGGAACCGCAACATGCGTTCTGTAACCGGCTTTGAGAAAAGCCGGCAGCAGATCAAGCAGGCAACGCTGGGCGCCCCCGAGTTGATTGAATTGATCCAGGATCAAAAGACCGCCGCTCATTCGGGAGCCTGCCGCAGTCCCTGGGCAGCCAGGGCCAGAACCCAAAAATATAGCGGTAGCACTCGCCAATAGGTGAACAAGTCGCCTGAAAGCATCTGGAAAAGCTGGCCGATCCAGAAACAGAAAATCCAGCTTCCGAAGAACGACGCTCTCAAATCGTTGCGTTGGGCGGCGCGCCAGGCGGTGCGCAGGATGGCGAAATTGAGCAGGAAGAAGGCGGCCAGGCCGACGATGCCGGTCTCCACCAGCAGGCTGAGATACATGTTGTCGGCGACGGTGGTCTGGCCGATGAAATCGGAATAGGGCAGGGTTTTATAGCCGATGCCGAGGATTGCATGCCAGGGATGGTCCGATAGAAAAGCCGCGATGGCTTGCCAGCTTGCCAGACGTCCGGACAGCACGCTGCCGGCCTGGGTAAACAGGAACTGCGAACGGGAGAGCCGCATCCAATAGCCCCACGCCACCTCGGGAAACAATATCCACAAGGCCAGGCAGCCAGCGGCCAGGCAACTGGCGGCGATGGCCAATAACCGGCCGAATCGAATGCGGGCTCGTTCCAGGTAGAGCAGCGCCACCAGCGCCGCGAACAGATTCAACAGCGAAGCGCGCGAATACGAGAGCACCAGCGCCGCGAAAAATACCGGCGCGCCCAGCCACAGCACCCATTTCGACAAAGGCCGCTCGGTTCGCCTGCGCAGCAGTGTCACTGCGATCATGACCAGGAAAAACGCACATACATTTCCCAGCGTGCTGGCTTCATAGAACAATCCCTGAGCGCGGCGGTAGACGCCCGAATCAAGCCAGATAAACTGTGGCCCATAGCCTGCCGGTGCCGGAAACTGGTAGTAGAAATCGACGCAAGCAAACGTCGCCGAGAGAAGACCGATGTAATAGAGACGCCGCGCGCCGCGGAACGCCTCTTCGTGCGTGGCCACAGCAGGCCCGTAGGCGGAGTAAAAGAATATGTACACGGGGATTCCGAATAGCAGTACGCGCAGCAGGCTGCCGGCGGCGATTATCAACCCGGAATAAAACACGGCCAGTGCAGCGCTGGACAGCAGCACCAGAAAAAACACCACCATCGCGAACGCCAGCAGGCTTCGCTTGAGCCGCCATTCGCGCCGCCGCAGGGCGCCACATACCAGACCCAACCCAGCAACGGCCACGGCGACGTGAGGCCCGGAATTTCCTAAAACAAACGGCAGAGGCGGCAACAACAGCGCCGTGAAAAAGAAACACCATAGCCAGCGGCTGGCGGTCTGGAGAGTCCACAACAGCAGCGGGATGGCCACCAGGGGCACACTCCAGACGGCAGCCGCTAGCGGAGTGGTGGATGTCGAGGCGAGGCAGGCATAAGCGCCCAGTAAGCCCGCGATCCAGTAGTTGCGCGGCAACTCGCGCGCACGGCCCTCAATCGGCGCCATGGCTGGCAATGCGCAGCGGCGGATGGTAGCGGCTGCGTCCTCGCGACAGGCTAAACGACACGGTGAGATACAACAAAGAGCCGAACAGCGCCAGCCCCAGCGCGCCAATCAAGATCAGCGGAACGTCCGGCGAACTGGGCCGCTGCGGAACAATGCCGGGATCCACCACGCGCAGCCACTCCGATCTCGCACCCCGGTTGACTTGTAAATCCGCCAGCCGTTGCGAAGCCGTTTCATATGATTCGCGAGAGGCGGTTAACACCGCCTGTAGATCTTCTTCTCGAGCGCTTTG
>DATHNM010000095.1:0-3831 GCA_035486095.1 Bryobacteraceae bacterium
ACATCCGTTGTGGTGACCACCGGCGGAGGCAGTTCGGCGCCCTTCAACGTCACCCTTGCCTCTGTCGCGCCCACCATTACTCTAGCGCTCGGTTCTACTTCAGAGGGGCTGTTCTACACGCTGAAGAACGTACAGGTAACCCCTACCAGCTTGGCCAATCCGGGAGATACTCTGTCATTGTATGCGACGGGCCTGGGCGACACCACCCCTGCGGCGCCGGTGTCCGGGGTAGCCACCAGCACCCTGCCGCTTTCGCCGCTCCCCACTGTCACCGTGGGCGGCCAGTCTGCGACGGTTTTGTTCGCGGGAATCCCATCGGGCTTTGCGTCGTTGTATCAGATCAATTTCGTCGTTCCCAAGAACGTCCAAGGAAACGTGCCGGTGGTGGTGAGTATCGGCGGCCAGAGCAGCAACAGCGTGACGCTGCCCCTATTCGGCATTTCGGCGGTGGTGAACGGCGCGTCGTTCCTGAACACCGGCACCGCGGCGCCGGAAGAATTGATCAGCATCTTTGCGAACGGCCTGGGCAACAAGGATCAGGATTTCGACTTTCCCTCCACCACGGTGCAGGGCGTTTCGGTGACCATCAACGGAATTCCGGCGCCGGTCACGGCGCTGGCCGCGTCGGGCAGCCAGATCAACCTGGTGACGCCATCGAATCTACCGACCACCGGAACCGTGCAGGTTCAGCTGACCACGCCCAGCGGGACGAGCGTCGATTTTCCGCTGATTATGAACGCGGCTGTTCCGGGCATCTTTCTGGTGGCCGATCCGTCGAATCCGACAGCCCAAATTGCGGTCGCGCAGTTTGCCAACACGGTCTGGCTCGCAATGCCCACGTCTACCGCGGTGGCGCTGCAGATTCCCCAGAATTGCACGGCCTCGAATGCGAATCCGCTATCCATCTGCGGACAGCCCGCCGCTCCCGGCGATACGCTGGTGCTTTACGCCACCGGTCTGGGTGAAGTGACGCCGAATGGCGACCCCAACGGCACTCCGCTTGGCACCGGGGTGGTTGCGCCCGCCAACGCCAGCACGTTATACGAGACTACGGCCACCACCACCGTGACGGTGGGCGGGATTGCGGCCAAAGTATTGTTCGCCGGAGTCGCGCCAGGCACGTCCGGAGAGTATCAGGTGGATTTCCAGGTTCCTACCGGAGTCACCGAAGGCGATGCGGTTCCGCTCAAAGTTTCATTGCCGGGAAGCAGCACCGCCGCGGCGACATTGGCGGTGCATTCCAGATAGCTCGGAAGACAGGTTCGATAGCCCCGGGGGAGGGTCAGCCCGAAACGCCGGCGAGACGTTGGACGGTCTCAAAGGTGTCTGCTTCAGCTGCGGTTTTATCCGTGCGGTAACGCTTTACCCGAGCGAAACGCAAGGCCAGACCGCTTACGTAGCGCGGGCTGACCTGGATTTCGTTGAAGGCGATCTCGGCCACCAATTCGGGTTTGACATGTACCGTGTAGCTATCGCGGCCGATCTCCAGCCGCAGCAGTTCTTTGGTTTGCCAAGCCAGCATTTCGTCGGTGAGACCTTTGAAGGTTTTGCCCAGCATCGCGAATCCACCTTTTTCGGTGTCACGCGCGCCCAGATGCAGATTGCTGAGCCAGCCTTTGCGCCGTCCGCTTCCCCACTCGGCAGCCAGGATGACGAGATCCAAGGTGCGTGCGCGCTTCACCTTCACCCAGCTCTGGCCGCGCGCACCGGCGGCGTATTTTGCATCAATCGCCTTGGCCATGATGCCTTCATGGCCGCGTGCCAGCGCCTGTTCCAAAAATTCATCCGCGGCCGCAGCGTCCCCGGTGACGATGTGCGGGATTAATTGCTCGCGCGAAAGCGCGGCCAGCGCGGCGAAACGGCGAGCTTGTGGTTCATCCAGAAGCGGGGCGTCGTCCAGATAAAGCAGGTCGAACCAGAATGGGGTGATGGGCAGTTCCTGCCGCATGCGCTGGACATCCAGTTTGCGTCCGAAGCGCCGCATGGTGGTCTGGAAAGGCTGCGGCCGGCCATCCGGCAGCAGGCTGATCACTTCGCCGTCCAGGATCAGGTTCCTCGCGGGTAACGCACGCGCGAATTCCACTACTTCAGGCACCGCCGGCGTCACGTCCTTCAAGCTGCGCGAGTATGCAACCACGTCGTCTCCGGATTTGTGAACCTGCACGCGCGCGCCGTCCATTTTGTATTCGAGCGCGGCTTCGCCAATGCAGGCCAGCGCTTCCGGGACGTCGTCGGCCGATTGCGCGAGCATGGGCTGGATGGGCCGAAACAATTGAACGTCGTATTGCGACAGTCCACTTTCCCCCTGTTCCAGCGCAGCCCGGGCCACTCGCGCGATGTCGCCCGCCATCATCGCGGCGCGGCGGATCTGCCCGGAATCGATGCCCGAAGCCTTGGCCAGGGCTTCGAGCATGATGCCTTCCAGCGCGCCTTGCCGCAGTTCCCCCATCAATAGGCCGCCCAGAAACTGCTGTTCGGCCTCGGTGGAACGGGAAAACAGGTTTTGTAGAAGTTCCTGGCGCCGCCGTTGGGAACCGCTTCCGCTGGTTCCGGTGATGTCTTGAAGGATGCGGTCTATATCGACGATTTCCAGGCTCGGGTCCGCCGCCGGCGAGGTGCGTGCGTCACGCAGAACGGCGTAGCCGATGCCGATGCGCCCCTGCCGTGTCTGACCGGAAAGATACGGCACCACGATTTCGATTTCTTCCGGGCTTAACTGGCGGATCAGGCGCGCCAGAAGATCGACTTTTTCCAACCGCTTGCTGGTGTCGGTTACACGGCGCGAAGTATCAACCACGCTGGCAAGCTGCATGCTTGCAGAATAGCTGACCTCTGAACTAGTTTCCGATGGAGATTTGCTGAGCGGAGGTGGTGCCCAGCGAATTGGTAACCTGAGCGGTCACGAATCCAATCTCAGCGGAGTTTCCGGTGACGGGAAACGTGGCCAGCACTTGGAACGAACCGCCGGCTTGGGTGGCGCTGAAATACTGCTGGAAGTCGGCGCTGGCATTCACGTCGATGGCCCCCTGCGGGAGTGCCTTGCCCGTGATGTCGTAGAACGTGAAGGCGAGTTCGGATGCCGAGTAAGTATTGTCGAATCCGGCGAAGGCTACATTCAGGGAACCGAAGAGGCGGACCGCAGTGGCGGAATCGATGTTGATGGGGGAGGGAGGAATCGTCAGGGTGGCCTGTTGGGATGAAAGACCGTTCAACGTGAGTGTGAACGTAATGCTGCCGGCCGTGGTTCCGGTCTGGAAACCCATGCTGGCTTGACCGCCGATCAGAGCCGAGGTTTCGCCCTTCGCGATGGTCACCGTGGCCTTGCGAAAGGGCCCCGATAAAAACTGAATGGCAGCGTCATCGGTGACGCCCGCTACGCTGGGTTGAAACGCGATGGTCAGAGTTCCGGTGCCGCTGGTTTCAGACGCGGAGGCGAGTGGAAGGGTGACGCTGTTCTGTTGCCCGCTCGCGCCCAGGTTAGACGCGAAGAGGATGGAGGCCGTGGGTAGAGCCGGCGCCAGGCCCTGGCCGGAGAGGTTGAAAGCGCGGCCATCCACCGTAAGCATTCCCTGGTACGGCGCACCGGATTGCGGCGCGAACGCGATTTGGAAGGATGCGGATTGTCCGGGATCAATTGAGACGGGCGTTTTCAGGCCGGCCGGCCCGCTAAAATCGCTGCCGGAAACCGAGACGGTTGAAACCGTGATGCTGGAACTGGCTGGATTCGAGAGCAAAACCGTCAGCGAGTGGGTGTCGCCGACCGTTACCTTTCCAAAATCTATGTCGGCGCCCGCCGCCAGCGGCGCCTGGCTGCCGGAGAGCGTGACAATT
>DATHNM010000096.1:0-2119 GCA_035486095.1 Bryobacteraceae bacterium
GAAACCACCGGGAAGATGGCCTTGAGATGCGGATTGTTTAACAGCGCCACTTGCCACTGCGCGATGCCCAGATACGAACCGCCGATCATTCCCACTTTGCCGTCCGACCAGGGCTGCGCCGCGATCCAGTTCAGCGTGTCGTAGCCGTCGGGGCCCTCCTGGTTCAGCACATCAAACACGCCGCCCGAGGCATAGCGTCCGCGCACGTCCTGCATCACCACCGCGTAGCCGTGATTAATAAAGGATTGATAGCCCGGGGCCAGGTCCGGGCCTTTGCCATAGGGGGTTCGGATCAGAACGGTGGGAAAGCGGCCGGCTGGCGTGCCCACCGAAGCCGGGTAAAAGACGTTGGTGTCCAGCCGGATGTTGTCGCGCATCGCCACGCGCACGTGCAGCAGCTTGGCATAGGGGATGGATGACGCCGACGTTGCGCCGAACAGCCCGGCACTGAGCAACAAAGGCCCGGCAAGTTTAAACACTGGATATTTCCCGATACGCTCCCTTAACGGTCGCGCTCCTGCAACTATGATTTGCTTTTATGGTAGCAGTCCTGCAATGCCCGCCAGTAGAGCGCGGCCACGCGAGCGGGCGCGTGATGCTCGCGGATATGCTCAGCGGCGCGCTGGCCGATGGCGCGCGCGTCGTCCGGGCAGCGTGCCAGCCAAACCAGATATTCGGTCAGCATTTCCTCTTCGGCCTGCCCTGGATCCACGCGTACGCAGGCCGCTTCCGGGAAACGCGAGGTCTCATCCCCGGCGCTCACCAAAACCGTCTTGCCCAGCCCCATCAGGCGAATCGCAATCATGGATGTCTCGCCCGCCATGGGATAGCGCAGGTTGATGCAGGCGTCCACGGCGGAGCCGCACAGCCAGAAATCGTGCTCGTCCAGATAGCCTATACGGACAATGCCGGCGTCGTTGCGCAACAGCGGCTCGGCCGCGCGAGCCAGGTCGGACGAAACAAAATCGCCGGCCACCAGCAGCATGATGTCGGCCGAACGCCGCGCGCGCTGGAAAGCCCGCAGCAGCGCCAGCAACCGTTTGGTCTCGCGCAAATGGCCGAAAACTCCGGCCAGAAAGGTGCGCGGCCCGATGCCCAATCCGGCGCGCCAGCGAATCACTTCCGATTGCGAGGGCAGCTCGTCGGGCAGCGTGAACAGCAGCGGGATCTCGTGCACCGTGGCGCCGCGCACGTGTTCATGTACCAGAGCAGCGGCGCGGGGATTGTGCACAATCACGGAGCGCGACCTTTCGGCCACCCGCTTGATCATCGGATAGCGAAAATATTCCGGATCGGCGGCCGAGCGGGAACGCCTGCGCCACAGCTCGCGCGCCAGATCTTCGCTCCAGTGGCCGTAGTTATAAATGAACTCCGCGATGTACTGCCGTTCGTCCCCGCTGCCCAGGAAAAAATGATGCAGCACCGCGTCATGCAGCACCGCTACGCCGGGAGTTTGCAGCGCCTGCCCATAAATTTCGCCGTGCAGCGGGTTATTGCCCAGATGATACAGCGGCACATCGATCCCGCTGGCGGCGTCGCGCGCGTTCACTTTCAGCGGGCCCAATGGTTCCAGGGCGCGCAATAGCTCGGCGGAATAATCGGCCACGCCGGAGCGTGCCGGCGGCAGAGGTGAAAAGAATCCGACCGTCAATTTTCCTGCGCGGTTTTCTTACGCGGACCAAAAAGGGCTGTCCCCACGCGTACTATCGTCGCGCCCTCCTCAATGGCCACTTCAAGGTCGTGCGACATTCCCATGGATAGATGTTGCAGGCCGTTGCGGCCGGCCAGCTCGCGCAGACGCGCGAAGTAGGGACGCGATTGCTCCGCGTCATCCGACCATGGCGGCATTGTCATCAACCCCAACAACCGCAAATGCGGGCACCCTCGAATGGCCTCCACCAGCGCCGGTACCTCCCCGGGTGCGGCGCCTGCTTTGGCTGGCTCGGTGGATAATTTTACTTCAATTAACACTTCGATGCCAGGGTGCCCAGTGCGCGGTCCAACCGACGAGTCGAGTTCGTCGTTCAGGCGCCGCGCGATTTTCGCGGAATCCACGGTGTGGATGACATTGAAAATCTCCGCCGCTTTTTTCGATTTGTTGGACTGCAAATGCCCGATG
>DATHNM010000097.1:0-5216 GCA_035486095.1 Bryobacteraceae bacterium
GAATCGGAAATATCCGGTTATGTTTTTGATCCACGGAGGGCCGGAAGGCGCCTGGGGCGAAAGCTGGACCTATCGCTGGAACGCCCAGGTTTTTGCCTCGGCCGGCTACGTGGTGGTGATGCCGAATCCACGCGGATCCACCGGCTATGGCCAGAAATTCACCGAGGATATCAAGGACGATTGGGGCGGCAAACCATTCGAGGACATTATGGCGGTGGCGGATCACGTGGCCACGCTGCCCTATGCCGACGCCGATCGCATGGTGGCGGCCGGCGGCTCTTATGGCGGCTACATGATCGATTGGATGCTGGGCCACACGCAGCGCTTCAAGGCGCTGGTGTCGCACGCCGGGGTCTACGATCTGCGCAGCGAATTTGGAGCCACCGAGGAACTGTGGTTCCCGCTGTGGGAATTCAACGGCACGCCCTGGGACAACCCGGAATCGTACGCGAAATGGTCGCCCAGTTACTTCGTCAAGGATTTCCACACGCCGACACTGGTGATCCAGGGCGAGCAGGATTTCCGCGTGCCCTACACGCAAGGTTTGCAGCTTTATACGGCTTTGCAGCTGCAGAAGGTTCCATCGAAGCTGCTGATTTTCCCCGACGAAGGCCATTGGATTCTGAAGCCGCAAAATTCGGTGCTGTGGTACAACACGTTTCTGGAATGGCTAGGCGAGTGGACGACGAAATCAGCGCCTGCGGCAACCGCGCCCGCGTCAGCCACGCCGACGACGGCGCCGATACACTGACGCGCGGGCAAATCCGTGTAAGCCTGCTACCCTAGCTTCGATGCGCCGCCCACGCCTCGCCGACGTTACAGCGCTCTTCTTCCGCGTAGGCGTCACCGTCTTTGGCGGCGGCGACCCCACCATCGCGATTCTGCAGCGCGAGTTTTACCGCCGCGACTGGCTCAGTCCCGAGAAATTCGCCATAGCCTATGGACTTGCTCGTCTTACCCCCGGCACCAACGTGCTCGCGTTCTGCGCAGCTACCGGGTGGTACATCCTGGGCCTCGGCGGAGCGCTCGCGGCGGTGCTCGCCATCACCATTCCGGCCGCCGTGCTGGTGGTCTGGTTGACGCGCGCCTACGATCTCACCCTGCATTACCGGCTGGCCCAATCGATCGCCAACGCATTGCTGGCCGCGGCCGTGGGCACCATGATCGGCGCGGCCCTGCTGCTGGTGCGCTCCCAATTGAAGCCCGGCCGCTGGTTGAAACCCATCGCCATCTCGAGCGGCGCGTTCCTGCTGGCCTTCGTGGTCAAGCTAACGCCGCTGCAAGTGATCGCCGCGGCCGCGATCGTGGGCTACTTCTGGGTGGAAAAATGAACATCGTGGTGCTCTATCTCCTGCTGGTCAAAGCCACGCTGACATCCTTCAGCGGCCTGGCGTCGCTGCCCATGGTTCGCAATGATTTCGTGGTGCGCCGGGGCGTGCTCACCGATCGCCAGCTCACCACCGCGGTGGCCGCGGGGCGCATCGGTCCAGGGCCGCTCGGCATCTATGTCGTCAGCGTCGGCTACCTGGCCGATGGAGTGCCGGGCGCCTGCGCCGGCTGGCTGGCCATGATCACTCCCGCATTCCTGATCATCCCCATGCTGCGCTTCCTGGGCGCCCGGGCCGAACACCCGCGCGCCCGGGCAGTGGCTCGAGCGGTGCTTTTCGCGGGGGCCGGGCTGATGGTCGCCGCCGCGGTGCCGCTGGCCCACGATGCCATCACGAATCCACTTTCACTCGCCATCTTCGCCGCCAGCTTTCTGCTCATCGCCAGCGCGCGCATCGATTCCCTGTGGGTGATGCTGGGCGCCGCACTGGTGGGCGTCGTCGCATTCCAGTTCTGATATACTCAGCGATTACTGTGCACTACGTATGCCGGATTATCGTTTAGGCGACATCATTGACGACCACTGCATCAAGTGTCGTCGGGTAACAAACCACGCCATCGTTTCGCTAGTCAACGCAGAACCCGCCAAAGTACGGTGCCGCACCTGCTATCACGATCATGACTTCCGGCACGAACAGGCTCCGCCGTCGAAGAAGGATCTGAAGAAGGCCGAACTGTTTAAGGAAGTTCTGGCCGCCGCTGCTCCTGGCGCCGCGGCCGAAGCCTCCGAGGCGGCTGAAGAATTGGATGCTGCCACAGTGGAACCCGAGGAACCAGCGCCGGCCGCCAAACCCGCCAAGAAAGCCGCCACGCGCGGCAAGAAGGCTTGAGCAGCGCCGGCTCGTCAACTTCCGGCGCCTGGGACGCGGGGCGCTATCAGGACAAACATTCTTTCGTGTGGCGCTACGGCGCGGATCTTTTGGAATTGCTGGCCCCCCAGCCCGGCGAGCGCATTCTGGATCTGGGCTGCGGCACCGGCCAGCTTACGGCTGAAATCGCGCGCTCGGGCGCGCAAGTCATCGGCCTGGACAGTTCGGCCGATATGCTGGCCGAGGCGCGCAGGAATTATCCGGAGCTCACGTTCGTTTCCGGCGATGCCGCCGGCTTCGATTTTCCCGAACCATTCGATGCCGTGTTCTCGAACGCCGTTTTGCATTGGGTGAAGGACGCCGATGCAGCGGTGTCGTCCATTGCACGCGCGCTGCGTCCCGGGGGGCGCATGATCGCGGAGTTTGGCGGCCAGGGCAACATCGCCAGCGTGCAAGCCGCTCTGCGCGCCGTGCTGGGTCCCCAAGCCGATGAACAGTCTCCCTGGTATTACCCCAGTGTGGGCGAATACGCGCCTATCCTGGAGCGCCACGGCCTGGAAGTTTCCAATGCCAGCCTCTTCAACCGGCCCACGCCGCTCGAAGGCGAAAATGGCCTGGAACAATGGCTGCGCATGTTCACCGGAACCTACCTGCGGCAGTTTTCCGCCGAACAAGCCAACGGCATCGTGAGTAACTTAGTGGAACACCTGCGTCCCACGCTGTATCGCGACGGCGTTTGGACAGTAGATTATCGCCGTCTTCGCGTGTTGGCTATCCGCACAGTTTAAGGTTTTCAGTCGAGCGACTGGACGACGGTTAAGCCGTAGCATCGGGCTAGCATGGCGCTGCCGGTGCTGTTTTTTGTCGCCCTGACTGCTGTTGGAACCGATCAAACCCCGCTCAGAAAAGGTTGCGGCGCCGCGGATGAAATCGTGGCGAGCCTTCCAGCGGGTACTCCGGTTGTAGTCGGATTCCAGGCGCCCGGCCGCAAAAATTGTTTCAACATCTCTGCAAACATCGGCGATAAGAATCTCTTCGGTTATGTAGCAGCCTCGGCACTCGCGGGGATCACGCCGCCCGCAGCGTCCAATCAATACCTGGTCCGTAGCGGCGATCCCGCTGTCAATCGCGCGGGTCAGCTGCTCAATTCAAGCCAGCCCACGCAGGCGCTCGAAATATTGCGAGCCGCACTGGATCGCCATCCCCGCGACGCGAGCGTTCTGATGCTGGCGGGCCTGGCGGCGTATCGCTCCGACGACGCTCCGGCGGCGCTTGCGTATTGGAGACAGTCACTGGATCTCGCGCCTAACGAGGCTGTGAGCGCCATCTATGAGGACGCCCGGCGCGAAATCGCAGCCGATCGCAGCAACGAAAAAATATTCAGCCCGCACATCGCGCTGCGCTATGAAGGCCGCGCACTGCCGCCCGATATGGCGCGCTCCATTCTGGCGTCGCTCGAAGAAGACTATTCGCGCATCTCAGAGCAACTGGGATGCTCCCCCAGCGAGCGCATTGTCGCTATCGTGCAAAGCCGCGAGCAGTACCTGCGCGGCACCAGCGCGGCCGAATGGAGCGGCGGCCATTACGATGGACGCATTCATGTCGCCCTGCCTGGTAGAGCCGAGACCGGCGGAGGAGACCCTGCGCCGCACATGCAGCGTGCATTGGCTCACGAATTGGTGCATGCCTGTCTGATGAGCCTGCCCTCCGGCGCTACGCCGTGGCCAGTCTGGCTGCAGGAGGGCCTGGCGCAAAAGCTTTCTGGCGATACGCTGCAGCCTTCCGCCCGCGAGCAGTTGCGCCAACTGGCTGTCAAAGGCCGGATCCCGCGCCTGGAGAATCTGGGGTTGGACTGGTTCGGCATGCCCAGGCAGGACGCCGTGGCCGCATACAACCTCTCGCTGGCAGCCGTCGACGCACTCTACGACGATTACAGCGGCGACCAGATCCGCAATATCCTCACATACCCCGACACCTTACCCCGTATAACGGCCGATCTGGACGCTCAACTAGGGCTCTAAGCGCCCTAAAAGTCCTTTCCCGCCATTGATTCTGCTATGTTGTAACGGTTAGGGATCATCTTAGTCCTTGAGTACTAGGGCCCCAGGCGAGATAATTCACCATTACGTGGTAACGCTGTGCTGGTTTTGTGAAAAGCTGGCTGCGGATCGTGGCAGGCTCTGCCATCTCTGCAGAGGAGCAATCCGGAAGGATATCCCTGCTCCGTCGTCGCGCCTGGAACCGGCGAGATTCATTGGCGTGCTCAGTGCGCTGTTAGGTATCACGGCCGCGCTGCTCACCCCGGCAATGGTGTCCCCGCGAGCGCTGGCCGGACATAATCGTTTGCACATCCGTCTCCGCGCGACGCCGGCTGTGTCCATCACCTATGTGACTACGATGGTAGAGCGGCAGGTGAAACGCAAGGTCTTTCCTTATTCCATAGTCCCCGGTGGCGCGCTGAATCTGCTGGAAGCCAGGCAGGAAATGAGCGACCCCGCCGTCAAAGCGAACTACGCCAGCGTCGACCTGTCGCAATTGAAGCAAGTGAAGCTGACCTCGAATCTCTCGGGCTATGTTTCGTATCGATGGGGCGAAAAGATCTATTGGACGAAGAAGCCGCTGACGCTTCGGGCCGGGGAAACTGTGTTCACCGATGGCAAGAACATCGTTCGCGGGCGCTGCCTGAACTGCTATTCGGCGCGGCCCATGCTCCCGATTCGGCCGAGCGAGCCAACCGAAGCCGTCCTGGATGCGCCGGTGGAAATGCCCGTGACCGTCTATTCATTTCCGAAGCTTCCGGTGCTGGCGCCCGAACTCCCGGTGCCGCCCGGCGAACTAACGCCAATCGTGCCCACCATTGTGCCCGCGGTGGTTGCCAGCGGCGGCAAGACCGGCGGCGGAATATGGTTCCCGCTGATTCCCTTTATCCCGCCCATCCACCACCATCCATCCACTCCGGGGACGCCGGGCGTTCCGGGTGTACCTCCGGGCACGCCGCTTGTCCCCCCGGTAGCCGTCGTG
>DATHNM010000098.1:0-2031 GCA_035486095.1 Bryobacteraceae bacterium
CGACTGCCCGCGGCCAATTTTAAGAGGGAAGAACTAATCGGCAGCCGAAGCCGCGGTAGCAGCACTGCTGAGGTAACGCCAAGGATTCACAGGCGTATTGTAAATTCTCACTTCGTAGTGCAGGTGCGGCCCAGTCGAACGCCCGCTCTGCCCTTCCAAACCAATAATGTCGCCGCGCTTGATATGCGTGCCCACGTGCGTGCTGAAAGCCGAAAGATGTCCGTACCAAGTGGAGACGCCAAAGCCATGATCAATCACCACCAGCTTGCCGTATCCCGCGCGCTGCTCCACCACCGCGACAATTCCGTCCGCCGTCGCGTGCACCGAATCGCCATAATGCGAAGCGATGTCCATCCCCGCGTGGAACGCGCCCTCACCACTGAACGGATCCAGCCGCTCGCCAAAATGCCCGGTAATTTCTCCAACCACCGGCCAAAGCGTTGGCACAATTCCCAAGCTGCTCAATTGCGAAGCAGGCAGCAGCCGTAACCCACCATCAGACATCGTCACCGCAGACGCGTTCCTCTGCAGATAACTGAATTCGTCCACCGATTCCTGGTACTCTACATCCGACGCGCTCCCAACAGCATCGTCGCCAAACGCGAAAGGAGTCTGCCGGAACCGCGTGATCCCGTAAGCGATAGCGACTTCGCTCGCCAGCGATTGCAGCGAATCCAGGCGCTGGTTAGTGTCCTTCACTTCCGTCTGCAGCACTTTATATTGCTGCTTCAGCGTGTCTTGTTCGCGGCGCAGTGAGTTGTAACTTGTCGCCTTCCACAGCATGCGCGAATACGAACCCATCCCAGCCAGCACCGTCACTCCGCCCACCGCGGCCAGAATCGCGAGCGCATGCAGCACGTAGAACGGCACACGAACGCGTCGCATCCCACCGGAAGCGCTCGAAGCAATAAAGAACGTGTAATACTTTCCCTTCATAATGTTAATTTTTTCCGCTGTTGGTTTGAATCGGTTGATCGAACTCCGCAATTCCCCAATCGCGGCACGGCGGCTCGTGACTAAGTCCAATCCGGCAAGTACGATACAAAACCCGGTGAATTGTAGTCAGTGCATCCATCGTGGTCAACCTCAAACTTACGTTTTCCACAGCGTCCCCTGCGATGCAGAGGACTTATCGGCGTTTCCCTAATTTACAATTAGGGATTCCCGTCTAGAAACCTTACCTTATTCTGGAAGCTCATTACAACTGTCCCAAGGGTCAGGATGCCGCGCGAAAGCCAAGTCGTCGAAAAAATTGCCCGCGCGCTAGTGCCGAATCGAGCCGCGTCGCCGCGTCTAAAAACGGGGATCGGCGACGATGCCGCGATCATTTCTCCCGCCTCCCACACCGAATGGGTGCTCAGCTGCGATACATTTCTGGAAGACGTACACTTCCGGCTCAAGACCCACCCGCCAGACTCGGTCGGCTACAAATCTCTCGCCCGCGCTACAAGCGACCTCGCCGCAATGGGCGCCACGCCGCGCTATTTCCTTCTGACTCTCGCGCTGCCGATCGCCCGCACCGGCTCCTGGCTCCATGCCTTCCTAAAAGGAATGGCCCGCGCCGCCCGCGAAACGGGAATCACCGTGATTGGCGGCGATACCACCCGTAGCCGCAGCGTGTTCATCAGCATCACAGTGCTGGGCGAAATCGCCCCCGGCCAAGCGCTAACCCGCTCCGGCGCCCGCCCCGGCGATATCATCTATGCAAGCGGCAAACTAGGCCGCGCCCAACTAGGCCTCGAGCTAGTCCTGCGCGGCCATGCTCGCAACCGCCAACTGCGCGCCCTGGTCCAGCCGCACCTCTATCCCAAAATCCGCATCGAACTCGGTTCATGGCTGGCCAAGCAGCGTATCGCCACATCCGCGATGGATCTCTCCGACGGCCTCTCCACCGACTTGGCCCGCCTCTGTGCCGCCAGCCAAGTCGGCGCGAAAATCTACGCCAGCAAAATTCCCACGGCAGCGATCCCCTCAGCAGCCGCCGGCGAACTCGGCAAGCCCACGCTCGACCCGCTGCAGCTAGCCCTGCAC
>DATHNM010000099.1:0-8709 GCA_035486095.1 Bryobacteraceae bacterium
AGTTATCCTGGGACCTCGCTTCATGCCCTTACCGGCGCGAATCTTCGCTCTCTGCGCCTGCCTCGCGGCGCCCGTCTCGGCCCAACTTCCGTTCTACACGGATGATCCCGCCGTCACTGAGCGAGGTAAATTCCACTTCGAATTCTTCAATGAATTTGACGCACTGCAGCATCAAGACCCCAACATCCGCCAGAACACCGTCAACTACAAACTCAACTACGGCCTGCCGCACAACCTGGAACTGGATGTAGATGCGCCATATCTGGCTATCTATCGCGCGTTGCAAACCCCCAATTCAACCGGCAACGGCGACACCAACGTGGGCGTGAAGTGGGAATTTCATAAAGAATCGCCCGGCCATGTGCTGCCGGCCTTGGGTGTCAGCTTCTACGTCGAGTTTCCTACCGGCGACGCGAGCCAGCAACTCGGCTCTGGTCTCATCGATTACTGGCTGAACTTCATTGCCCAGAAATCGCTCACCAACAAGACCAGGATCAACGCCAACGCCGGCTATCTATTTGCCGGCAACACCAGCACCGGGGTCCTCGGAATCACCACCGTGCGCGGACATGTCTTCGCGGGCGGGGTTTCCTTGCTCCACGATTTCACGCCGCGCTTGAGTCTGGGCGGCGAAATTTTTGGCGGCTTCGCCAGCAACGGCAGTCTCGGCCGAAGCCAGCTTCAGGGTTTGGTTGGGGGCACCTATGCGCTTCGCAACGGTCTGGCCGTGAGTCTTGGGTTGCTGGGAGGCGAGTATATTGCCAGCCCGCGAATCGGCGGCCAGATCGGGTTCGCTGTCGACTTCCCCGATATTCTGCACCCGGCCCCGGGCGCAAACTCTGTTCATTAAATGCTCAACGCCGATCTGCTACGATCTACTTCTGCTTAGGAGGATGTGCCTGTGGCATGCGATGTGGAAGTTCTGAAAAACGTCCCGCTGTTTGCTCTGCTGGACGACGAAGAAACGGCGGTTCTGGCGGGCCAGGTGGAACTCAAGAAATTCGCCGCGCGCGAGCGAATATACAAGATCGGAGACCCCGGCGGTCCGGCTTTCGTAATGCTCGCGGGCCGGGTCCGGGTGACCACCGTGGACCAGGACCAGCAGGAAGTGATTGTGGATGAACCCGCCAAGGGCGAGTTCTTCGGCTTCGCATCCATGCTGGAAGAGTCTCCGCATCAAACCAACGCCATGGCAACCGAGGAAACAGAGTGTCTGGAAATATCCCGCGACGACATTTCCGTTCTTCTGCAGCGAAAACCCATGGCGGGAATGGATTTGCTGACAACGCTAGGGCGGCAGTTCCACGCCTCGCAAGGTCTGGTGCGCATTCGCGCCAGCCGTAATCCGAACGATTTGATCGAGGCCAAAGAAACCTTTGGCGAGCACATCGCCGACAAGGTGGCCGGCTTTGGCGGCTCCTGGAGCTTCATCATATTGTTTGCGGTGATCTTAACTGTGTACACACTGGTTAACGTGGTTCTGGACAAGAAAGCCTGGGATCCTTATCCTTTTATCCTGCTCAACCTCTTCCTTTCCATGCTGGCCGCCATTCAAGCGCCCGTTATCATGATGAGCCAGAATCGCCAGGACACCAAGGACAGGCTGCGCGGGGAGCTGGATTTCGATGTCAATCGACGTGCGGAGTCTGAGATCATCGCTTTGACGCGCAAGCTGAGCCTGCTGGACGAAAAGGTGGACGACCTGGGCGATATGCTCCGGAAAACAACCAAATGACGACTGTGGTAGGTTGTAAACTGAAATGCGTCCAGCCTCTGTATTGAGTACCGGTCTCTTCATTACCGGTGTCTTGTTTTCCGGCTTATGCCTGCCCGCGCAGGACCAGAGCGATCAGAAACCAAACGCCAAGGATATTCTCGCCAACGGCATGCCACCGCGAGCAGCCGCCAGCGAATATCAAGCGCAGGGAAAAGCCGGAATGGTGTCCATTGGCGCCGAATTCGCCGGCCACTCCGTCCCCACTCCGGAGCATACATATTCCTGCGAAGAATACATCGTGATTGAAGCGGGGCTGTTTGGGCCGCCGGGTGCAAGAACTACGCTATCGCGCAACGATTTTTCGCTCCGCGTCAACGGCAAGAAGATGGCTCTGCCGAGCGAACCTTACGAATTGGCTTTTCACTCGCTGAAAGATCCTGAGTGGCAACCGCCCGAGGCGCCGGATGCCAACAAAGGATCGAAAGGCGGCCTCACTACCGGCGGCGGCGGGGATAGCGGCGGCGACAAACTTCCCCCCATCCCGCCCAAAATGCCTTTCCCGCTGCGCCGCGCGATGGAACAGCAGGTGCAAAAGTCTGCGATGCAGGAAGGCGACCGTCCCCTGCCCCAGGCTGGGCTGCTTTTCTTTTTATACCGGGGCAAAGCAGAGGGCATCAAGTCCCTGGAACTCATGTACAGCGGCGCCGCCGGAACAGCCACGATAACTCTGCAACCCTAGCCGGAACTAACTGGGATTCGCGAAAAGGTTGCCCCGGTTTAACAACCACTGAGGATCTAAACGACGCTTTACCTCTTTCATCGCCTGGATCTGCAGCGGCGTATATTGCAGCTCCAGCAGATGCGCCTTGCGTTTCCCCAGCCCGTGTTCAGCCGAGACTGTTCCGCCGAGCGCTACAGCGTGACGCGCGAAGTGTAGCATTAGGCGCTGGCCGGCATCAAACTCGGCCGGCGACTTCGGCAAAATGTTGACGTGCACGTGCGCATCACCGATATGGCCGAAGATCACATAGTCAAGGGACTGCTGCATCAATTCGGCGTGATAGAAGGCGAGCATCTCGCGATTGCGGGCAACAGGCACGGCATAATCGGAGCCCAGCTTCATGAACCCGCGGCGGCGCATGGTGTCGTTCACCAGCTCAGGCAAGGCGTGCCGGAAACGGCGGAAGCGTTCGCGATCCTGATCACTGGCCGCAAACCAGCTATCCTCCGGTGCATGATCGGCCCAAAAATCAACGTCACCCTCTTCCTGTTCGATCAGCAACGCAGTGGCGGCGCGGCTGGGAATTTCGGGATAGTGAGGCCGCAAGAAATCGAGCGAGTTGGCGTCGAAGTATTCAATCATGCGCAGGCCGGGAATACGGCGCCAGGCGTCCACCACATCCAGCGCCGCGCCGTCGCTGATCAGGAAAACAATGCCGGCCAGCACATCGGCGGGCGCGGGCAGCAATTGCAACTCGGCCTCCAGCACGATTCCGAGCGTGCCTTCGCTGCCAGTGAACAGATCGATCCAGTCCATGCCAGGCGCCAGCGGGTATCCAGCGGTGTTCTTGGTCGTATTGGGCAGCGGCAGCGAAGCAACGTCAAAGTCCACAGGGTCGCCCCGCTGCACTTGAAGCATCCGGCCGTCCATTAGTGCGATCCGCAGTCCGAGAACGTGGCTGCGCGTGCTGCCATATCGAAAACTGCGCGATCCGCTGGCGTTGGTGGCGATGGTTCCACCGATGCTCGCGGTGCGCTCGGTGGGATCGGGCGCATAGAATTGGCCGCTGCGTGCGGCCTCCTGTTGCAAAGCGTCCAGCGACAAGCCCGCGCCCACCACCGCTTTGCCGGGACGGATTTCCAGACGCCGGAACTTTTCGAGTGAGACGGCCCATCCGCCAGCTTGCGGAACGCTGCCCCCGGTCAGCCCGGTACGCGCGCCAGCAATGGTAAGGGGAACAGCGTCACGAGAGACTGTCCGGACAATTTCGACCAGCTCCTCTTCGGACGCGGGGGTCATCACGCGATCAGCCTCGCCTTGAAACCCCGAAGCGTCTTCGAGAGTAACCATCCTTCAAACTTCCAGAATCACCGGCATGATCAGCGGTCTGCGCTGCGTTTCTTTATTCAGGAAACGCTTCAAATCCGCGCGAATCTTTTCCTGCATGACGCCCCAATCGGTCCGCTCTTCTTCGCTGGACGATTCCAGCGTGCGCGCCACTACTTGCCGGGCTTTTTGCAACATTTCCGAACCATCTTCAAACGACATGAAGCCACGGCTCACAATCTCGGGCAGCGTTTCGTTGCGCCCCGAGTTCTTGCTAATGGCGATGATGGGGATGACGAAGCCATCTTCGGAAAGGTGCCGGCGATCGCGTATCACGATGTCTTCCACTACTTCGTCGATGGTGCCGGAATCGATGCACACGCGCCCCACCTGGACCTTTTCGCCGCGGCGCGCACCCGCGCGATCGATTTCCAGCGTCTCGCCGGTTTCTAGCGTGAAGGTTTCCTCCAGCCCCGCCCCGCGCAGGTGCGCTGCCAGAGCGGCGTGTTTGGCCATCTGCCGGTATTCGCCATGGATGGGGAGAAAATAGCGCGGGCGAAGCAGATTCAAAATCAACCTCAACTCTTCGATACTGCCATGTCCCGACACGTGCACCGGCGGATTCATGCTGCCGTAAATCACGTCCGCGCCGCGTTTGGCGAAGTGGTTGATCATCCGGTAAATTCCCTTTTCGTTACCGGGAATGATGCGCGCGCTGAGCACCACCGTATCGCCGCGCTCCACGGACAGGTTCTTGTGGTTGTCCACGGCGATGCGCGAGAGCGCGGACATGGGCTCGCCCTGGGTGCCGGACGCCACCACCACCACCTTGCTGGGCTCGGCCTGCATGATGTCTTGCGGGCGCAGCAAAATTCCATCGGGCAGGCTGAGCAATCCCAGGGAATGCGCGATCTCGGTAACGTTGTTCATGCTCCGGCCGAGGAAGGCGACTTTGCGGCCGTACTCGGCGGCCACGTCCAGAATCTGCTGCAACCGGTGAATGGACGAACTGAAGCACGAGATTACCAGACGCCGCTCGGCCCGATAAAAAATCTCGTCCAGGCGCGGGCGCACGGCCCGTTCGCTTTCGGTGTAGCCCGGCCGATCCACATTGGTGGAATCGGACATGAGCAGCAGCACGCCGCGTTTGCCGTAATCGGCGAAGGTGTGCAGATCGAAGGGTTCGTTGTCGGTGGGCGTGGGGTCCACTTTAAAATCGCCGGTGTGGATGATGACGCCCAGAGGCGTGGTGATGGCCACCGCCATGGAACTGACGATCGAGTGGGTGACGTGAATGAACTCCACAACGAAGGGCCCCAGCTCAATGCGCGAGCCCGGTTTCACCTTGTGGAGCTTGGCGCCTTCCAGCAACCCGTGTTCTTCCAGCCGGCGCTCCACCATCATCAGCGTGAAGGCCGCGCTGTAGACTGGAACGTTGAATTCGCTCAGCATGAAGGGCACGGCGCCGATGTGATCTTCGTGGCCGTGCGTGAGTATCAAGGCGCGGAGCATCTCGCGATGCTGCTCCAGATACGCAAAATCGGGTATGACGATGTCGACGCCCAGCAGTTCCGCGTCGGGAAACATCATGCCGGCATCGATGACGATAATGTCATCCCCATAGCGGATGGCCATGGAATTCATTCCGAACTCGCCCAAGCCACCAAGCGGGATCAACTGAAGCTTTTGATCAGACATGTAAGGTTTAGGTTATCAGTGGTGGGGCGCCTGACGAAATGGGCCCTGATATCTCTCGTATCTCGAACCGATGGACCCGCCGTGTGCGCGGTGTCGAAGCTTCAGAGTTCACCCCCATCCGCGGATGCCAGCGCATGCACCTCGCCATCGTCCCTCCGATGATGACGGCTCCCGGAATCGCGCTGGCCGCGGCGGCTCCGCCACACAATGATTTGGTATTTGACTCGCATCGCCCATCACCGGCTTCCAAGCGGCCGCCTTCCCAGAATTCCGTCAGCCGGCGCTTCTGTTCGTCGTTCAGATTGGCTGCTTGGGTTTACATGACGCCCGTTGTGAGAGTGGCATATATTCGTTCAGGTGGCATCTGCCGAATGGCAGCGGGCACCAATCGCAGCATAAATGATAGTCGTCATCACACGCGTTGACATCAGAATGTAGGAATTTCCGGGGCGATTGTACCTTACTTCCGCGAGTTTTCCAGTAGAATTGTCTTGGTTGATAGCGTGCCTCTTCAACTAAGGAGCGCAACATGCCAAGCACCCAGACAATGCAAAACCGGACAACATTCAGCGCCGTACTTGCCGCGGCGATCCTGATGCCTGCGGTGACGGCGCCCCTCCGCGCCCAAGCTTTTGCCGACCTGAAGACCGCGGTTGTGGATTACTCCCATGCGGACCTCGGCCCGCGCGCGGCATGCGAAGCTCTGGGGAAATTCAAATCGAAAGAGATAGCGGAGATTGCCGCGACAACCATGCCGGCCACCGCCGACGTGCCTGCGCATTGCCGCGTTACCGGTGTGCTCTCCCCCGAGATTGCGTTCGAAGTGAGCCTGCCGGCCAAGTGGAACGGCCGTTTTTACATGATCGGTAACGGCGGCCACGCGGGCGAGGCGATGGATGATCCCGGCCGTGTGGCGCAGCGCAATGCTGCATTGCAATTGGGGTTCGCTTTCGCGCAGACCAACACTGGGCACGATGCGCGGAAGGAGCCGGGGGCGACGTTTGTAATGAGCAACCCGCAGAAGGCGATTGACTATGCTTACCGCGCCGTGCACCTCACCGCCAAGACCACCAAAAGCATCACGAAGGAATATTACGGCAAGGCGGTCGCTCGCGCCTACTGGAACTCCTGCTCCAATGGCGGGCGCCAGGGGCTGATTGAGGCGCAGCGTTTCCCGGATGACTTCGACGGCATTGTCGCCAACGCGCCCTGGGTAGACCAGACGGGTTTTACGATTGGCGCGATGTGGAATGAGAAGGCGCTCAGCGAGGCGCCGGGAACGCCGGCCAAGCTGGCGTTGGTGGGCCAAAAGGTGATGGAGAAATGCGATGCGATCGACGGCCTGAAGGACGGCTTGATCGACGACCCGCGTAAGTGCAACTTCGATCCGGCCCGCGACGTTGCAGCCTGCAAAGAAGGAACGGATGGCCCCGACTGCCTGACGGCCGCACAGGCGGCTGCCATCGCGAAAGTTTATAGCGGTCCGGTGAGCAACGGCAAACCTTTCTTCCCGGGCTACATGCCGGGCAGCGAAGCTGTGATGCCGAACCTCTTTGGAGGCGGTACCGGCAGCGGCTGGATGAATTTGATCGCCACCGCGCAGCCGGACGGCAAGCCCGCGGACTTTAATCTCGCCGAAGGAACCATGCGGTATCTGGTGAATAAGCCGCCCAAGCCGGACTACGACTATAGGACGTTCGACTTCGACCGCGATATTCATCTGCTGGACGACTGGAGCAAACAGGCGGACGCAAAGGACCCGGACCTCGGGAAATTCAAGAAGCGCGGCGGCAAGCTGCTGATGACGTATGGCTGGGCGGACTCCATTCTGCAGCCGATGATGGGAGTGAATTATTACGAGCAGGCGTTGACCAAGAACGGTCCCGATACGATGCAATTTTTCCGTCTGTTCATGGTGCCCGGCATGGCTCATTGCGGGGGCGGCATCGGTCCGGACCGCAACGATTCAATGACGGCGATGATCGACTGGGTGGAAAAGGGCAAAGCACCGGATTCCATCGTCGCCAGCCGCGTGGTGAACAATCAGGTGGTGCGCACCCGGCCACTCTGCCCGTACCCGCAAGTGGCGCGCTACTCCGGATCAGGCAGCATCGACGAAGCGGCGAATTTCGCTTGTGTAGCGCCGACGCCCTAGGCGAGCAGAAAATCTCACCTTCCGGCGGAGGTGTTCTGCAGAAGGGCGCGACCTTCCGCGGCCGCGCCTGCCAAATCGATCGGCTTGCGGCCGCTGCTATCCAGCAAATCGGTTTTAGCGCCTTTCTCCAGCAGGTAACGCATGATATCTGCTTTGCCCTTCTGCGCCGCTACGTGGAGCGCCGTCATGCCTTCAGTGGAAGAGGGTGCGCGGGAGATCCGCATGGAATACGTCTTTGTACCGGTGACCTGCGCATTCACGTCGGCGCCGTGTTGCAGCAGCAGGTCCATGATCGCGATGTTCGGCGCGCCACCGGCGCTGGTGGAGGCGGCCAGGCCGGTGCCACCGCCGCCAAATCCCACGCCGGCTGCAATCAGAAAAGGTGTTAGGCCCATGCCTGCAATGTTGGGCGAAGCGCCCTTGTCGAGCAGCGCGCGAACCACTTCCACATCGTTGGCGATGGTGGCGCGCAGCAGCGGCGTGCATCCGGTATTCAGAAACTCCTCGACGAAACGTCCACTGTTTCCGCCGCGGCTGGGACGATGCATGTTGAGCTGCGGATTCAGATCCACGCCGGCGGCCAGCAGGGCGTTGATGATTTCCAGGCTGGAAACGGCGGGACGGTTCGAAGTGCGAGGCGCGGGCGGAGCGCCACGGTTGACGCGCTCACCCAACAACCCAGTGCGCAGAGGAGCGATCACGGCGGCCCTGCGATCGATAGCGATGTAGAGCGCGGTGCGGCCCCACCAATCCCAGAGATTGGGATTTGCTCCGCGATCCAGCAGGAGTTTGGCGACGTCGTTGTGGTCATTGTCGAGCGCAATCATCAGCGGAGTGACGCCTTCCGGAGTGGGGACGTTCACATCCGCACCTGACGCCATCAGAGCCTCTACGCACTCGTAGCAGCCGCCGCGGACCGCATAGAGAAGCGCGGTGAGGCCGCCACTTGGGCGATACTGCGCGCGTGGCTCCGCCGTAATCTGGCTCGGCCAATCGCTGTAGAGGGCACGAGGCCTGACGTCGGCATCCTTCGCCAGCAGCAGCTTCACCATCTGGCCGCCATTTTTCGGCGCTGCGGCAGCCCACATCAAC
>DATHNM010000100.1:0-8048 GCA_035486095.1 Bryobacteraceae bacterium
CGCGCAGGCAGCCGTAGAAGCCCCGCGCTTTCAAACGCGGCATCTGGTCTCGAGCTTTGACAACCATGCCTGGAATCGCGGCGATCTGCTTTTGGATGAACGCATCCCGGCCGCCACTGTCGGCGAACTTTCCGCGCGTGGGCATCGTGTAGGGACAAGATCGCGCTGGGCCAGCGGCGCTGCTCCGGTGATGGTGCGGATCATGCCGGATGGCGTGATCGAAGCCGGCGCGGACCCATACGGCTATCGAGTGGCGCACGCCTACTAGCGGCGCTTTGGAAACAGCATCGTTATTTGACGAGCCCTCCGATTTTGACCGGCGGCGCTTGAGCGCGCGGTTGTCCGCCCTGGCCGCCGAAAGCATTTTCCTTGGAACCAGCTCCTGGAAGTATGAGGGCTGGATTGGGCAGATCTATTCGCGCGGCCGCTACCAGACACGCGGCCGGTTTTCTCAAAAACGTTTCAACGACGAGTGCCTGAGCGAATACGCCGAAACATTTTCCATCGTTTGCGGCGATTTCTCGTTTTATCAATTTCCCTCGGAAAACTACTGGCGCAAGCTGTTCGGTTCGGCCCCTTCCACCCTGCAATTCGCCCTCAAAGCCCCGGAAGACGTGACGGTGAAACAGTTCCCCCGTCATCCGCGCTATGCGGCCCGGGCGGGCGATAACAATGCGTCGTTCCTGGACGCCGCGCTGTTTCGGACGGCGTTTCTGGATTTGCTGGCGCCCTACCGGCCGCGCGTGGCGGTCCTCATTTTCGAATTCGGCAGCTTCGCCCGGCAATGTTATCCGGACGTGCGCGCCTTCGTCCAGGAGTTGGACCCGTTTCTGGCCGCGCTGCCCGGCGATTTTCGCTACGCCGTCGAAATCCGTAATCCCGAGTTCCTTTCCCCCGAATATTTCGCCTGCCTGCGCAGCCACGGCGCCGCGCACGTCTTCAACGCCTGGACGCGCATGCCGGAGATGGGCCAGCAGATGCATCTGCGCGACGCCTACACCAGCAATTTCACGGTGGCGCGGGCGCTGCTGCGCCATGGCCGTCCCTATGAAGAAGCTGTGACGAAGTTCACCCCGTATGCCGAATTGAAGGACCCCAACCCGGGCACGCGCGATGCGCTTCGCCTTTTGATCGCCCGGGCCCGGCAGCGGCACGAACCGTCATACATCTTCGTCAACAACCGGCTGGAGGGTAATGCGCCGGGAACCATTGAAGCAATCACCGATTAGCCGTGTTAGAAATAAGTGACGAACCGAAACGATTCCCATGCGGAAGATCTCTAACAGTGACGATCTTCACAATAAGGAAGCATCCCTGATGACGAGCGAGCCGGACTGATGCCGGTGGTCCCTTATCGAATCTGGATTGCCGAAGATAACCCGGCGGACGTGTATCTGATCCAGGAAGCTATGCGACGCCACGAGTTCGAGTATCAGTTGGAGGTCGCAGACAATGGCGAGGACATGCTCAAGAAGCTCGCCAGGCTGGAGCAGGACCCATCAGCTAGCTGTCCGCACCTTTTTCTGATCGATCTGAACCTGCCCAAGCGGCCGGGCGACGAAATCCTGGAACGGATTCGCCAGAGCAGCCGCTGCGCCCACGTTCCGGCCATCGTGATCACATCTTCGGATTCGCCCCGCGACCGGGCCCGGGCGCGCGAACTGGGCGCCTCGTTCTATTTCCGCAAGCCGGCGGATCTGGAAAGATTCATGGCCATCGGCGGGATAGTGCGGGATTTCCTCGAAAAAGAATCCGACGGCGTACCGCAACCGCAATCCTGAACCGCCCTTCAGCCGATAGTAAGTAAAATAGTCCGAGATCGGACGGGGAAGAGAATGTTAGCGCGCTTCTGGGGTACTCGAGGATCCATCGCAGCGCCCGGGCGGGGCACCAATCACTTTGGCGGCAACACATCCTGCGTGGAACTGACTACGCCCTCCGGTGGAGTTTTGGTGCTGGATTGCGGCACCGGCGCGCGGTCTCTGGGAAACCACCTGCTAGCCTCGGCTGCCGGGCCCGTTGCCGCCACCATTCTGCTCTCACACACCCATTGGGATCATATCCAGGGCTTCCCGTTTTTCGCGCCGCTGTTTCTATCCGGCAATCGCTTCACGGTTTACGGACCGGAAGGCGCGCATGTTTCGTTGCGCGATGTGCTGGCGGGCCAAATGGAGCATCACTATTTCCCCGTGGAACTGGATCAACTGGCGGCGCACATCAGCTATGAAGATCTGTGCGAAGGAACCTACCAGATGGACGGCGTGCAAGTGCGCGCGCAACAGATGAATCATCCTTCGCCCACGCTCGGTTACCGCATCGAAGCGGAGGGCCGGTCAATCTGCTACCTGTGCGATCACGAGCCATACTTTGAGGCGATCTGGCGAGAGGGGGCCACGCCGCGCAGGATGGAATCGATTCTCGAGGCAGGCGACCGCCGTCACGCTGAGTACATGCAAGATGCGGACGTGGTAATTCACGAAGCCCAATACACGCCGGAAGAATATCCGTCCAAGCGGCACTGGGGTCACAGCACTTACGTATACGTGGTGGAATTGGCCGCGCTGGCCGGCGTGCGCCGTTTGTTTCTCACGCACCACGATCCTTCGCACGACGACGAGTTCATGGCGGGCGTGGAACGGCACGCCCAGCAACTGGCGCGCGGTTTAAGTTCAAAGCTGGAAGTGTGCTGCGCTTACGAAGGCTGCGAGATCGTTATCTAAGCAGGCGGAGCTAATGTCGCTACAATGGCGGCTTGGCAAGGAGGCCTTCATGAAATTCGCGGCTCTGTTTCTTTGTCTTTCCCTGGCGATGCACGGGCAGAATATCACCGTGCAAGTGGGAGGCAAGGTGGTTGGCACCGGAACCACTCTGAACTTCGAATCCGGAAACGGGATTATTCAATCCTGTCATCCCGATGGCGCGCGCATTACGTGCACGCCAGCCTACGATTCGGCCGTCATTCCCAGTCACGACGCGATTCATGGCTCACGGAATTTCTGTTCCTCGGCGAATCACACCACATCTTATGTCTGCCGCATTTCCACGGGCACACTCGCCGCCTACACACCCGGCCTGACCTTCGTCCTGCTGGTGGATGCTGCTTGCAGCGATAAATGCTCATTGAATGTCGACGGCATTGGCCCGGTAAGCATCAAGAGATCGGATGGCGTTCTCGATCCGGGCGGCACGCTGGTGGCGGGACAGCCGCAATGGGTTTTTTATGACGGCCAGGTGTTTCGCCTGATGGGCGGATCCGGCGGCGGGCGCGGCGGAGAAGATCGGGACCACGACGTCATGGCCCGGCGCTTCATCGCGTCCATGGAGACCATCCCTTACGCGCGCGCCATGGTGCTGGAAACCACCGCCGGCGACGTGCACAAAACCACTACCAGCAACGCGGTTGGCAACGCCAGTATTAATGCGGCCACTCCCGGATTGCCCGGCCAGCACATGTGGGTCATTATCGTGAACGATCAGATCAGCGGTAAAACGGTGAGCTTTGGAAACAATTTCAAGAGTGCCGGGCCGCTGATGGGGTCGGCGGGCAAATCCACCACGCTGCAATTTATTTCCGATGGCGTGGCCTGGTATGAAGTGGCCCGAACCGGGAATCTATGATGACCCGTTGAGCGGAGAATGTTTCGCCGCCATCAGGACGTCGAACATGCGGCCGAGCATCATGGTGGCCTGCACCTGCGAGATAATCTCCGGATCGTAGGCGTGTTCCAGCACCAGGCCGTTGAGCACCGCTTCCAAAGCCACCCGCCGCACTTCGCGCGATTCATGGCCGCCCTGCATCAGCTCCGGAATCAACTTGGAAATAATATCGAGCTTCAACGATTCCCGGATGCGCCGGTGCGTGCGCGCCAGCCGGGCACGCAGCTTAGGATGGCGTAAAGCGAATAGCTTAAACTCCAGCGACAGCATCACCCACTGGCGATCCGATACGCGCCCGACGTAAAACTTGCGCAACGCCCGCATGCGGGTTACGGAATTGGTGCACTTTTCCATGGTGGAACGCAGGCCACGTAAACGGTCGCCGGCTTCCTGTTCCAGGAGCGCGAAGAACAGGTCCTCTTTGTTATTGAAGTGCGCGTAAAAAGCGCCGCGGGTGTGGCCGGTGGCGCCGGCAATGTCTTCAATCCGCGACGCCTCGAATCCATCGCGCGCAAAGATGCGGCGGGCCGCGTCCAGCAGAGCGCGCCGCGTGGTTTCGGTTCGCTGCTGGTGCTTGGTGGGTGTCTTCGCGCCCCGAACTGCCATGCCAGCTTCCATGCCTTCTACATTATATACATGCAAGTATGCATATGATAGATTAAATGAAAGTGTCCGGTAATCTTCGCGCCATAATTTTAGCCGCTCTGACCAGCTCTCTGGCCTGGGCCCAATTCGGGGGCGGTGGAGCGCAGCGATCCACCCCCGCGGTGCAATTGCCGCAATCGGGACGTCAGTCTCCAGGTACGGTCTCCACCCAGCAGCAAGCCGGGCCCAGCCCCGGCGCCAACGTGGTGAACAGTTCCATTCAGATCGGGGGCGGTTTTCAGGGCAGCGTGCAAGACGATAAGATTCCCGCCGGGGCCTTCACTCTCACGCTCGCCGACGCCGTGAAACTTGGCCTGACGGCAAACCTGGGAGTGCTCACCTCCGACGACACCGCCCGTGCCTCGCGAGCCCAGCGCTTGCGTGCCCTGAGCGATCTGCTGCCGTATGTCTCCATCGATGCCACCGAAACCAGCACGCAGATCAATCTGGCGGCATTCGGATTCAAGTTCAACATCCCTCCCGGCGTGGGCTTTTCGATTCCCACCGTGGTGGGCCCGTTCCAGTATTCACAGCTGCTCGGAAATGTGAGTCAGTCGGTCTACGATCCGGTTTCGCGCCGCAACTGGCACGCCGCCCAGGAGAGCGAACGCGCGTCCACCCTGTCGGCGCGCGATGCCCGCGAAGTGGTGGTGCTGGCGGTGGCCGGAGCCTATCTGGAAACTATTGCCACCGAAGCCCGTGTGGGTTCGCAGCGCGCTCAAGTGGACAATGCGCAGGCGGTTTATCATCAAGCGGAAGTTCGCAAGGAAGCCGGCACCAACGCCCGCATCGATGTCACGCGCACGCTGGTGGAATTGCAGGGCCAGCAACAGCGGCTCAACGCGCTTCAGTCTGACCTGCGAAAGCAGAAGCTGGCTCTGGCCCGTCTGATCGGCGTGCCGCTGGATCGTGAACTGACGCTGAGCGATCCGCTGGCCTTCAATCCCGCCCCAGTCCCCGAAGCGGCCGGCGTGGTGCAGCAGGCTTTCCAGAAACGCTGGGATTTGAAAGCGGCCGAGAGCCAGGTGCACGCCGCTGAAATTGTGGTGTCTGCCGCGCACGCCGAGCGTCTTCCCTCCGCCTCGCTGACCGCCGATTACGGAGTGCTTGGTCCTAGTCCAGTTTCCAATCACGGCGTGTACTCGGTAACCGGCGCGGTGAATGTGCCGGTGTTTCAAGGCGGCCGGGTGAAGGCCGACATCGAAATGGCCGAAGCCACACTCCATCAGCGCCAAGCCGAACTGGCCGATCAACGGGGCCGCGTGGAACAGGAAGTTCGTACCGCTCTTATCGAACTGGAAACCGCGATCGGCGAAGTTCGCCTGGCCGAAAATAATCGCGGCTTCGCCAACGAGACTTTGCGCGAGTCGCGCGATCGGTTTAACGCCGGAGTGGCCACCACGGTGGAGGTGGTACAGGCGCAAGAACAAGTGGCCAGCGCGGAAAGCGACTACATTTCCGGGCTGTTTGCATTCGACCTGGCTCGCATCTCTTTGTCCCGCGCCATGGGCCAGGCCGAGACCGACCTGCCCGGTTTGCTGGTCGGCGGAGTGCCCGCGGTCAACCCTTCGGTCAACCCAGCGGTCAACCCTCCGGTCAACCCTCCGGTCAACCCAGGAGTTCAGAAATGAGTTCGCCAACCGCTCCCAACGCTGCCCCGCCCATGCCCCAGTCGCCGGATACGAAGCCCGCGCCCCCGCCCGTTACCAAGGGCCGCGGCAAGGCCTTCACCATATTTTTCCTGTTCCTGTTGATTGCGGCCGCAGTGGGTATCTATTTTTATCTCCAGTCACGCGAATTCGAGTCCACCGACGACGCGCAAGTGGAAGCTCACCTGAACGCCATCAGTTCGCGCGTGGATGGCGCCATCACGCACGTCTACGTGGATGACAACCAGCTGGTCAAAGCGGGCGATCCGCTGGTGGATCTGGATCCGCGCGATTTCCAGGTGGTGATCGATCAGGCTAAAGCGCAAGTGGCGCAGGCCCGCATCCAGGTGACCGCGCAGCAACCCAACGTTCCCATCACGCAGATCGAAAGCAGCACCAACATCACGGGCGCCGAAGCCGACGTGGCCAACGCGGAGGCGGCCGTGGGGGTTGCCGAACGCGATCGTGAATCCGCCGCCGCGCGCCTGGCCGAGGCCCAGGCTAATGCCGCGAAAGCTAAAGCCGACTTGGCACGCTACACGCTGCTCATCAAGAACGAAGAGGTTTCACAGCAGGAGTTCGATCAGGTGGCCGCCACCTCAAAAGCTCAGGACGCCGCCGTGGACGCCAACCGCGCCACCGTGGAATCCGCCGCCCGCACGGTGCAACAGCGGCAGGCTCAACTGGCGCAAGTGCAATCGCGGCTGTCGCAATACAAGACCAACGCGCCCGCGCTGCTGGCCATCCGGCAGGCCAATGTCCAATCGCAGCAAGCCAACCAGCAAACCGCGCAGACCATGGTGGAGCAAGCCGAGCTGAAACTCAGCTATACGAAGATTGTGGCCCCGGCCCCCGGCATTGTGCTGAAACGATCGGCCGAAGTGGGCGAGCGCATCAACGCGGGCCAACAGTTGTTGATGATCGCCCAGATTGGCGACATCTGGGTGACCGCCGATTTCAAGGAAACGCAGATGCACAATATCCATCCCGGACAATCGGCCCGCATTCACGTGGACGCCCTGCGGATGGATTTTGAAGGCTACGTCGAGACCATCGGCGGCAGCACCGGCGCGGTATCCAGCGTCCTGCCGCCCGAAAACGCCACCGGAAATTACATCAAGGTGGTGCAGCGCATCCCCGTGCGCCTGCGCTTCAAACCCAATCAGAACGGGCTGGATCGGCTGCGCCCCGGCATGTCCGTGGAGCCGGACGTTCGCATCGGAAGTTGAAATGACCCCGGCTGGAACGCACCTGGACTGGAAACCCTCGCATAATCCGTGGGCCGTCGCGCTCACGGTTACCATGGCAACCTTCATGGAAGTGCTGGATTCTTCCATCGCCAACGTATCGCTTCCGCACATCGCCGGCTCGCTGGGCGCCACCTACGACGAAGCCGTCTGGATTCTCACCAGCTATCTGGTATCGGCCGCCATTGTTCTGCCTGCATCCGGCTGGCTCTCCACCATCTTCGGCCGCAAGCGTTTTTACATGACCTGCGTGGTGCTCTTCACCGTGTCGTCATTCCTGTGCGGCATCGCACCTAATCTGCCGTTCCTGATTGTGGCGCGCATCCTGCAAGGGGCCGGCGGCGGCGGCCTGCAGCCTTCCGAACAGGCCATCCTGGCAGACACGTTTCCTATTCAAAAGCGCGGCCAGGCGTTCGCGGTTTACGGCATGGCCGTGGTATTCGCGCCCGCTATCGGGCCCACGCTGGGCGGCTGGATCACCGACAACATGAACTGGCACTGGATCTTCTTTATCAACCTGCCGGTGGGTCTGCTTTCCTTGTTTTTCACCAGCCGCCTGGTGGAAGATCCGCCCTGGCTGAAAGAAGAAAAGCGCGGCGGCATCAAGATCGATTACATCGGGCTCAGCCTGCTGGTCACCGGCATCGCCTGCTTCCAGTTCGTGCTCGATAAAGGCCAGGAATCTGACTGGTTCTCCTCACGGCTGATCACGGCGCTGGCCTGCTTTGGCATTCCGACTCTCGCGGCGTTTTTCCTGTGGGAGTGGTATCACCCGAACCCCATTGTAGATGTGCGGCTGCTGAAGAACCGTAACTTTGGGACGGCCGTCGGGTTTTCGTTCGTCCTGGGA
>DATHNM010000101.1:0-8107 GCA_035486095.1 Bryobacteraceae bacterium
GCAGTAGCGGTTCCTTCCACATCAGGCGGGCCCGCGGCGTGCTGGCCAGGAACCCGGCCACGAATCCGCCTGCGAATCCACCCACGTGGGCCCAAATATCCACACCCGGCAGGAAGCTCAGCACTAATCCGTAGATCACCCAGCGCGTGTACAGCGCCTTCACCTGCATCCCGAGCGACGAGCGGTCTGTAAATCCAAACGCCAGCATGGCGCCGATCAATCCAAAAATTCCAGCTGATGAGCCAACGGAAAAATGCTCGCCGATGTGGGAACTGGCAGCGAATCCCGTGACCGTGGCAACAAAGTAAAAGACAATCAGCCGGCTGGTGCCGTACAACGTTTCCACTTCGGCGCCCAGATCGAATAGCACCCAGGAGTTCATCAGAATGTGAAGAATGCCGCTGTGCAGAAAACCGGCGGTCACCAGACGCCACCACTGGCCCTGCAGCAGCACCGCAGGAACGCTGCGGCCGGCGTCCGAAATTCCAGCCTGGGGGCTAAAGTACTCGGCGATAAAGAGCGCCGAGTTGATGAGCAGGATGATGATAGTTGTGAAGCGCGCGTGCGGGATCAGGCCGCCTAAAATCTCGCCTGGATTGCGCCGTTCCACCGCTCGCGGCCCCAGTGGCGCCTGGCAATACGGACACACCCTGTCGCTGGTCGTCACAAACGCCCGGCAATTCGGGCACATCCGTCTGTTATCCACTGCACCCATTGTACAGCGGGGTCTTCAGCAAGCCGCATCACGATTGATACAATTGAAAATCCGGATGCCTAAAACGGAGGAGCAAACTCGGCAGGACATCCTCGACGTGGGCAAGCTGATCTATCAAAAGGGATGGGTCGCCGCCAACGATGGGAACATCAGCGTACGTCTGGATGACGGACGCATCCTGTGTACCTGCACGGGAGTGAGCAAGGGCATGATGACGCCGGCCGACGTTATCGTCTGCGATCTGGAAGGCAACAAGATCGACGGCGCACGCGAACGGACCACAGAGATCGCGATGCATCTCACCATATACCAGATGCGTCCCGATGTGTCCGCCGTGGTGCACGCGCATCCCCCTGTGGCCACGGGATTCGCCGTGGCCGGCCGCGCGCTGGATTTGGCTCTGCTGCCGGAAGTGGTGGTCAGCCTGGGATGCGTCCCGCTAGCCGAATACGGGCTCCCGGGAACGCCCGCGCTCACCGACGGCATGCTGCCCTACATCCCCAAATACGACGCGATCCTGCTGGGCAATCATGGGTCGGTGTGTTATGGCGGGGATGTCTACAAAGCGTACTTCAAGATGGAAACCGTTGAGCACTTCGCGCGCGTCACGCTGGTGGCGGAGTTGCTGGGTGGCCCGAAGGTGCTTCCCAAGCACGAAGTAGGAAAATTGTTCGATGCGCGCGGGCGGTATGGCGTAAAATCTCACAATCGTATGGAGCCTGGGCGCCCGGTGGTTGCCGAGGACGCGGAGACCGATAGCAGCCGCTTGAATCTCACACGTGGCGAGTTGATTGCACTGATTGAGGATGCACTGCGTTCCCGCGGCGTCCTGACTTAACATTCCATGTACTGACCAGTTCCGGTCATCCGACCATTAATGGTCAAGCCCAGCGATGAAATCCTCCCTGGCGCTGCAAGAGAGCGGCCACTCCGAAACGGCCATGCACGTGCTCCTTAAAGGCATGAAGGGATAAATCTCATGACACTGAATCTAAGGCACTGTATTGGCGCGCTGGCCATCGCGGCAGGTATTGGCTTGGTTGGAGGCGCGGCCCCGGCTTGGGGAGCTCCATACTTCCAGGACCACGACCAGGATTACTCGAAGAATAAGAGATACCAGCAAGGTGTACACGAAGGTCAGGTCGACCATGCGCACAATCGGGACCACAGCAAGAAGCGCCACTTCAAGAAAGACGAAGACCAACGCGCGTACGAAGCAGGCTACCAGCACGGACGCGGCAACTAAGTTGGAGTCAGGCCGCGTCGCGCGGGCATGAGCGGCACGTCACTGTTTTTCCTTCGCATCGGCGCTCTTCTTTTTAAACACGTTCAGCTTGCCCCAGAACCCTTTCTTCGAGGGCGCCGCAGTTTTGGATAGGCTGGGCTCTTCGGCAACAGGTTCAACCGGCGGGCCAGGGTCTGGTTCGGCAGCGACGGTGGGCGACGCCGGAGCGGAGATGATGTCCGCTGCCGCTGGAATAGCGGTGGTTGCGAGGGGGACAGAGAGCGCCAGTGGTGCGACGCGCTTCGCACGATGGACTTCCGCCGGCTTGACCTGCTGCGGCGTCATCAGCGTAGCGAAGGCCGGAGGCGCAATGTGCAAGCTCCGCGATGCCGTAATGGCAGGCGCTGGCTGCCGCAAGCGGACGAGTTTCGGTGACGCGACAACCGCCAGCACCAGACCCGCGAATAGCGCGAGTCCAATCCCCAGCGTGCGCAGTTGTGGCAGTGGAAGGTCCGACACACCTGTGGGCTGGTCAAGCTGAGCAATCGCGCCCAGAAACTCCTCCGCCGATTGGTAGCGATGCCCCGGATCTCTGGCCAGCGCCCGGCGAATCATCTGGTCCCATTCAGGGGACAGGCTGGGCTCCAGTTCGCTAGGCGGCTGCGGCTCACCCTCGGAGTCGGTAAGCACGGGAGCCAATCGCCGGTTCGCTCCGAAGGGCTTCTTCCCGGTGAGATGCTCGTACAGCATGGCCCCCACCGAATACAGGTCAGATCGACAATCGGGCTGCGTAACGCCCTTCAATTGTTCCGGCGCCAGGTAGGGTAGCGAGCCGAGAACCTCGCCGCAATTTGTTAACAGGGCGTCTCCGTAAGACTTCGAAAGCCCAAAATCGGTCAGCTTAGCCTGGCCGTCCGTGGTGACAATTACGTTGGCCGGAGTTACGTCGCGATGCACCACGCCCTGCTGGTGCGCGTACGCCAGGGCCGATAGGATCTGCCGTATATATTCGATGCCGGTACCGAGCGCCAGGCGGCCGCCGCTAAACATCTCTTCGAGCGTTTGCCCATCGATGAACTCCATCAGCAGGACCAGTTGATCCTCTGAATGAATGGCATTGTGAAGGGCGCCGATATTGGGATGGCTCAGCCGGGCCAGCGACCGCATTTCCCGTTCGAAGCGCTTGACCTGAACATCGGTTGCAAGTTCGGAGACCAGAACCTTCATGGCCTCGGTTCGCTTGGTAAGGGAGTGCTCTACCTTGAACACCCGGCCCATGCCGCCCGCGCCCAGAATGGCGGTGATGGTGTAGTCGCCGAATGTTTGTCCTACATGAAAGCCCATGTGATCTGCGTCCAAGGCGCTTACACGCGAATCCATTATTGTTTATTATTTGCCGCTGGACAATGCACCAATTAGATCAATTTTATCTAAGAAACGAACCTTAGCCGGGTAAGAGAAACCTCTTATAACATTTCATCCAGACGACTCGACTAAGGTGTGGCGGAAGGCGGCGTTGCAGTGTGGTGGATAATTTTATCTGCCCAAGCCAGGAAGTATTTCCAATTGGGGCCGTCGGTGTGTCCACCATCGTGCTGGCGCCAAGCCAGTTGGCCGTCCAGCAAACCGATGTTCACCGGGGGCATTTTCACGGTGCGGTAATCTTCCACGGTCCCTAGATCCTTCGTGCCCAAAAGTTGGAACACCGGACCTGCCGCGACGGCTGCCATGAAGCTTCCCTGTTGATCCAGCCATTTTGAGTCGCCCTTTTCGGGCACGCCATAACTGATGAAGGTTGGCCGCGGCGCACACAACGCGATCAGTTCGTGCGCATCCACGGGCAAATCGCCGGCATTCTTGCTTCCGAAAGCGGCATCCGCGGCGCCATATTTCAGAAAATTGCCAGCCATCCAATGATATTCTCCGGCGCCTGTCAGGTTTTCCACCGCCTCGCCCCAATTTCGCCGATGCAGTTTCGCTCCGCCTTCGCCGGAAGATCCCACCAGAACCAGCGCGAAGCGAGTATCGAATGCCATGGCCACCAGAGCAGCTTTGCCGTAGCGCGAAACACCCTCGACACCGACATGCGAGGCGTCGACGGATTTGTCCGTTTCGAGGTAATCCAGACCGCGCGAAGCGCCCCACGCCCAAGCCCGCAGCGCGCCCCAATCGTCAGGCTTGCGCGGCTGGCCTTTGTTAACCAGCCCGATGATGCCGCGCGTTAAGCCTGCTCCGTTATCGGCCTGAATGCTCACGGGAGTGATGGATGCGTAGCCCCAGCCAGCGGCGATCAATTGCTCGGTCGCGGGCGGATCGGCGCCGGGAGCGGGTGGCCTGGGCGGCGGCAGGGCGCCGCGCGGATAGGTCATCATCATCATCACCGGCACCGGGCCGGCGGCCTTGGCAGGCGTCACCACGGTCATCTGGATATCCACCGTGATCAGTGGGTATGACGAATTATCCACGTGACCCATCAGCTGTTTGCTGATGGCCGGGTAAGAGCCCACCATCGTGTTCTCCATCGTGGTGACGGTCCACGCCACTTGCGGCACCTTCCTAGGAACACGGCCCAAAACTTCGCGCTCAAAATCCTCGACGATCTGGGGGCGCCGCTGATTCCACCACATTTCAGCGGTCGTCACCTTTTTGCCGTTGTTCAGCACCAGGACTGCGGGTAGATTCGGGAACGGATTAGCCTTGGACTCGTCGTAATTTGCGTGATCGGGCGCGTTTTCGTTGCCGCTGGGCCCGGGGCGCAAGGCCTTGATACCCAGCTGATCCAGCATGTTCTGATGATCTTGTTCGGAAGTCCAATCCAGCGGCTGCGGCAAGCCGGCTGTTTCCGCTGGCGCGTGATATTGCTGGCCCGGCAAGGACACCGGGAGCCAGCCTGCCGCAGCCACCACAAGACACGCCGCCAGTTTCATATGCTAACGAGCGTATTAACAATTTCGGCCGATGACAAGTCCGGCCATCTGAAATCTCGCAACTCTTCGATCCTGGCGTAATCTAAAGATGATGAACCCACGGTCTGCCCTGGCGGAGGATTTTCAGGCCGATGTCGAGAGAGTGAGCCGCATCGCAGCGGTGCCCACCATTCTGGACGTAGTGTGCCGCGCTACTGGAATGCGCTTTGCCGCGGTCGCGCGCGTCACGGAGGACAAGTGGGTAGCCTGCAGCGTGCTCGACGAAATCGATTTCGGGCTGAAGCCGGGCGGCGAACTGCGGATCGAGACCACAATTTGCCACGAAGTCCGGGAGTGCAGACAGGCCGTAGTGATCAACCACGTCGCCGAAGACGACGCCTGGCGCGACCATCCTACTCCCGCCTTATACGGCTTTCAGAGCTACATTTCGATGCCGATCATCCTCGGGGACGGCTTTTTCTTCGGGACTCTGTGCGCTATCGATCCGCGTCCGGCGCGGCTCAATACGCCGGAGATCATCGGAATGTTCCGGCTGTTCGCCGAACTGATCGCCAAACACCTGGACGCCGACCGAAAGCTGGCGGCCACTGAAACCGCGCTGCTGGAGGAACGGGCGGATTCGGAACTGCGCGAACAATTCATCGCGGTGCTGGCGCATGACTTGCGTACACCAATGAGATCGATCAGCAGCCTGATGGAGCTGCTGATGAAAACCTCGCTCGAAGAGCGGGCCGTGCCCATGGCCCGTTTGATCCGGGAAAGCGCCTCGCGGATGGTGGCGCTGATCGAAAATATGCTGGATCTGGCGCGCGGGCGCCTGGGCGGCGGCCTGCCCCTGACGCGCAAAGCGCATGAATCTCTGGAACCGGTGCTGCGCGAGGTAATCGCTGAGCTAAGCGTCAGTTATCCCGATCGGATGGTGGAAACGGAGTTCACGCTGGCCCAGCCCGTCGCTTGCGACCGGGGCCGCATTGCTCAGCTTTTCTCCAATCTTCTGGGCAACGCGATGAGCTATGGCGCCAAGGATCAGCCGGTGCGTGTGTGCGCGGTCAGCAACGCGAATGGTTTTGAGCTTGCGGTGGCGAACGCGGGAGATCCTATTCCTCCGGCGGCTATGGAGCGCTTGTTCCAGCCGTTTTACCGCAGCGCGGCGCTGCACAATCGCGAGGGGCTGGGCCTTGGGCTGTTCATCGCCCACGAAATCGCCAAAGCCCATGGCGGCACGCTGGAAGTGACCTCCACCAGCCAGGAAACGCGCTTTACGTTTCGGATGGAACCGTGACGTTCCGCGAACAACCGTTGGGATACACCGCCGTCTTCCTGCTGCCCTCCTTGAAACTGAAGGAACCATCGCGGGACGGACAGCCCAACGAAATCCGGCTGCATGTTTTTCTGATGGACCACTTCGCCGGATACACGGCGCAGGCTGGCAACATTTTCGGATATTGGAGAAACGGACCGGGGCCCGACTCCTATGGCGAGCATCGGGAATTTAGCGTGGCGTTCGCGGATCGTTCCAAGGTCACGCTGCTGAAAGAATTCCTGGCCACCATGGCTCGCGATTTACACGAGGACTGCGTCTACCTGTGTGTGGGTGACGAGGCTTCCCTGATCTATCCCTAGGGCTTCAACGCGTTCGCGGCGGACACGTCATCCTGCGCGATGTGCCCGGCTTCACATCGATCATCTGACGGCACTCCAGCTTATTCCGATCCAAGATAATTGCGTAATCATGCGGGCCGGATGCAACGCCCAGTCCCATCTGAGTTATACCCACGTCCACGTTGTCGCGCTGGATGGTGGCTCCCGAAGGCATGGAGAGAAATTCGATGTTGCCGAAGGGATCGCCCAGAATCTTGAGATGCTCCTTAACGTATTCTCCAATCCGATAAGATTCGACATTCACCTTGCCGATCTCCACCAGAGCACGATTGCGCGCCCAGAGTGCATAGAGGTAGGTTTTGACGAGAACGTCCTTGGTCCACAGCAGCGCGTCCTCGTAGCGTTCTTTCGGCACATAGATTTCGGAAACGTTCAGTTCCCGAACATCGCTGGAGATCTGCGAGCGGGCGTCGCTATCCACCTTGACGGCCGTCCTTTGTTCCCACTGATTGACGGACTGCTCCACACTTTTCGCGGCAGGCGAGTAAGTGGGCGGACCCGCGGCATTGGGTTGCGCGCTTAACTGACAAACGCAACTCCCGAGGACCAGGGCAACTAGTAATGTGCGATTCATCTTCACCCCTCATTCACCTTCACCCCTCGAAGACTACGACTCCCAATGCGAAAAGCGAAAGCAGAAATGTAGCTTCCTCCGCATACAGAGGCCATACCAACCACGCTGTCTGAAGCGCCACCATCCTGTGCACCAGCATGGTGACCATGCTGCGTTCGAAGATGAAGCCGAAATAGATGGAAAGTCCGGCAAAGATGGCAGCGGCAAGGCCAAAAGACCACACCTTGCGCGGCATGGTGGTGGAGCTGTATTTCGTAAACCAGAACGCGCCCACGGCCCCCAATACTAACGTCGCCATGGTAGTGAGGTTGCGCACGCTCTCGATACTGATATCAACCGCTTTCTGATCGAAAGTGTCCAGTGCATCTTTCGTCGGATGTGCAAAGCCGCTAAGCACGACGCTGTTGATGTAGATCTGGAAAGCAACCACGCCCAGAACGAGGAATCCCAAAACGAACGCCGACTTGACCACGGCACCTCCGGGCGGAACAGGCGCAAGGCGGCCCATTCGAGAGTTATTATACGCTCGCCTGTCCAGGCACTACTATTCAGCCACGCGGCGCATCGACGGCCTTCTTGGCAGGTTTAGCCGGCTCGGATTTTTTCTTCGCATCCTTGCCCGCGCTCTTCTTGCGCTTGGCTCCCCTCGCGATGGCTTTCTCCACCGCGCTGTCGACAACCGACGCTGTGACGCCCTTTTTCACAGCCTTCCTGACAGCCTTTTCAATAGCCTTAACAGCTTTGTGTTTCGCTTTTTTCTTCGCCATGAATTTCCCCGATCAGTCCCGGAGCCTCCGTAGTTCAGTATGGCATTGTGCATCTCAGGCGCCGGTGGCACTCCCCGGCACTGGCTTTTTTTCGCACCGGGATGAAACGGTCTTGCTTCCGTCTGCACTATTAGGCATACGAAGTAGAAAGAAGGAGAGCTTATGAAACAGTTCCACAGCAGCTGCTCTCTACCCCAACGGCTGCGGCCATAAGCTCATCCTGGCCTCATACTAGCG
>DATHNM010000102.1:0-6089 GCA_035486095.1 Bryobacteraceae bacterium
GAGACGCTGGAATTGGTCCGCCTGGCGAAATAGTCCGAAATTTACCAGCGCAACTTCAGAGCGAACTGAATCTGCCGCGACGTGGTGGAAGTACTGGTGATGATGCCTGCGGTGGGCGAGAGGCCCGAGGGCGTAAACACCACTGCGTTGGGCGTATTGAAATTGGCGTGATTCAGAATATTGAAAAACTCCGCGCGGAACTGCAGGTTCACGCGCTCATGCAGGCGCATGTCCTTGATGGCGGATAAATCCCAGGTGGCCAGCCCAGGGCCGATCAGCGTATCCCGGCCCAGGTTTCCGGCAAAGCCGCTGGCGTTGGGCGGAGCCAGAAACGCCGCCGGGTTAAACCACTTGTTCGGCGAACCCAAAATCACCGGGCCGCTGAACGCCGGGTTTACGAACGGCCGCACTGGATTGCGCGTGTCTCCCGAGTTCGTGGGATTGTAGCTAAGCTGCGGCGTGAACGGAAAGCCGCTCTGCAGCGTGACGATGGAGTTGATGCTCCAACCGCTCGCGAGCCAATTGCCGAGCCCGCTGGCGTTGGTGAGGAAACGCCGGCCTGAGCCAAAAGGCAGCTCGTAGACTCCGTTGATAGCCGCGGCGTTTCTGACGTCGAAGTTCGCCAGGCCCTTGTCGGCGGCCAGGTTGAAAGGATTGGACGCCAGCGCCGGCTCACCGCCCGACGTGGTCGCGTTGAGAGAATCGCCATCGTCCAGAGTTTTGGACCAGGTGTAAACGCCGCGCAAGGAGAAGCCGCCGCTGAAGCGGTGATTTACGTCGATCTGCAGTGCGTTATAAGAGCTATCGCCTTCGGAGAAATAGGTCCACGTATTGGCGATCGCGGGGTTCGGCTTGGTGGCCGTGGGAACATAATACGTCCCGGCCGGAACCGGCGTCCCCGCAATGCCCGCCGGAAAGTTGGCCGGATAGTTGGCCGGGCAAGGCGCTGTGGGACAAATTACTGGAAATGGCTCATTAGCGTCGATGCCAATGATCTCGTGATATCCATGCGACCCCACATAGCCAACCCGCAGCACGGTGTTCGGCGTAAGCTCTTGCTCCACCCGGAACGACCATGAGATCAGGGTCGGCGTCTGCAAATTGGGCTGCACTCCGCCCGGCACCAGTTTGGCCGTCGAGGGCACCGGGCTGTCAGGCGAAATGGGCGGCGTGGAGACCTTGAAATTCGGAAGGCTGTAGGTAGGATTGAAGGGCGCGTTCTGGTCCGTACGATAGCCCAGGGCGTCTTGCAGATCGTTATACATTCCAAAGCCGGCGCGAATCACGGTATGGTTGGTGTTGCGGAACGGGCTCCACGCGATTCCCACGCGCGGTTGCGGCAGGAATTTCGCATTGTTCTTCGTGAATGCGGCATCGCCTATGTTGGGCTGCGTGTTAATGACGCCATTGGTAAACGTGTAAGTGGAGGCCCGGCCGTCTACTTCGTTCCAGCCGGTGGAAAACTCATCGCGGAATCCAAGTGAAAGCGTTAAGCGCGGCGTCAAGCGAATAACATCCTGGGCGTAGAAGGCACCGAATAAAGAACGCCAGCCAAGCGCGGTAGGCGTGGGATCGTACAACAGGCTGCTGGCCACTCCTTGCAGCAGCGTTTGCAAGCTGGTGAAGGTAGCCTGTCCAAATTGGCTGAGCGCGAGCGTTTCATTGGATTGCTCGCGCTGGAACCATGCGCCGAAAGTAAACTGATTACGGCCCTTGGTGAGCGACACCTGATCTTCATAGGTAAACAAATTGCGCGCCACTCGCAGATTGCTTCCGTTGTTGCTGCCCGCCAGGCTGAGCTGAGCGGTGGGATTAGACGCCGCGCTTCCACCCACTACCAGGGCGCCGATGGGATTGCCTTCCACGAAACCGGGCAGGTCCGCGGCCGGCGTGCCGGGCGTTGGTTCGCCGGTGAAGAAATAACCCGCGCGCGAATACCCGAAACGCGCCGTGTTGAGCAGCGCCGGCGAGAACACGTGAGTCTCTTCCAGATTGACAACCTGCTCGCGCAGACTCTCCACATCGGTGCTGTAGAGATTGGTGCTGGTGGGCGTGAAATCCGCACTATCGTCGATGGTGTACACCGCGCCGAAGGTATCCTTTGGCGAGAAGATATGATCCAAACGGACGGTTCCGAAATCGTCGCGAATAGTCTGCAGCGGATTGTTGAACGCCTCTGCGATTCCGCCGAAATCGGGCGCGCCCGGCGTGGGTGTGGGCCACGCTGAAATCAACGAAGAAACTCCGACGAAAGCCAGTCCCGAGGTCGGGCAGGGGCTGGGCACCGGAGTGATCAGCTTGCAAGGCAAATATCCGCTGCGAGCGTTATTATCGGGAACCAGATCCACGCCGGTTTGATGCAGGTGCTGTTGGAATCCTTCGAAGTTGCCGAAGATGAATGTCTTGTCCTTCTGGATCGGGCCGCCCAACGCGACGCCATACTGGTTTCGTTGGAAGCCGGGAACGGAACTAGGGTCGAAGAAATTGCGCGCGTCAAAGTCGTTGTTGCGGAGGAACTCATAGACCGAGCCGTGAAAATCGTTGGTTCCAGATTTGGTCACGATGAGCACCTGCCCGCCGGGCCGCTTGCCATACTCGGCTCCATAGGAATCGCGCAGCACATTGAACTCCTGCACCGCATCCACGCCCAGCAGCACCTGGCTGGTTCCGCCCGGCTGCATATTGTTTTCCGCCGCGCCCGTGAATTCAACTCCATTCAGCAGGAAGAGATTCTGCTGCGGCCGATTGCCAGAGACAGCGAAATTGTTTCCGTTGGTGGAATTGGAGACGCCGATGCCACCGGTTTTTTCCCAGGTGAAATTCACCACGCCGGGATTCAGCGTGAGCATCTCATCGTAACTGCGGCCGTTGAGCGGTAGATCCTGAATTTGCCGCTGGGTGATCACTCCCGATGCGTCGGTTGTGGAGAGGCCCACTATGGGGGCATCCGCTTTCACCGCTACCTGCTGCCTGGATTCGCCGACGCGCAGCGCCAGATCCACAATTGCGCTCTGATTCAGGGCCAATTGAATGCCGGAGCGAACAGTTTCCTGAAATCCGGTTTTCTTGGCGTGAATTTCATATTGCCCCACCGGCAGCGCAGGGATCTGATAGCGTCCCAACCCATCGGACACGGCTTCCCGGACAGCTCCCGTTCCAGTGTTTGTCGCGGTGATGGTCGCATTCGGAACCACGGCTCCCGATTGGTCGGTGATTGTCCCCGAGACTACCGCCGACACCTGGGCGAGCAGCGAGCCTGCGCAGATAAGAGCAAGCCCCGCAATCCAATGTAGCTTTTTCATATTTTCCCGATCCCTTCCGAAGCGTGACTACTATACAAGACATTGTATTCCAATGAAGTCACATGTAGCCGACACGGCAGCGAACGGGGAGAGACCGGCATTGGACTGCGCTTTAGGAGCGCAAAAGGGGCGGCCGCGTACGCGTGTTTTTCAGAAGCGCGCGGGTGGAACGAAGCGCTTGGCCAGCGTTTCTATCTCGCGCGATGCCCGGACTTTGTTCTCGCGCACGTAGAGTTCGTGATTCCGCTCCACGTCCGGCAGCTTGTAAACGTAGTTGGCCGTCAGCCCAGCCGAGCGCTGCAGCCCGGTGGCCGAAGTGTCGCCCAGCCAGTTAATGCTTTCCAGACGCGCGCCGTTCTTGAGATGGAAGCGCGCCACCGCGTCCAGCGGCTCCCGGTTTTGCTTGGCATAGAGCAGGTAATAAGCCGCCAGCGACAGCAAGTTCCGCTGCATGTCCCCGCGCACCGCCCCATGCTCCATCCATTGCGGATTATCCAGCGTTGCGGCCGCGGCCGCAAAAGGCGCCAGCTTGCGATTGGACTGCAGCACCGGCCCCTTCTCCGCGAGCCATTTCCGAAAACCGGGAATGGGCGAAAGCGTCGCGAACTTCTTGATACGGGGGAAATCCTTGCTCAGGTCTTCCACCACCCGCTTGATCAGGAAACTGCCGAACGGCACGCCGCGCAGGCCCTCCTGGCAATTGGTGATGGAGTAGAAGATGGCCCACTCCGCCGCGCCGGCGTCGAGCACCGCGCTATCTGGATCCAGCAGCGCCTGCACTTTGTCGCTCAAACCCCGCGTCAGCGCCACTTCAATAAAGATAATCGGCTCATCGGGGAGCGCCGGATGGAAAAAGGCGTAGCAGCGGCGGTCCGTTTCCAGGCGACGCCGCAGATCGTGCCAGCCCTGGATCTGATGGACCGCTTCATATTGGATCAACTTCTCCAGGATGACGGCCGAAGTGCGCCAATCGATGCGCCGCAGAACCAGAAACCCGCGATTGAACCAGGACGTGAATAGGTGCGCCAGATCAGCGGCGATGGGCTTCAGCCGTTCAGCCCGGTCAGATTCCTGCAGCACCTGGCTGCGCATCGCCACCAGAATGCGCGTCCCATCGGGAGCCAGGTTCAACCGGCGGAACAACTCCTGGCGGGGCGGTTCCACTACCTTTTGCAAATTTGCGAGATTTTCAGCCGACGGATCGGTGCGGTACGCGTCGCCGACCTGCCCCACTTCCTCTGGATCCGGCGAGAACTCCCTAATCAGCGACTCGAAAAACGCCCGGCGTGCCCGATCGTCCAAAGCCTGGTAGGAATCCAGAGCTTCAGCGGCCAGCCGGCTTCCCGAAACTTCGCCGCGCTCCGAGAGCAGGCTGTGGCACAGCGCGATGGTTTTCTTGGACGTGCGGGTGTTGCCGCGCGGCAGCGTCCGGGATGGCCGGGGCGCCAGACCCAGGAATTCCACCAGTTTCACGAATGTGCTCCGATGGTGCGGTGCCGGCTCCACATATATCTATCGACACAAATCCGCCGGCGGTTCAGAGCCGGGATTTCCATTGTAGCTTTCAAGGGTGTGCGAACGCAGGACAGGCAACAGAAAATCTGGGGCGGCGTCCTATGTTCGTTATGATCCGGAAACTCAAATCAGGTCAGTATCGGCTCTACTCAAGGAAAAAGGACGCGAAAACCGGCCGCCGGAAAAACCTGGGGACGTTTTCCTCGCGGGATGCGGCGGCACAGCACGAGCGCGAAGTGCAATACTTCAAGCGCCATTAGGCGGTGAGTTTGCGAAACGGCGGAGGTTTTTTGTGGGTTCCTAGCAGCCGTGTTTTGCCTGGTGCCGATTGAGATCCTCTAAACTGGCGTGGTATCTCTCGCGGGCTTCGCGAATGGCTTTCCACCACACGTCGCTCCAGCACCGCGTGCCTTTCAGTTGGGCTATGGCCGAGGCTTCTTCGGCATTCTTGGCCACAACCGCCACGTGGATATCGAATAGGCGGTCACGCTCCCTGCAAAACATGAGGCTTGATTCTACACCACTAGTACTATAAACACCACCAGTACTATAGGCAACACAAGCTGCCAGGGTTAGTAGCTAACAGCCGTGTTCGGCAATATGCCGGTCAAGGTCTGCCAGCGCCTTGCGGCAGGCAGCGCTTATGTCCCTCATTTTTTCTCTCCATGTATCGGAGAATTGATCACGACGGGACTCCGCCATCGCGCAGGCGGCTTCGTTGTTTCTTGCGACGGCGGCAAGATACGCGTCGAGCAGTTCCTGGCTCTCATCACGCAGCATAACTGTGAGTATACCTACCGATTATGGACCGCACAATGCGACTAAAGTGACATGGTTCGAGCGCGAAAAAGTTGATGGACCCCACTACCCCCAAGGTGAGGTATAATTATTCAGAGCGATGAATAAATATAAGGTTGGTATCGTCGGATTCAGTGGCTACAGCGGGGCCGAACTCCTGCGCCTGCTCACCACTCATCCGCAAACCGAGCCCATCCTTCTTGAACACCGCCAGGATCAAAGCAGCCGTCCGGCGCCCATCAACCATCCCCAGCCTCGCCGCGCCCCTTGCAGCGCCGAATCCGTTCGCACTGAAGGCCTGGCCGCGGTGTTCCTGGCCACGCCTCCCGAAGTCTCCATGGAACTGGCACCGGCGCTGCTGGATGCCGGGGCCAAGGTAATCGATCTTAGCGGCGCGTTCCGCCTGCCTGACGCGGCCACCTATACGCGCTGGTACAAACAGGAGCACACCGCTCCCCAACTGCTGGCAGAGGC
>DATHNM010000103.1:0-6655 GCA_035486095.1 Bryobacteraceae bacterium
TTGAAATTCGACTGTGAAACCCGTCCGTTGGCGGCCGTGATTTCGCCCAGCAGCGCGATGCTGGTTCCGAACACCGCGGCGCCTTCCAACTGCGCGCGCACCCGATCGGGATGAATCACCTTGCCGGTATCGAGCGCCACATCCACGCGCGGAATGCGGATCTTGCCGTTGTCCACTTCCACTTCCACAACGGTGGCCACATACGTCAGGAAGCTGCGGTGAACGGCGATGCCGAGCGCGCGCCCGTTGCCTGGCTTCTTCTTCGCCCAGCCGGATTGCTCGGCTGCGATTTCAATCACGCGGCGCAGGCGGGCGACATCCAGCATATAAGGATCGGGCCCTTTGCGCTCAGCCGGCGGGCGCAGATCGATCTTGCGGGCATTGCCTAACAGGTCGAGCAGGTATTCCACGCGATCGCGCCCAGCAGCGGCCGCCAATTCATCGGTGAAAGACTGGACGGCGAAGGCGTGCGGAATATTGGCCACCGATCGCATCCAGCCAATGCGAATTTTCGTGTCGGCCGGTCCGCACTCGGCGCGGAAGTTCGGAATATCGAAAGGAACGTCGTTCCAGCCCATATCGAGTTCATCGCTGCCGTACCTGGCGTTCACGTTGGTCTGCGATTCGATGGGCGGAAAAACGCTGCGCTGCAGCCAGGCCGTGGGCCGGCCTTTGTCGTCCGTGGCCGCTTTGATGTACATAGCCGCTACTGCGTGATAAAAATCGAACCGGATGTCATCCTCGCGGCTCCAAACCACCTTCACGGGCTTGCCCAGTTGCCTGGAAAGAATGGCCGCCTCGGCGACGTAGTCGGGTTTTGATTTGCGCCCGAAGCCTCCGCCCAGCAGCGTCACGTGGCAAGTTACATCCGCGGGCTTGATGCCCAGGGCCTTCGCTACCGTATCCTGAACAGCCTGCGGATTCTGCGTCGGCGCCCAAGCCTCAACCTTGCCGTTCTTGAACTCGGCCACGGCCACCGGCGGCTCCATGGATGCGTGCGCCAGGTGCGGCACATAATATTCAGCTTCGTGCACTTTCGCCGCGTTCTTGAAAGCAGCATCCACATCGCCATCATTGCGCGCCACCTTGCACGCTTTCCGCGCGGTTTCTTGCAAGGTCTTCTTGTACGCGGCGGAATCCAGGCTGGCGTTCGGCCCCAGTTCCCAATCGATTTTGAGCTTTCTGCGGCCCTGCATTGCGGCCCAGGTGTTATCGGCAATCACCGCCACTCCACCCAGCGGCTGAAACGCATAAGGCGGCTTGAAGGGCGGAATGGTCAGGGTCTTCGAAACACCGCGCACTTTTCGCGCTTCCGCATCGTCATAGCTCTTGAGCTTTCCGCCGAAAACCGGCGGGCGCTCAACCGATGCATACACCATGCCGGGCATGCGGGCATCCATGCCGAAAATGGCATGTCCCGCCAGGATGTCGTCCAGATCCGCGATGGGCACGTTCTTGCCGATATAACGGTACTCGGCCGGAGACTTGAACTTGAGCTGCTCCTTCTTGGGCACTGCCTGCTTGGCGGCTAAAGGCACCAGTTCGCCAAAACCCAGCTGGCGATCTGTTTTGGGGTGCAACACCTGGTGATTTCTCGCTTTGCATTCGGTTACCGGCACGCCCCACTTAGAGGCGGCTGCGCTTTCCAGCATCATGCGCGCAGTGGCGCCGGCCTCTCGCATGGGATCGTAAAAATCCCGGATAGATTCCGAGCCATCCGTATCCTGGCTGCCATATTTCGCGTCGCCGATGGCCTGTTCTATCTTCACTCGCGCCCAATCCGCATCCAGTTCTTCCGCCACGATCATCGGCAGAGCCGTGCGAATTCCGGTTCCCATTTCCGAGCGATGCGCGATGATAATCACGCGCCCGTCGGGTTCCAGGCCCAGATAAACAGCGGGCTGCCAGGTGGCGCCTCCGGTGGTGGCCGCGCCTGCCTTCATAGGAAGCACGCTTGCGCCCAGCACCAGCGCGCCGGCGGAGAACAGGCCACCCAGAAAACCGCGGCGGCTTATTACGGTGATGGAATCACGGCTTAGACTGTTGGCGCTCATACTCTTACTCCCGCGGCCATCTTCACGGCCTGCCGGATCCGTTGATAGGTACCGCAGCGGCAGATGTTGCCCTGCATGGCCTGGTCGATCTCGCTATCGGTCGGCTTCGGTTTTTCCGCCAGTAGCGACGCGGCCTGCATGATCTGTCCGCTTTGGCAATAACCGCATTGCGGCACGTTTGCGATACGCCAGGCTCTTTGCAGGGGATGGTCGCCTTTCGGGCTGAGCCCTTCTATCGTGGTGATGCGCTTGCCGGCCACGTCGCTCAGGTTGGTGACGCAGCTTCGAACTGCTTTGCCTTCCACGTGTACGGTGCATGCGCCGCACAGGCCCATTCCACAGCCGAATTTCGCGCCGGTGAGTTCCAGCAGGTCGCGCAGATACCACAAAACCGGCATAGCGGGATCGCCGTCATATTCCTTGCTGGATCCGTTTACTGTTAGTTGAATCATTTATTCCTCGCTTGCAAGATGGATCGGATCAACCCAGCGCACGGGGCTCGGCTCCTCCACGGGTTCGATATCCAGATTGACTACCACCGCCTCATTGTCGCTACGAACCAGCACGCACTCCAGCGTCTCGTCGCTGGACGCGTTGATCTCCTGATGCGGCACATAAGGCGGCACGTAAATAAAATCACCCGGTCCGGCCTCGGCAACGTATTCCAGCCGATCGCCCCACCGCATGCGGGCGCGGCCGCGGACCACGTAAATGACGCTTTCGAGCGCGCCGTGGTGATGTGCGCCGGTTTTGGCGTTGGCAAAGATGTGAACGGTTCCCGCCCAGATCTTTTGCGCGCCCACGCGGGCAAAGTTAATGGCTGCGGCGCGATTCATGCCTGGAGTCTGCGCGGTGTTCGGGTCCAGGGAATCCTGCGGAATCACCCTCACCCCGTTGGTCTTCCAGTCGCTCATATCGCTCCAGGTTTAAGTTTCCAGTTTAACCGACTTTGCACGATTCACATAGACCCGTGCTAGGCTTTCAAAATGATGCGCGCACCCGCCGCGGCACTGGTGATTTGGACAGGATTTTCCAGCGTTCGGGCTCTCGCCGCGGCGCCGGACTTTCAGCTGCAAAAGGTTGGCAATGGAATTTGGGCCGCGATCGTAAATGACCAGGGGCTGGCCGGCGGTAACGCGGGCTTCGTCATCGGCGACGACGGCGTGCTGGTAATCGATACCTTCCAAGATCCCCGGCCTGCCAAGGCCTTGCTGGGCGAGATTCGCAAGCTCACGTCTTTACCGATCCGTTTCGTGGTCAACACGCATTATCATTTAGACCATGTGAATGGCAATGACGTTTTTGCCGCCGCCGGAGCCACCATTGTGGCGCATCGCAATGTGCGCGCCTGGATGCGCACTGAAAACATAAAGATGCTGGACCCGCCGCTGACACCCGAGAAGAAGGCGCGCGTGGAGTCACTCACGCTTCCAACAGTAGTCCATGACGGCCACATCGAGCTGTTTCTCGGATCCCGCCGCGTCAATGTCCGATACTATCCCGGCCACACAGGCGGCGATTCTGTTGTCTCCATTGCGGACGCGCACCTGGTGTTCTGCGGCGACATGCTCTGGAAGGAGCACGTTCCGAATTTGATCGACGCGTCCACCAGGGCTTGGATCGAATCGCTGGACGCGATGCAAAAGGACTACGGGCCATCGGTTTGGGTGCCCGGGCACGGCGGTATTGCCAGCGCCCAGGATGTTCAGACCTTCCGCAAGTATCTCGCCGCCCTGCGCGACGGGGTGCGGCGTGAACAGGCCGCCGGAAAATCGGGTGACGCGCTGGTGCGGACGCTGCTGCCGGGGCTCAAGTCTAACTACGGGACCTGGGGATTCTTCGGCGACTATGCCGCCGCCGGTATCGAACAAACGTCGCAAGAATTGTTGGGCACGAAAAGACTGCCGGCTAATCCCCCGCGATAGCTTCCAGCGCCGTCGTCCTGGCGGGATCCAGAAAAATGGTCTGGTGCGCGATGCGAGCCAGCGACGCGCGGTGAGTGATCAGGATAGCCGTGCGGCCCTGCGCCACGCGGACCAGCGTTTCCGCTATCGCGCGCTCATTGGCTTCGTCCAGCGCGGAAGTGGGTTCGTCGAGGATCAACACTTTCGGATCGGCCAGCAGCGCCCGCGCCAGTGCGATTCGTTGGCGCTCGCCGGCCGAAAGCGTTTGGCCGCGTTCAGCGATGATTGTGTCGTAGCCATGGGGCAGAGCGAGAATCCGTTCGTGGATGGACGCGGCCTGTGCGGCGGCCACGATCTCATGCTCGAAGGCTTCCGGCCGGGCGTAAGCGATGTTCTCGCGGACGCTGGAATGAAAAAGATACGGGGCCTGATCCACCAGCAGGACCGCGTGGCGAAGGTCGGCGAGCGGAAGATCGCGCAGATCGCGGCCATCGATGCGAATGGCGCCCGCGTCTGGATCGTAGAAGCGGACCAGCAGATCCGCCAGTGTGGACTTGCCCACGCCGCTGGGGCCAAGAATCGCGCAGATGGTGCCGGGCGCAACACGGAACGAAAGATTGTCCAGAACGACGCCAGCGCCGTAACCGAACGAAACGCCGTCGAATTCAATTTCGCCGCGAACATGGCTCAAGGGCTTCGCTCCAGGCCGGTCTACAATCTCAGCGCGCGTATCGAACAACTCCCAGACTCGCGAAAGAGAAACCCCGCCCGATACCAGATTGCTGTACAAACTCATCAGGTTTTGCACTGGCGCGAGCAGGCGCAAATGGTAAGACATCAACGCCACCAGCGAACCAGTGGTCAGCGCTCCATCGATGACCAACTTCCCTCCGTAAAGAAAAATTGCGGCCGTGGAAAGGGTCAGGATGGTTCCCGGAACGGCGCCCGACAAAAATGCGGTAAGTTGCATGCTCATCAGCGCATCGAGGAAGCCTTGGTTGCGCGCGCGAAAGCGCTCCACCTCGCGCGCTTCGGCCTGCGACGACACCACCAGGCGGATGCCCAGCAGCGTTTCCAGCAGAAAGCTTCCGATGTCTGAACTGCGCTCGCGGACCGCTCGCACGCGCGTAGCCAGACGCTGCTGGTAGTGTTGCAGCGCCCAGACGCCGGCCGGAACAGCAGCCACGCTCACCAGAAACAGCCGGGGGCTGAGGGCAAGCATGATGGCGGAGCTGCCAATCAGAAACACCACGTTGGAAAGCACGCTCAACAGGCTGTCCGCAGAAACGCGCTGCACCTCGGCGATATCGTTATTAATGCGCGAGACTACATCACCCAGCTTGGTACGCGCCCAGAAGCGCGGCGAAAGCGCTTGCAGGTGCCGGTACAGCGCCAGGCGCATGTCAAAAAGCACAGAAGCCGAAACGCGAACGTACTGGTAGCTGGAAAAAATGTTCAGCACGAAGCCCAGGACAGTAACGGCGAACATCAATCCGCTCACGATAAAGAGCATGCGCAGATTGTGTTTCAGCAGCGCGTCGTCAATCAGAAGCTTCGAGATGTAAGGCTGCAGCAGGCCGAAGCCAGTGGCTGCGACGCCCGCCAGCAGCACAAAGACCAGACGAGGCCAATAGGGGACGATGAAGCGCAGCGCCCGCCGATAGCCATCGAGAGGGATCCCTTTGTCCGGCATGAGCCACTTTTGTTAATAGCACATGTCAAAGCCGCGCACGCCCGCATTGATCGCACCCATAAAGAACTTTTCTATCCCCAGCCATGAGACTACGGTGTATGATATCCGAATAAGGTTATGAAAACTCTGCTTGTAGCGATTCTGGTATCGCCTCTGTTAGCGCAGGGCCAGAAGCCGCAAGCTGCCCCGTCCGCAGAACCGGCTAAATCGGCGCCCGTAGAGGGCATTCCGGTCACAAATCAATTGGTGATCTCCAAGTGCGGAGCTTGCCACACTAGAGACAAAAAGGGCGACATGCTGCGCATCTCGTGGGAGCGCGCCACGCCCGAAGGTTGGGAAGAGGCCATCAAACGCATGGTGCGTTTGCGGGGCGTCAAGCTGACACCCGATGAAGCCCGTTCGATCTTAAAATATCTGGCCACCTATCACGGCTTGGCGCCTGACGAGGCGAAGCCGATCATGTATTACGCCGAGCACCGGATTCAAGACGAGACCAACATCCCCAACGACACCGTGCGCGGCGCTTGCGCGAACTGCCATCCGATGGCGCGCCCGCTCTCCTGGCGGCGTTCGGAAAAGGATTGGAAATATCTGGCCAATCTGCACATCGCCCTTTATCCGCAGGCCGACGAGGCCTTCCGGCTGGGAATCAATGCGGGCGGATTCGATGAAGAGCATCACCACCTGGACCCCGGCGCGCCGCTGCCGGTGGACGATGCGCTGGCGTATTTCAGCAAGACCGCTCCGCTGGAAACGCCCGAATGGGCCGCGTGGCGCGCGCGTATGCGTTCCCCGAAGCTCACCGGACGGTGGATTGTTTCAGCCTACATTGCGGGCCGTGGCAAGTTTTATGGCGACATGGAAGTGGAGGCCAGCGGCGCAACCGGCGACGAGTTCACGACACATGTGAAGCTGACGTCCATCAAGGATGGCGCCGCCCTTTCGCGGACCGGGCACAGCTTGGTTTACGCGGGATATGCGTGGCGTGGGAAGTCCAAGGGAAC
>DATHNM010000104.1:0-5089 GCA_035486095.1 Bryobacteraceae bacterium
GGGACAAACGGCTAGGACGCCTCTTAGCGAAGCCGGCGGTTATACCGGCTGGAACTGATTCGGGGAACCAGCCAGGCTAAACCAGGCCCAGCAGCTTGGCTCTGAGTTTCCCCGCGGCGCCCGCGTCCGGAGTCACCACCAAGATAGTGTCGTCACCCGCGATAGTCCCCACAATCTCGGGCCAGTCTGCATTGTCCAGCGCCACGGCCAGCGCATTGGCATTGCCAGGCGATGTCCTCAGGACGATCAAGTTCTGCGCGGCGCGAACGTCTTGCAGGAACTCTCCCAGCACCATTGCCAGATCGGGCCCCGGCGAAGCGCCCTCCACCTGGCGATAACCTTCCGGCGTTTTCAGCAAACCGAGTTCGCGCACATCGCGCGACAGTGTTACCTGCGTGGTGTCGATGTTTTGGCTCTGCTTCAACTCGCGCGCCAGGTCTTCTTGAGTGAGTATCCGTTTGTTGCGGATCAGCTTCAGGATCTGACCTTGCCGGAAAGCCTTGTTCATCGCTTCCAATTACGCAGCCGGGCATCGGCTTCATCCAGCGCTTTGGCGACGGTGGATGGTCCCGCGCCTCCGGGAAGTTCGCGCGTCTTCATGCCCTCCGCGGGCTCCAGCAAACGCGCCATGTCCGCGCTGAATTCCGGCGCGAAAGCGGTCAGCTGGTCAGCCGTCCAATCGGCGGGCTGCTTGCCCTGCTGAATGCTTTCCAGCACCAGCTTGCCCACGATCTGGTGCGCGCGATGAAAGGGCGTTCCCGCGCGCGCCAGCGCTTCCGCCAGATCGGTGGCCACCACCCAGCTTTCGCGAGCCGCTGCGGCCGGTTTACCTTGATGCAGGTTGGTGGATTCCACCACGGCAGCCATCATTTCGAGCGCCGCCGGCAGCTGCGCCGCGGCATCGAACAGCGGCTCCTTGTCTTCCTGCATATCGCGATTGTAGGTCATCGGAAGACCCTTCATGGTCACGAACAGCGACGTAAAATCGCCGAAGACACGGCCGCTTTTGCCGCGAATCAGCTCCAGCGAGTCGGGGTTCTTCTTCTGCGGCATCAGGCTTGATCCGCTGGTGACGCCATCGCCCAATTCCAGCCAGCCGAATTCTTCGCTCGAATAGAGAATCCAGTCTTCGGCCAGGCGGCTCAAGTGCAGCATGGCGACGGAGGCGGCGTAGAGAAAGTCCAGAGCGAAATCGCGGTCGCCCGAAACATCCATGCTGTTGCGCGTGATCGCGGCAAAACCGAGATCTTGCGCGATCTGATCACGATCAAAAGGAAACCCGCTGCCGGCCAGTGCGCCCGATCCCAACGGCAGCACGTCCACGCGCGCGCGGGCCTGGCTTAAGCGTTCGTGATCGCGCGCGAACATTTCAAAATAGGCAAGCAGGTAGTGCGCCCACGGAACGGCTTGCGCACGCCGCAGATGCGTGTAGCCGGGCACAATGGCATGCGGATATTTGCGGGCCATGCCAACCAGCGCGCCCATCAAATTCACCAGCAGACCAAGCTGGATGTCAATCTGGTCGCGCAGCCACAGCCGCACGTCCAGGGATACCTGTTCGTTGCGGCTGCGGCCGGTGTGGATCTTGTCGGCCAGGCCGCCGACCTTGTCTTTTAGTTTGCGGATGACAAAGGTGTGGACGTCTTCGTCGTTCGCGCCCTCGAAGAACGATGCCAGTTTGGCTTCGTTCCGGATCTGTTCGAACGCAGCTATCAGGCGCTCGCGCTCGTCGGCTGTCAGGATGCCGGCGCGCTCCAAGGCACGGGCGAAAGCCTGCGAGCCGCGGCAATCGGCATCCAGCAGCTTTTTATCGAAGTGCAGGGAGCCGGAGAAGCGCTCGAAGATTTCCGAAGGCCCGCCCTCGAATCGCCCGCCCCAAAGTTTCATTTCGGCCACGGGGATCCTAGGACTGCTTCGCGGCTAAAGCGGCCTGCGCGCGCACCACGATAGGCAGCCCAATCAGATTGATAAATCCGCGCGCGTCTTTCTGGTCGTACTCGGCGCCCATGGTGAAGCTGGCGATATTGAGCGAATAAAGGGAATAGGGCGATTTGCGGCTGACCGGTTCGATGTTGCCTTTATACAGCCGCAGCGTCACTTCGCCGGTGGTGGTCTCGCTGGTCTTCTCGAAAAATGCGTCCAGCGCTTCGCGCAGCGGGACAAACCACAGGCCGTTGTAAACCATCTCGGCGTAATCGAGCGCCAGCTTCTGCTTGTAGTGCAGCGTGCTCTTATCCAGCGTCAGCGATTCCAACTCGCGATGCGCGTACATGATCAGCGTGCCGCCGGGCGTCTCATAGCAGCCGCGCGATTTCATCCCCACGAAGCGATTCTCCACCAGATCGATACGGCCGATGCCGTGCTCGCCGCCAATTTTGTTCAACGTTTCAAGCAGGCTGACAGCCGATCCGCGCTGGCCGTTCACTGAAACGGGACGGCCTTTCTCAAACCCGATGGTCACTTCCACCGGCTTGTCGGGCGCTTCCTTGGGACTGCGGGTCAGCATCCAGATTTCGTCGGGCGCCGCATTGGCGGGATCTTCCAGCGCGCCGCCTTCGTGCGAAATGTGCCAGATGTTGCGATCGCGGCTATAGATTTTCGTGGTGGTCTGCGAGATGGGCACGTTACGCTTAGCCGCATACTCGATGGCGTCTTCGCGCGATACGATGTCCCACTCGCGCCACGGCGCAATCACGGTGAGATGCGGCGCCAGCGCCTTGTAGGTCAGTTCAAAACGGACCTGGTCGTTTCCCTTGCCGGTGCAGCCATGCGCCAGCCCGTCGCACCCCGTGGCCAGCGCAACTTCCACCTGCCTCTTAGCCAGCAGGGGACGGGCGATGGACGTGCCCAGCAAATACTTGTCTTCATATATGCCGCCCGCGCGTACCATCCGCCATAAATATTCGGTGACGAATTCCTCGCGCATGTCGGCCACGTGGACTTCAGACGCGCCGGTCTTCATGGCCTTTTCTTCCAGGCCCTTCAACTCATCTTCACCCTGGCCTATGTCGCCGCACACCGCGACCACTTCACATTGGTAATTTTCCTTCAGCCACGGAATGATGATGGATGTATCAAGGCCTCCGGAGTAGGCCAAAGCTACTTTTTTGGGTTTCATAAAACTGAGCCGCGAGCGTTAGCAGGCGGAGGCGTTTAGCCGAGCAACATCAATAGTAGCGCCTTCTGAACGTGCAAGCGATTTTCCGCTTGATCGAAGACCGCCGATTGCGAGCATTCGATGACTTCGTCATCCACCTCTTCGCCGCGCTTGGCGGGCAGGCAATGCAGGAAGATGGCTTCCGGAGCAGCCTGCTCGAACAGCGCCATGTTTACCTGGTAGGGAGCAAAATCGCGCAAACGTTTTTTCTTCTCGTGTTCCTGGCCCATGCTGGCCCACACGTCAGTGTAGACTGCCTGCGCGCCTTCCACCGCCGCGGCGGGATGGTTCGTGATCATGAGCTGTCCACCCGCCACCGCCGCCAGCGCCTCGGCCTGCGCGACAATTTCGGCATCGGGCTCATAGCCCACCGGCGTGGCGAGCGAAAAGTTCATGCCCAGCCGCAAAGAAGCCAGCATCAGCGAATGCGCCACGTTATTTCCATCGCCGACAAAGGCCAGCTTCAATCCGCGCAGATCGCCAAAGCGTTCCTGCAGGGTGAACACATCGGCCAGGGCCTGGCAGGGATGGAAGCGATCGCTGAGCGCGTTGATCACCGGCACGCTCGACCACTGGGCCAGATCGTCGATGGTGTTTTGCGAAAAGGTGCGCGCCACAATCGCGTTGGTCCAGCGATCCAGGTTCCGCGCGACATCTTTCAGGGGCTCACGGTCGGCGATGGGGCCAACGCTCAGCACAGCGTCGCCGCCCAGTTGCTTGATGGCCAGTTCAAAGGTCATGCGCGTGCGCAGGGACGGCTTTTCGAAAAGCAAAGTGATGTAGCGGCCGGCCAGGACCTTAGCGAAACGAGCGGGGTCTGACTTCAGCTGTTGCGTGAGATCCAATAGCGCCAGAAGTTCGTCCTGAGAGATATCCAGATCGCGAGTGAAATCGCTGGCGGCAAGCTTGGGAAGCGTTCTAGGCGCTGGCATTCTCTTCACCGGCTTAAGCGTTCCAACAGACGACATGGCTGGTCAGACTCCTTTGGGCGTGGGCACGACTGAATGTTTATTCACTCTAATGAATAATTACACATTGGGGCTGCGGCTGTCAAACCTGGCGTTTTGATTGGTGGTGTCCTGACATGCGTCGCTGACTTCGATGAATAGCTCTGTCACGGTCAAAACATGGCAAGACGAGCTGATTGACGGCGTTGAGGATCGGAATAGAATTTCAACCCGAGAGTAAGCGAAGCGATAGCAGGCCCGCCATCGGCCCACGCCAGGGACTTATGCGGGCGGCTATTTCTTATCGATAATTTCAATTTCAGTGACTATGCGTCCCCCGAATACGAAGTTCTCATTCAGCGGCACGCCGCGCAGCTCGTCAAAGGATTCTGGAAAGCTGCCAGCCCCTTGCCGACCCCGAAAAATGTGCCCATCGACGATCAGCACGGAATTGCCTGCGTCGTCAGCGTATAAGGCATAGGCACCGCTTTTCCCATGCGTTTGCTGACGAGCGTCGTTTGCGAGATAGTCCAAGACCGCATCCTTGCCCGAAGCAACCATTGTCATCGTCTTGTTTTGGTTTGCTGTCTGAGCAAAAAGCAAACCAGTGAAAGCCACAAACAGTAGTCCCCAGGTCTTAGCTGTCATCCTGTGTTTCCTCCAACATCAGGATATCAACCCTACACCACGCTGCTATTTGCGAAGCGGTGCCGGCTAATCTCAAACGCCCACAGTCAGCAACGCACCTCAGGACACTACCTTTGCTTGATGATCAGCCCTTGCCCGGTGGGCAGCGAAAGCACATTGAACCCAAGTGACGCGGCCAGCGAATCGATCGCCTTGGTCTGACTTTCGTATCCGAAGTACACGTAGTCGTCCAGCAGCACAAAAGCGCCGGGCGACAGGCGGTCCCAGAAATACTCCAGCGCCGCGGCCTCCGGATAGGCGCAATTCATATCCAGGTGCAGGAAAGCGACGCTACCGA
>DATHNM010000105.1:0-5179 GCA_035486095.1 Bryobacteraceae bacterium
CCGATCACAGACCATCCACGCCGTTGTGGCGGAGTGGTCAGGACGGCCGGCGTAGGCTGTACCGCCGGCGTGGGCTGCGGAACTGGCTCCGCAGGTACGACAGGCGCAGGCAAAGGCGTTGCAACGGCAGCCTCAGCCGGCGCGGCAGGGACTTCGGATGTGGGTACGTCGGGGACCACGGGCGGTGGTGCGGCTGGAGCAGGCAGCTGCGGCCACTGGCGGGGAGCTTGCGCCCAAAAAGTCTCCATGGCCGACAAGAGCTTCTGAAAACGCTCCTCGGCCGCGTCCGGATTGCCGCTGACCTGCTGCATTTTGCGGGTCTGTTCGGCCACTTCACCTTCCAGCAGGCCAATGCGGCGCGACAGGTTGGATTCCATTTCGCGAACCAGTTTGGACGGATCGGCCGACAGCGCATCCCGCTCGCGGCGGTCTTTGAAAAGACGGCGTCCCGCAATGCTGCCGTTCATCACCGCGGGCAGCTGGGTTTCCTGCAACTGTTCTCCGGCGGCTTCCGCCAGCAGCTTAATCTCGTCGCCGAAGCGCATGGCATCGCGCTTGGAAAGGCAACGCCATTCGGAAGGCTCGGTCTCTTCGTCAGTTTGGTACAGCCCGAATCCCACCAGTTCGTCTTCGCCCAGAAACTCGGCGATGCGGGTGAATTGGGCGATGGTGGCGCGGCGCAGCGATGTGGCGCCGGAAAAGGCGGCCCCGAAAGCGCGCACCTGTTCAGCGGAAACAGGTCCCCCGTATTCGGCCGTGAAATTGAGCGATTCGGCGTCGAAATCCGACGCCGTCCACTCGCCGCGGTCGGCTTCCATCTCTACGTCCTCGGCCAGCAGGTGAAAGAACTTGCGGGTCTCTTCCACTACGCTTGCCATTTTGGCCAGTGGTACTCCGGACATACGACGATTCAATTCAATGCGAATGCGCAGGCGCGCCATTATTTCACCTCCGGGCCGGCTAACATAGAGCCAACCGCTATCGGTTTGGGAACGCTAAAGGCCGTTAAAATACGATCCAGCGCGACGCGCAGGTTGTGCCATGCCTCAATACAATCGGGCATCAGTTGCACAATGCGATCGCAATAGCGCGCGGCGGCGTGATGATCCTGCCGCTCCAGCGCCACCATCGCCAGGCCTTGCAGCGCCACGGGCGATTGGGGAGAAATCTTTAGCAGGCGTTGGGAATAATCGCGGACACGATCCAGGTCGTTGGTTTCCACGCCCAGGGCGATCAAATTCGACAAAGTTTCTTCCGAGTTTGGGTCTAAGGACAGCAGAACCTCATAGGCGTTCTCGGCCTCGCCAGAGCGATGCTGCAGTTGCAAAGCCACCGCCTTTCCAAATACGGCCGGACCTTCCAGGGCATCGGAACACTGATAGAAAATGGCGAGCGCTTCATCCAGACGGTTCAGATAGAGCAGGCTGGCGCCCAGGCCCAGGCGGGCGGCGTGGCGGCCTGAATCCAACGCTAAGACGCGTTCGAAGGCCTGGCAAGAGGCGTCCCAACGGCCGGAACGTTGCAGGCAGAGAGCCAGATTGTAGTGCGCATCGGCGTTATCAGGCTCCGACTGAACCACCGAGAAATAGCTCAAAGCCGCGTCGTGAAAGCGGCCCAAGGAAAATTCGATCTCGCCCCGAACCGTGTAGAGGTACGGGTTGTATTCGTGGGGATCAGTGAGGGCGCCTAGCGCTTCCTCCAAGCGGCCGGACGATCGCAGCGCCAGCGCGCTATCGATCTGCGATTGCACGCCGGGCTGGAGCGAGATTTCAATGATGTTGGAAGGCTGCACGTTATCCGCTCCGTTCCTCATAAGAGCCTGCGTGGGACGGTTTCGGCGGGAGCGAAATCTCCATCCGTGGTCCGTATCATCTTTGGCACAACCATCTCCCAAGCGGCAGTTTCGGCACCGGCATCCTGGCTGCTTCGCTTGTCCGCAGGCATGGCGGACGGCGCCACGGGCACCAGCGCGAGCGGCGGTGGGGCGCTGGCGGCCTGAACCCTCGGTCCGCTGGATTCCAGCAGGTCCAAATGGGCAAACAAGGTGACCCATGTCACCGCGAAGTGGAACTCACGGGGCTGTTCGGGGGCGAGTTCGATGGAGCCGTGGCTCGGCGTCGGTATTAAAGGAGCAACCGGGCTGGGCTGGGGATTTCCCATCATCGACCACCGGCTCCCTACCATCGCGGCTCTGTAAGCACACTTTCAGGAGCAACTTAAGCATCGTCACTTAGCTCTCGGGAGATTAGGGTACTAAGTACCAAAAGTTGGCATGGGCTACCTTGCAAATCCACCGCATAGAATGATATACAAGCCAACGGATGAGTCGTGAAGGGGATCTACGCAGGCATGCGCGAGCCGAGAAGTCGTCGCCGGTCCAAATGGTCTGGAAGGACCGCGCCGGTGTAGACCGCTACGTCAACGGCAAGAGCCTGGATATTTCGCCGGCCGGAATGCGGGTTGAGGTCTCCGAACCAATCGAAAAACAGACCTACGTGACGCTGCACAGCGTGGCGTTGGCGCTGCAAGGGTCGGCGTCGGTGCGCACTTGCACTCGTAAAGGCATGAAATATGTCGTGGGACTGGAGTTTAGCGGGGGGCTCCAGTGGAAGCCGAAAACCTAGGCAGCGACCGGAAATTGGCGCCGTCTAAACGTGCTAGCATCCGAAGGTGTTCGCTGTCGAAATCGGCGATATTACCAAGACTTTTGACGACTTAACCGCAGTCGATCACCTTTCGCTTTCGGTTCCCGAAGGCTCCGTGTACGGCTTTATCGGTCCCAACGGCTCTGGTAAATCCACCACCATGCGGATGATCGCGAACATCCTTTATCCGGATTCTGGTGTAATTCGTTTGTTCGGCCAGCAGCGCGCGGGCATTCGTGCCAGAGAGATCGGATATCTTCCCGAAGAGCGCGGCCTATATCGAAAAATGCGCGTGCGTGGACTGTTGGAATTTCATGGCGAGCTGCGCGGCGGAAAGAACGTCGCTCAGGAAGTGAATGGCTGGCTGGAGCGGCTGGGCCTGGCCGATCGCGCCAACGACAAAGTGGAAACCCTCAGCAAGGGCATGAGCCAGAAAGTCCAATTCATCGCCACCGTGATTCCGGAGCCGAAGCTGCTGATCCTGGACGAACCCTTCAGCGGCCTGGACCCGGTGAGCGCCGATTCCATTCGCGGGGCGGTGCTCGAGATGCGCAAGCGCGGCTGTACAGTGATTGTGAGCACGCATGACATGGGCGTGGCGGAAAGCCTGTGCGACTCGATTTTCATGATTTTCCGTGGCAAGAAAGTGCTGGATGGATCGCTGGCCTCCATTCAATCGAGCTACGGAAGCGATACCATCCGCGTGGAAGTAGAGGGCGGTGCATCCGTCTTGGGCGAGTTGCCCGGCATAGAGCACGTCAAAGACCTGGGCCAGGTGCAGGAGCTTCGGATGGCGCCGGGGTGCGATCCGCAACAGGTTCTTCGCACGCTGCTAGCCCGCACGCGGATTGTTGCATTTTCGGTGGTGCAACCTTCGCTGCACGACATTTTTGTCCGCATCGCGGGTCCACAGCCGGAAGAGGAGACGCCCGTTGCGTAGAATCCTGCTGATTGCCAAGCGCGACTATCTGGAGATGATTGGGAGCAAGGCCTATGTTGTCGGCTTGATTTTGCTCCCTCTGCTGTTCGGTGGAGGTTTCCTGATCCTGCCTCTGGCCAGCCGGGGGAACAACAAGAATGTCCACATCGCGGTGATCGATCGCACCGGAGTTTCTGCGTCCGCGGTGATTCAGGCCGCCGAGGAATCGAACCGCAGAGCGGCGACCGCCGGCCCTTTTGGAAACCCGGGCGCGCCGCGCTATATCTTCGAGCAGGTGAAGCCCGCGGAGGACCAGGCCGCGCAGCTTCTGTCGCTCTCCGATCAGGTTCGCCGGGGCGAGTTGTTCCTGATTCTGGATCTCTCGCTCGAGGCTCTTCACCCGGCTGGCGATCGCAAGCAGGAGCCGGTCCGTTATTACACCAATTCCGGCGGAGTGGTGGATCCCATGGGCCTGTGGCTTCCCGCCGCCGTGAACGACGGTCTGCGCCGCGTACGCCTGGCCCAGTTGGGCGTGGATGCGGCGCGCGTTCCTGGCGTACTGGACGCTGTCGGGGTGGTATCAATGAATCTGGTCTCGAAAGATCCGGCCACCGGGAACATCGTCCAAGGTGAGAGGAAGAACCCCATTCAGGCCGGCGCGGTGCCGTTTTTCCTGGTGCTTTTGTTGTATATCATCGCCATCTTCGGCGCGGCGCCCAATCTGGGCGCGGTGGCCCAGGACAAGATGCAGCGTGTATTCGAAATGTTGTTGTGTTCGGCCTCGTCATTCGAGCTGATGATGGGCAAGGTTCTGGCGGCGGTTGGCGCATCGTTGACCAGTTCCACCGTTTACGTGATTGGTGGATTATTGGCGCTGGCGGGCATGGCGATGTTTGGCTTGGCGCCGCTGAATCTGCTGCCGTGGTTTTTTGTGTACGTGATCGCCGATGTCGTCACGCTGGCGTCGTTGGGTGTCGCGCTGGGATCGGCCTGCGCCACGCCGCAGGATGCCCAGCAATTCGCGTTTCTGCTGATTCTGCCGATCATGATTCCAATGTTTGTGCTTACTCCGGTAATGTTACAGCCCAACGGCACGCTGGCCGTCGTGATGTCGTTCATCCCGCCGTTCACGCCGGTGGTCATGCTGTTGCGGCAGGCCGTTCCCGGAGGCGTCCCCTGGTGGCAGCCCTGGCTGGGCCTGGTGGGTGTTTTCGCCTGGGCACTGGTCATGATCTGGGTAGCGGCACGCATCTTCCGTATCGGTATTCTTTCCCAAGGCAAGACGCCCCAGCTTGCTCAACTGGCGCAGTGGGTGTTGCGCGACTGAGTTTTGCGCTAATCAAAAGTTGCGATCCATTTAATTCAGAAAAATTATTGCTCTCGGACTCTCACTTGAGCTATCAATAGACCTTATGCCCTACCGTGTCGTATGGGCGGCATTACTTGCGCCGGCCTTGGCGCTCGCCCAGTCACTCCCTCCCGCAACGGAAGCTCGTATCCAAAATTTAGAGGCAGCGGTGAAATCCGCTCAAAGCGCCGGCGATAATGCCTGGATGCTGGTGAGCGCGGCGCTGGTCCTCATGATGACCGGCCCCGGCCTGGCTTTGTTTTACGG
>DATHNM010000106.1:0-12407 GCA_035486095.1 Bryobacteraceae bacterium
ACACATAGAAGAAGCAGAAGAAAATAATCAGGACGCAGAATAGGAGGTAATACAGCGGCTGGTTGCCGCCGATGGATTCCAGCATGCCGCTCAGAATGGGGCTGTTTTTCACAATGGCCCAATTGGTCAGTGTTTGCGGAAAAGCCAGCAGTGAGGACGCGAAAATAACCGGAATCACACCGCCCGCGTTCACCTTGAGCGGCAGGTGCGTGGATTGCCCGCCCATCATCTTACGGCCCTGGATGCGCTTGGCGTACTGCACGGGAATGCGGCGCTCGCCGCGCTCCACCAACACGATGAAGGCCACCACGGCGATCATGACCGCCAGGATGATAATTAAGTGAATGGGCGTCCAGTCGCGAACGCGGAACACGTGATCGTAGATATTGTCTATGGCGCGCGGAATGCCCACCACAATGCCGGCGAAAATCAGCAGCGACATTCCGTTGCCGATGCCGCGCTCGGTGATCTGCTCGCCCAGCCACATAATAAATGTGGTTCCGGCGGTCAGAGTCAGCACGGTCATGGACAGGAATCCGATGCCGGGATGCAACACGAAGCCGCCGCCCGATTTCTCAAGCGTCAGCGCGATGCCGAAGGATTGCACCACCGCCAGGATGATGGTCAGATAGCGGGTCCACTGGGTGATCTTGCGGCGTCCCAGTTCCCCTTCCTTCTGAAGCTTTTCGAGCGTGGGGACCACCACCTGCAACAATTGCAAAATAATGGACGCGGTGATGTAGGGCATGATGCCCAGGGCGAAGACCGTGAGCCGGCGGAACATGCCGCCGCTGAACAGGTCAATGAAACCGAAGAGAGAACCGGAATTTTGCTGGAAGAATTCCGCCAGGCGGTTGGCATCGATTCCCGGAGTTGGGATGTGCCCGCCAAAGCGGTACACGGCCAATAAACCCAGCGTGAAGAAGATGCGCTTCCGCAGGTCCGGAATCCGGAACATATTGGCGATAGTGTCGAACAGCTTCATCGTTGCCTACCTCGGGGCCTCGCTCAATCGCTCTTGCCTACTCACTCCCGATTACATTTCCACTGCCGCCGGCCTGCTGGATTTTCTCCAGGGCCGACTTCGAAAATACGTGCGCCCGGACCTCGATTTTGCGGGTGATGTCGCCCGAGCCCAGCACCTTCAGCCCGGCGCCCAGTTTCTTGATGACGCCGAGTTCAAGCAGCCGTCCGGGATCGAAAGAGCTGCCGTCCAGCTGCTCCAAACGTCCCACATTTACGATGGCATATTCTTTCTTAAAAATGTTGGTGAACCCGCGCTTGGGCAGGCGGCGATGCAAGGGCATCTGTCCACCCTCAAAACCGCGCATGATGCTGTAGCCGGAAATGGATCGGGCGCCCTTGGCGCCGCGGCCGGAATATTTGCCGCGCCCGGTGCCCATACCCTGCCCGATGCGCTGCTTTTTTTGTTTTTGCCCCTTGGGAGGGCGAAGATCGCTGAGATTCATGTTTAGTCCTTCACGATCGCCAGCAGGTGCGGAACCTTGGCCACCATGCCGCGGAACGCGGCATCGTCGGGACGCACCACGGTGCGGTTCATGGTCTTCAACCCGAGCGACCGCACGATCGCCTTATGCTTTTCGGGGCAGCAGATGGGGCTGCCGATCAACTTGATTTTAATTGTTCCTACCGCCATGGCTAGCTTACCTTCTCCTGCGCCAGACCGCGCATTTCCGACGTCTGTCCCCGATCGCGCAACTGTTCGAGCGCGTTGATGGTGGCTTTGACCACGTTATGCGGATTGCGCGAACCGATGGATTTCGTCAGCACGTTGGTGATGCCGACGGCTTGAATCACCGCGCGCACCGGACCGCCGGCGATGACGCCGGTTCCTTCCGGGGCCGGCTTGAGCAGCACCAGACCGCTGCCGAAGCGCCCCAGCACCATATGCAAAATGGTGGTTTCGAGCACATTGACCTTGCGCAGATTCTTCTTCGCCGCCTCAATGCCTTTCTTGATCGCGGCTGGAACTTCCTTGGCCTTGCCGGTGCCGAAGCCGACGATCTTCGCGCCCGGGTCGCCGATGACAACCAGAGCCGAAAAACTCAGGTTCTTGCCGCCCTTGACCACTTTCGTGACGCGATTGATCGAGACCACCTGCTCCTTGAGGTTCAAGGTGTTGGCATCGATCCGTTTCGCCGTGGGTATTGCCGCCATGGTTAAAACTCCAATCCTGCTGCTCGCGCCGCGTCGGCCAGGGCCTTGATGCGCCCGTGATAAAGATAGCCCCCGCGATCGAATACAACCTTGCTGATGCCTTTGGTCTTGGCGCGTTCGGCGATCAGCTTGCCGACTTCCTTGGCGCCCGCCAGATTGCCGCCCACCACGCTCGAGTTCTTTTCACCCGAAGACGCGGCGGCCAGCGTGCGGCCCTGCTTGTCGTCAATCACCTGCGCATAGATATGTTTCAAGCTGCGGAACACCGCCAGCCGCGGACGCTCCTGGCTGCCCTTGAGCTTCAGCCGCGTGCGCGTATGAATACGAACCCGAACATCGTTCTTGGAAGATTTCGCCATTTACTTCGCTCCTGCTCCCGCGGTCTTGCCGGCCTTCTTGCGGAGCACCTCGCCGGTATAACGGACACCCTTGTTCTTGTACGGGTCGGGCGGACGCAGCGCGCGGATGTTAGCGGCCACTTGTCCCACCATCTGCTTGTCGTAGCCGGTCAGAACCAGATGCGTCTGCTTGTCGATTTTGAGCTCCACGCCATCGGGCAGCAGCAATTCGATGGGATGGGAATAACCCAGGGTGAAGGTCGCGATCTTGCCTTTCACGTCGGCGCGATAGCCGGTGCCGGTGATGTCGAGCTCGCGCGTGAAACCGGTGGACACGCCCTGCACGGCGGCGGCGGCCAGGGCGCGGGTGAGCCCGTGCAAAGCGGCGCGCTGATCGGAATCGCGCAGAAATTCCAGATTCCCATCCGCCTGGCGCGCTGAGATACCGTCGGGCATCGGCACATTGAGCTTGCCCTTGGGACCCTCCACCAGCATCTCTTTGCCCATGGTGATCTTGACGCCCTTGGGCAGCGGAATGATTTTCTTACCTACTCGCGACATATCGTTACTCTCCTGGCCTCGCCATGGGCGACGCGGCACGCAACGGCGCGTGCGCCACAATTACCAAAGCTGGCATAAAACCTCGCCGCCGACGCGTTCCTTGCGCGCCGTGCTGCCCGTCATGACGCCGCGCGCGGTGGTCAAAATATTGATGCCGAGTCCGCCCAGCACCTTGGGAACTTCCTGGCTGCCCACATACACCCGGCACCCGGGCCGCGACACGCGCTCGATGCGCGAGATGACCGGCACGTTGCCCGGCGTGTATTTCAGGTAAATGCGGATGCTGCGCTTGGCGCCCTCGTCGGCCAGCTTGAAATTGACGATGAAGCCCTCTTCCTTCAAGATGCGCGCAATCTCCATTTTCAGCTTGGAGGCTGGCACGTCCACCTTGGGATGGCGCGCCGACTGCGCGTTGCGGATGCGCGTCAGCATGTCGGCGATGGGATCGGTTATGGCCATGTTTCTACTCCGGGGCTCCTTTCCTTACCAGCTCGCTTTGATCACGCCGGGAATCTCGCCCGCAAGAGCAAGCTGGCGGAAACAGATCCGGCACAAATGGAACTTGCGAATATAACCGCGCGGCCGGCCACAACGGAAGCACCGGTTGCGCAGGCGAATCTTCACCCGCGGCGCGATGTTCTTGTCGGCCTCGATTCTGGCTCTGGTCTTATCTTCTTTCGCGATCTTCGCTGTCGTTGCCATTGATTCCTTGTGTTCCTTGTATTCCCAGAATTCTGATTTCAGAATTCTGAATGCTACTGCCTGAACGGCATCCCCATGTGCTTCAGCAGGGCCAGCCCCTCGGCATCCGTCTTGGCGCTGGTGGTGATCGAAATATTCATGCCCTTGACCTTCTCCACCTTGTTGTAGTCGATCTCGGGGAAAATCAATTGATCGCGGACTCCCAGGGTGTAATTGCCGCGGCCGTCGAACGACTTGGAGGACACGCCGCGAAAATCGCGCACGCGCGGCAGAGCCACGTTCATCAGCCGGTCCAGGAATTCGTACATCCGGTCGCCTCGCAAAGTTACCATGGCGCCGATGGACATGCCCTCGCGCAGCTTGAAAGCAGCGATGGATTTCTTGGCCTTGGTGACCACCGGCTTTTGTCCCGCGATCTGGCCCAGTTCGTTCACCGCTCCGTCCATGAGCTTGGCGTTTTGCGTGGCTTCACCCAGGCCGATGTTTACCGAGACCTTCTGGATCTTGGGAACGGCCATCACGTTCTTGTAGCCGAACTCCTTCACCAGCGCCGGGATCACGCTCTTCTGATAATGTTCCTTCAGTCTTGCTTCTGCCATCTCTAGCCTTTCGTATCCAGCGCCTCGCCGCTTTTCTTGGCGATGCGGACGCGCCGCGTGGAGGTGCCGCTGGGCTCAAGCTTGTAGCTCACGCGCGTGGGAATGCCTCCGGAGGTGAGCACCATCACATTGGAAATCGCGATGCCGCTTTCCTTTTCCGCCACGCCGCCCTTGATCTGCTTTTGCGGATTGGGGCGGGTATGACGTTTGATCATCGACACGCCTTCCACAATCAGCTTGCCGCGCCAGCGATCCACTGAAATCACTTTGCCGGTCTTGCCCTTGTCGCGCCCGGCGATCACCTTCACCTGGTCGTCCTTCTTGATTTTGGTTTTGTGGAACGTCTTTTCCACCGGCCGTTTGGGCATCAAATCACCTCCGGAGCGAGCGACACGATCTTCATGAAGCGCTTGTCGCGCAACTCACGCGCCACCGGACCGAACACACGCGTACCCACCGGCTCACCCACGTCGTTGATCAGCACGGCGGCGTTGGAATCGAACCGGATGTAGGTGCCATCCTTGCGGCGCGATTCCTTGCGCATACGAACGATCACGCAGCGCACCACTTTGCCCTTCTTAATGGGCGATTCGGGCGTGGCTTCCCGTACGCTGGCCGTAATGACATCCCCCAGGCCGGCGCGCAGCCCCAAATCTCCGCCGCGCGGCAGAATGCACTGTAGCTTGCGGGCGCCGCTGTTATCGGCCACCTCCAGGATGGTGCGCATCCCAATCATGATTTCCTCCCACCGGAACCCTTGGGCGCCGAGGCCTTGCCGCGGGGCGCCGTGGTTTTAGCGCGCAGCGATTTGGAACCCGAGGTGGGCTGCGTGGTCTCCAGATCCACCGCGCTCGGCTCCACCGCCACCTGCACCGCTTTGCGCAGCACTTCGCCCAGCCGCCAGCGCTTCAGTTTGCTCATCGGACGGCACTCGATAATGCGGACCGTGTCGCCCACTTTCGCCCGCTGCTCTTCGTCGTGAGCGTAAAACTTGCTGCGCTTATTGATAATCCGTTTGTACATCGGATGGGGAACGCGCCGCGTTACTTCCACCACGATGGTTTTGGTCATCTTGGCGGAAACCACCTCGCCGACCTTTTCGTTTTTGTTGCCTATCTTCTTCTTGACTGCGGGGCTGTCGGCCATGGCTTACTTTCCCTTCTTCTTTTTCTTGGGCGAAGGCTCGGGCGCGGTCTCCGGATGCAGTTCGCGATCGCGCAGGATGGTCAGAATCCGCGCGCGGTCCTTACGCATGTTCCGCACCTTTTTCAAGCCGTCCGACTGGCCCATGCTCAACTGGAAACGGAGACGGAAGTTCTGTTCACCCATGTCCGTCACTTGCCTGCGCAGTTCGTCGCTATCGAGTTCCCGTAGTTTATCTGCTCTCATTGATTTCTCCCGCTCCCTGTGGTCGCGGCTCCGTTACTCTCCGGTGTTGTCCTCGCGGCTCACCACTTTGGTGGGCAGCGGCAACTTGCCCGCGGCCAGGCGAAAAGCTTCCTGCGCGGTGGCTTTCGGAACGCCTTCCATTTCAAACAGGATTTTGCCGGGCCGGATCACCGCTACCCACTGTTCGGGCGCGCCTTTGCCCTTACCCATACGAGTCTCAGCCGGCTTCTTGGTGATCGGCTTGTCGGGGAACAGCCGGATCCAGACCTTGCCGCCGCGCTTGATGAAGCGCGTCATGGCGACACGGGCCGCTTCGATCTGCCGGTCCGTAATCCAGCCGCAGCGCATGGCCTTCAGGCCGAATTCGCCAAAAGCGAGACTGGAGCCGCGCCAGGCTTTGCCGGTCATGCGGCCGCGCTGCTGTTTCCTGTACTTGACCTTCTTTGGCATCAACATGGCGATTAGTCTCCGCTATCCTTGTTTCGTCGGCTCGCTACCCGGCCCGCTCGATTCGCTGGGCGTGGCTTCCTTGGTTTCCTGCTTCCAGCTGGGCTGGGGCGGGGCCAGTGGCGGCAGAATGGGCGCAACCCGCGGCGTGGCGCCGGGGTCGGGCGGCGCTTGCACCACCGGTCCGCTGGGTTCGGGCGTGGGCGGCGCAAATGCGCTGCCTGGACGACGCTCCCTGCGGTCGCGCAAAGGCTGACGCCGGGGCTCCGGATCGTTGCGCATTGAATCGCGCCGGCCGCTGTCCAGAATCTCGCCCTTATAGGTCCAGCACTTGATCCCGATGACGCCGTAAGTGGTGTAGGCCTGGGCGAAGCCGTAATCCAGATCGGCGCGTAAAGTATGCAGCGGCAGCTGGCCTTGCAGATACCATTCGCTGCGCGCGATTTCGGCCCCGTTCAGCCGGCCCGAGACGCGAACCTTGATGCCCTTGCAGCCAAAGCGCAGCGCCGAATCGACGGCTTTTCTCATCGCTCTGCGAAATGCTACGCGCTTTTCGAGCTGCAGCGCGATGGATTCGGCCACCAGCTGCGCATCGAGCTCTGGTTTGTGAACTTCCTGAATATCGATGAAAACTTCGCGCTTGGTCTTCTTGGCGAGATCGCCCTTGAGCTTCTCGATTTCGGCGCCCTTGCGCCCGATAATGATACCCGGCCGCGAGGTGCGGATGGTGACCCGCAGCTTATTGCCGGGCCGGTCCACTTCAATCGAGCTGACGCCGGCGGATTTCAACCGCTCGCGCAGCGCGCCCTTCAGCTCCAGGTCTTCCCTCAGAAGCTTGGCGTAGTCCGCCTTGGCGAACCAGCGCGATCGCCAGGTCTTTGTGACGCCCAGACGAAAGCCGTACGGATGTACTTTCTGTCCCACTATGCGTTCTCCTCGCTGGCTTGGGTTGTCCCGTTTTTCTTGTCGCTGACCACCACCGCGATATGGGACGTCCGCCGTTGATAGCGATAGGCCCGGCCCATGGGTGCGGGCCGGATGCGTTTTTGCCGCGGCCCTTCGTTCACGTAAGCCTCGCTCACCACCAGTTCGTCCACATCCACATCGTTGTTGCGATTTTCGGCATTGGCGATGGCCGAATCCAGCACCTTCAGAATGGTCGGCGCCATGCGCTTGTTGGTCTGGCGCAGAATGATGCGCGCTTCGTTGGCCGAACGGCCGCGGATCAGGTCTATGACCAGCCGGGCCTTCTGCGGCGACGATCGAATATATCGGGCTTCTGCTCTGGCTTCCATCGTTGTTCCTTTTAGGACGGCTTGGCGCTCTTCTCGGTGGGCGCCGCGGACTTCACCGAATGCCCTTTAAACACCCGTGTCGGAGAAAACTCGCCCAGCTTGTGGCCCACCATGTTTTCGGTGACGTAGACCGGAATAAACTTCTTCCCGTTGTGGACGCCCAGGGTGTGTCCGATAAAATCGGGAACAATGGTGGAGCGCCGCGACCAGGTCCGCACCACTTTCTTCTCGTTCTTGGCGTTCATGTCGGCCACCTTCTTCGCCAGGTGGTCGTCCGTAAATGGGCCTTTTTTTAACGATCTGCTCATTTTCTCTAATCCCTAATCCCTAACCGCGTTTTTTCGACTTCCGGCTGACGATCCACTTGTCGGTGCGCTTGTTGTTGCGCGTCTTGAATCCACGCGTGGGCTGGCCCCAGGGCGTCACCGGATGCCGCCCGCCCGACGTCTTGCCTTCGCCGCCGCCATGCGGGTGATCCACCGGGTTCATGGATACGCCGCGGTTGTGCGGCCGCTTGCCCAGCCAGCGCGTTTTGCCCGCCTTGCCGTGCGACTCGTTCTCGTGCTCCACGTTGCCCACCTGGCCGATCGTCGCCATGCATTCCACCGGCACCCGGCGTATCTCGCCCGAAGGCAGCTTCAGCAGCGCGATTCCGCCTTCTCGGGAAACCAACTGCGCCTGCGTTCCGGCTGAGCGCGCCATTTGAGCGCCCTTGCCGGGCCGCAGTTCGATATTGTGCACCACGGTGCCGGCTGGAATGTTTTTGAGCGGCAGGGCGTTTCCGATCAGGATGTCGGCTTCGGCGCCCGAACTCACGGTGCGGCCCACTTCCAGGCCCACCGGACAAATGATATAGCGCTTCTCGCCATCCACGTAATTCAACAGCGCGATGCGCGCCGTCCGGTTCGGATCGTATTCGATGGAAGCCACCTTGGCCGGAATGCCAAATTTATCGCGCTTGAAATCGATGGCTCGATAAGCCTGTTTAGCCCCGCCGCCGCGAATGCGCGAAGACACCAGGCCTTCGCTGTTGCGCCCGCCGGTGCGTTTCTTGCCCACCACCAGCGACTTCTCGGGAGTCTGCTTGGTGATCTCGTCGCGAGAAACAACGCTCATGAAGCGCCGGGACGGCGTGGTCGGATTGTAGCTCTTCATCGCCATGGCTTTATCTCTCCTCTATCTCGCCTATATCTCGGCGTACTCGGGGACCTTTTGGCCCGGCTTCAACCGGACGTAGGCCTTTTTCCAATCGGAACGGTAGCCGGAGAACTTACCGCGCCGCCGCAGCTTACCGGTCTGGCTGACGGTCCTGACATCCTCTACCTTCACCTTGAACAACTGCTCCACCGCCGCCTTCACCAAAGTCTTGTTGGCGTTGGGCGCAACTTCAAAACACAGCGTGCGCTCGTTGTCCTTTTTGGCGACGCCTTTTTCAGTCACGATGGGGCGTTTGATCACTTCGTAAATGGTCATTTTGCCAGCGCCTCCGACAGTTTCTGCGCCGCCGCTTGCGAGAGCAGCACCCCGGCGTGGCCCAGCAAAGAGTAAACGTCAACTTCCTTGGTGGAAATCAGCGTGACGCCCGCCAGATTGCGGGCTCCCAGCGCAAGGTTCCGATTCTCGCCGTTATCCACCACCAGAACGGTCTTGGGCGCTCCCAGAACGTCCAGCACGGCGCGCATTGCCTTGGTCTTATGATCGGCCAGGGCAAAATCCTGCACCACGCGCAGTTCGCCGTCCCGCAGCTTGGCCGACAAGGCCGAGCGCAGCGCGCCCAGCAGCATCTTGCGCGGCAGCTTGTAGCTGTAATCGCGCGGTTGCGGACCGTGGGTGGTTCCACCATGCCGCCACAGAGGCGAGCGGATGGAGCCCATGCGGGCGCGGCCCGTGCCTTTTTGCCGCCACAGCTTCTTGCCCGAACCGGACACCTCATGCCGCGTCTTGGTCTTGGCGTTCCCGCCGCGGCGCACGGCCTGGGAATGCCGTACCGCTTCATACAGCAGGTCTTTGTTCAGCGGAGCGTCAAAAACTTCGTCGGAAAGTTCCAGCGTTCCGACCACCGCGTTATTTAGATCGACAACGTCTACACTGGGCATGCTTACGTCTCCGCTTACCTTTTGGCCCTTCTCACCAGGACGTAGCCGCCGTTGGGACCAGGAACCGCGCCTTTGATCACCAGCACGTTGTCCTCAGCCACCACGTCCACCACTTCCAGATTGCGAATGGTCACCTGCTGGTCGCCCATGTGGCCGGCCATGCGGGTTCCAGGAAAAACGCGCGACGGAAAGCTCGACGCGCCAATGGAACCGGGCGCGCGGCCAAACATGGATCCATGGCCGCCGGGGCCGCCGCGGAAATGATGCCGCTTGATCACACTGGCGAAGCCACGGCCTTTGCTGACGCCAATCACGTCCACCTTGTCGGTGGGCTTGAACTGGTCCACCAGCACGCGATCGCCTTGTTTCAGATCGTCGTCGCCCGGCCGCATGCGGACTTCGCGCAAGAACTTCACGCCGTCGGCGCTGGCCTTTTTCAAGTGCCCGGCCATCGGCTTGGTGGCATGCGAGGCTTTCGCGAACTCCACCAATCCGAGCTGCACGGCGTCATAACCATCGGTGGTTGGAGTTTTGCGCTGCACCACCACGCACGGTCCGGCCTTCAACAGCGTGACAGGAACAACCTGCCCGTCGGCGCGGAACACCTGGCTCATCCCGATCTTTTTGCCTAAAATTCCTGGGCTCATTAAAAACCTCTCAGAATTCAGAATTCTGAATTCAGAATTCTCCGAATTCTACTTCCCTCTCCCAAATGCCTTGATCTCCACATCCACACCGGCGGGCAGATCCAGCTTCATCAGGGCATCCACGGTGTCCTGGGTCGGCTCGAGAATATCGAGCAGCCGCTTGTGCGTCCGGATTTCGAACTGCTCGCGCGACTTCTTATCCACGTGCGGCGATCGCAGCACGGTATAGCGGTTCTTGATGGTCGGCAGCGGAATCGGCCCCGCCACCGTCGCCCCGGTCCGCTTGGCCGTGTCGACAATCTCGGTGGTCGATTGATCCAGGATCCGGTGATCGTACGCCTTGAGGCGGATGCGAATACGTTCTCTTAAGCTCATTGTGTTTGCGCTTCCATTCAGTCGCGCAGAATCCAGAAGCCAGAATCCAGAATGCCCAACCGGCCATTCTGAATTCTGATTCTCGAATTCTGAATTCTATTCCAATATCTCCGTTACCGTTCCCGCTCCCACCGTCCGGCCACCTTCGCGGATCGCAAAGCGCAATCCCTTGTCCATGGCCACCGGCGTGATCAGCTCGATCACCAAGCCCACGTTGTCGCCCGGCATCACCATCTCGGTGCCTTCCGGCAACTCCGCCACGCCCGTCACATCGGTGGTCCGGAAATAAAACTGCGGCCGGTAGCCCTTGAAGAACGGCGTGTGCCGCCCCCCTTCTTCCTTGGTCAGCACCACGATCTCGCCCTTGAAGCGCTTGTGCGGCTTGATCGATCCCGGCTTGGCGATCACCTGCCCGCGCTCCACGTCGTCCTTTTCAATTCCACGCAGCAGCAACCCCACGTTGTCTCCGGCGCGACCTTCGTCCAGCAGCTTCTTGAACATTTCCACGCCCGTGACCACCGTCTTGCGCGTGTCCTTGAAGCCCACAATCTCCATTTCCTCGCCGACCTTGCAGATTCCCTTCTCAATTCGCCCCGTCACCACTGTGCCGCGGCCCTGGATCGAGAAAATGTCTTCTATCGGCATCAGGAACGGCTTGTCGATGTCGCGAGCCGGCAGTGGAATGTAGCTGTCCACCTTGTCCATCAGCTCGTCCACCGACTTTTCCCAGTTCGCCTCTCCGTTCAACGCTCCCAGCGCGCTCACTCGCACCACCGGCAGATCGTCGCCCGGAAACTCGTACTTGCTCAGCAGTTCCCGCACTTCCAGCTCCACCAGTTCCAGCAGCTCCGGATCGTCCACCATGTCCACTTTGTTCAGCGCCACAACGATCGACGGCACCCCCACCTGGCGAGCCAGCAGAATATGCTCGCGCGTTTGCGGCATCGGGCCGTCGGTGGCCGCCACCACCAGGATCGCGCCATCCATCTGCGCCGCCCCAGTGATCATGTTCTTGATGTAATCGGCATGGCCCGGGCAATCCACGTGCGCATAGTGCCGGTTGGCCGTCTCATATTCCACGTGCGCCACCGCGATCGTGATTCCGCGCGCCTTTTCTTCCGGCGCGTTGTCGATTGAATCGAACGAGCGGAACTTGTTCTTCGGGTTGTGCTTGGCCAGTACCTTGGTGATGGCCGCCGTCAACGTCGTCTTGCCGTGATCGATGTGCCCGATCGTCCCGATGTTTACATGCGGCTTGCTGCGGTCAAATTTTTCCTTCGCCATGTCAGAACCTTCTCGTCGTAACGTTAATGAAGAAGTGGAGCCGTTGACCGGGATTGAACCGGTGACCTCGTCCTTACCAAGGACGCGCTCTACCAGCTGAGCTACAACGGCCGAAACCTTTCTGGTGGACAGGGGAGGATTCGAACCTCCGTAGCTCGCAAGGAGCGGCAGATTTACAGTCTGCTGCCATTAACCGCTCGGCCACCTGTCCAGTACTCAAATCCCTCCCACCTACGTCGTCATACCGCAACCCGCTTGTATAAGAGGACAAAGCTGAAATCGGCGGAGGGACCCGAATCTACAAATCCAACAAAAATTTTAGCACAAGAACAGCAGACCTGTACTGGCTTGGCAGCTGAACTTCCATCGAGACTTCGATTTGCTCGACATACGGCGTCGGCTCAGGCATAGGATCCCCGGTGATCCGCATGCCCTCAATGTGAAACTCGATTGTCTCTTTGATCAGTCTACGCGTCTCAGCCAGTGTTGACGCGGC
>DATHNM010000107.1:0-4579 GCA_035486095.1 Bryobacteraceae bacterium
GTTTAATATGCAGGAACAAAAGGTACTTTATCGCCAGGATGGCGCCAGCCGGATCGATTTTCCAGCCTTGGGAACGGCCCTTACCACCCTGAATCTGGGGACCGTGGACCTGAAGCGGCTGGGCGACAAACACGGCGATACCGACTTTCTGACCAGCCTGGTGCGCAAGGAAATGACGCCAGACCCGCAGGATCATCCGGATGCGCTGGTCTTTGCCGGCCCCAAAATCCTGCTGGACAGCAATCCACCCGAAGAGGCGCTGAAAGACGCATCCGAAATCGACTTCCCCGTGTTTTACATGAATTACAACCTGAATCCACAGGCGGTACCCTGGAAAGACGCGATCAGCCACACCGTGCACTTCTTTCGCGGGTACGAATACACCATCTCCCGGCCCAGGGATTTGTGGTTTGCGGTCTCCGAAATGGTCACGAAGATCGTAAAATCAAGGAACGGAAGGTCGGCTTCGTCCATCTCAAGCCAATAGGGGTCCATGCGTATACCAAGTTTGGCGTTTTCTCTGGGAGTAGTGTCGCTTTGTGCCGGACAGGCCTTCGGCCAAGGCCTGCTGTATGGCCAGCAGCACGCCAAGCATTACGCCAACAGCCTGGCGCCCTATGTTGTTTCCCCCCAGGAAATTGTCGATCGCATGCTGGAGCTGGCAAATCTGAAGCCCGGCGAAAAACTCTACGATCTGGGCAGCGGCGATGGCCGCATCCTGATCACCGCCGTGACCCGGTTCAAAGCCAAAGCGGTGGGCGTGGAAATTTCAGACGATCTGGTCAGCAGCACCAACACCCGTATCCGCCGGCTGGGCTTGGATAATGATGCCCAGGTGATCCACGGCAATTTCCTGGATGTCGACCTTAGCCCGGCGGACGTGGTTACACTCTACCTGGCTACCGACGCCAACGAGCTGCTACGCCCCAATCTGGAAAAATACCTGAAGAACGGTTCGCGCGTGGTTTCGCATGAGTACGCCATGCCGGGCTGGAAACCGAAATTAGTGGACAAAGACCCGGAAGGCCACGGCCACACCATCTATCTGTACGACATGCCTCCTAAAAAGAAGTAGCCCGGGTGCCCGCCTTCGACGTGGTCGGCGTCGGCCTGAACGCTACCGACACCCTGATCCTGCTGCCTTGTTTTCCGGCCTACGGCGGAAAAGTTTCCTTTGATCGAGAGGTTCTGAGCCCGGGCGGCCAAGTGGCCAGCGCCCTGGTCACCTGCGCCCGGCTGGGCCTGCGGGCGAAATATATCGGAACGCTGGGCGACGATGAACGCGGCGTGGTCCAACTGGAGAGTCTGCGCTCGAGCGGCATCAACCTGGACGACATCGAAATCCGTGCGCATTGTGCGAACCAGAGCGCTTACATCCTCATCGACCGGACCACGGGCGAGCGCACCGTGCTGTGGCATCGCGATGAATGCCTGCGCATCGACCCGGCCAACGTGACCGACGTCCAGATCACCGGCGCGCGCCTTCTGCACATCGACGGACACGATACGCCGGCGGTTTCCCGTGCAGCCGAAATCGCGCGCCGGCATCAAATCCCCGTGAGCGTGGATGTCGACACCATCTATCCCGGGTTCGAGCGGGTGCTTCCCAACGTCGACTATCTGGTGGCCAGCTCCGAATTTCCGGCACGCTGGACCCATGAAGCCGATCCGTTTCGCGCCCTGGCCATGATTCAGAACGAATACGGAATGCGAATGGCAGCCATGACGCTGGGCGCCGACGGTTCGCTGGCCCGGGTGGATGGGCGCTACATTTATTCGCCTGGCTTTGTGGTGGATGCGATGGATACCACAGGCGCGGGCGACGTGTTTCATGGCGCGTTCTGTTATTCTGTGATCGAGAGCATGCCGGTGCGCGAAGCCCTCGAATTTTCCAATGCCATGGCAGCCTTGAACTGTACCGCGTTGGGCGCGCGCGGACACATCGCCAGCCTTGCGGAAGCGCAAACTTTCATGCGCGGCGGCCAGCGGCGCGTGAATCGGGATTTTGAGCAGCGCCTTAAATGATCCCTCTTCGATCTTCCGAGCCGCACTATACGCAGCCCACGGCCACGCTGGCCATTATCGCCGTGAATGTGGCGGTCTTTCTGTATGAGCTCAGCCTCGGCATGTCCAGTTACTCGCTGAATCGCTTCATCCTGCAGCACGGCATCGTGCCGGATAGCCTGCACTATTCTTCTATCCTGACTTCCATGTTCATCCATGGCGGGTTCCTCCATATCGCAGGCAATATGTGGTTTCTGTGGGTCTTCGGCCGGGGAGTGGAAGATCTGCTGGGGCACGCAAAATTCCTCTTCCTGTACTTTGCCTGCGGATTTGCCGCGGCCTTTCTGTACATCCTGTTGAATTCCAACTCCACCGTGCCCACCATCGGCGCCAGCGGCGCCATCGCCGGCGTGATGGGCGCCTATTTGATCAAGTTTCCGCGCGCGCACATCGTCACCCTGGTGTTCATCGTGGTATTTATCACGACCATCGACATTCCGGCGTTTTTTCTGCTCTTGTATTGGTTCGCGATTCAGTTCTTCAGCGGTGTCGGAACGGTGGCTAGCGCGGGGGATTCCAACGGCGGCGTGGCCTGGTTCGCGCACGTGGGCGGTTTTCTTGCCGGAATGGCGCTGGTGGCGCTGCTGCCAATCAAACAGCGCGTGCGGCCCTGGCAGCGGTACTGAACCCGAAGAATGTGGCAAGAAATAGATACCGGCTCGGCGGCCATCGGCAAACCGCTGGATATTCTGGCCATCGCCGCGCATCCCGACGATGTGGAGCAAACCTGCGGCGGCACCTTGATCCGCATGGCCCAGCAGGGCTACCGCACCGGCGTGCTGGATCTCACCGCGGGCGACATGGGCAGCCGCGGAACGCCCGAGATACGGCTCAAGGAATCCGATGCGGCCGCAGCCGCCATGGGTTTGGCGTGGCGCGGTAATCTGCGGCTGCCGGATGCGCGCCTGGAGAATACTATCAGCGTACGCATGAGCCTGGCAGTGGAGATCCGCAATCTGCGGCCGGGCGTGGTGATCCTGCCGTATTGGGAAGCGCGGCATCCCGATCATTACCGCGCTTCTGAGATCGCCTTCGAGGCCTGCTTCCTGGCTGGGCTGAAGAAACTGAGCGAAGAGAGCGCGCCGCATCGTCCGCACAAGATCCTCTATTCGTCGCTCTACGCCAATGTGACGCCATCCTTCGTGGTGGATATTTCCGATCAGTTCGAGCGGCGTATGTCCGCGCTGTTCTGCTACCAATCGCAATATGGCCAGTCGCAGGAGGCATCCGAGCTTTTTCCCGACAGCCAGGAGATTCGCGATCGGCTGGGATCGGTGGCGCGCTTTTACGGCAATTTGATCGGCGTGAAATACGGCGAGCCGTTCGTGATCAAGGAAGCCATGCGCGTGGACGACATCACCGCGATGGGCGTGCGCAGCCTCTAGAGCGGCAGATTGCTGTGCTTCTTGCGCGGCATGGTATCCACTTTATTCTCCAGCATGCGCAGCGCGCGGATCACTTTGGGACGCGTCTCATGGGGCTCGATCACGTCGTCTATGAAGCCGCGTTCGGCTGCCACAAAAGGACTGGCAAACCGGTCGCGAAATTCCTCGATCTTTTCCTTGCGCAGCGAGTCGGGGTCGGCGGCCGACATCAGCTCACGCCGGTAAACGATGTTGACCGCGCCTTCTGGACCCATCACGGCAATCTCCGCGGTGGGATAGGCGAAGTTCACATCGGTACGCAGATGCTTCGATCCCATCACGCAATACGCGCCGCCATAAGCTTTGCGCGTAATGACGGTGATTTTCGGAACCGTGGCTTCGGCATACGCATACAGCAGCTTCGCGCCGTGCCGGATAATGCCGCCGAACTCCTGCTCGGTACCGGGCAGAAATCCGGGCACATCTTCGAACGTGAGAATGGGAATGTTGAACGCATCGCAAAAACGCACGAAGCGCGCGCCTTTGACTGATGAATTGATATCCAGGCACCCGGCCAAAAACGCTGGCTGGTTGGCCACGATGCCCACGCTTTTGCCATCCATGCGCGCCAAACCGATTACGATGTTCTTCGCCCAGTGCTCGTGGACCTCGAAGAATTCGCCCGAATCCACCACGCGCAGGATGATGTCCTTGATGTCGTAAGGCACTTGCGGATCGGTGGGCACCAAGGTATCGAGCGACGCATCGGCCCGATCAATCGGATCGTCATTCGACAGCCGCGCCGGAGCGCCATCCAGATTATTGCTCGGAATGTACGACACCAGTTCGCGAATCATGCGCAGACATTCGGCATCGTCGTGCGCCAGGAAATGCGCCACGCCGCTGATGCTGTTGTGCGTTTCGGCGCCGCCCAGCTTTTCTTTGGAAACATCTTCGTGGGTGACCGTCTTGATCACCTCCGGCCCGGTGATAAACATGTGGCTGGTGCCCTCCACCATGAAGATGAAGTCGGTGAGGGCCGGCGAATAGACCGCGCCGCCCGCGCAGGGTCCCATGATGGCGGAAATCTGCGGTATCACGCCGCTTGCCAGCGTATTGCGCAGAAAGATATCGGCGTAACCTGCCAGCGA
>DATHNM010000108.1:0-2498 GCA_035486095.1 Bryobacteraceae bacterium
GCAGCCGGCGCCGCGCGCCCGCGATCACCGCGTCGCTAAATTCGGAGCCCGCCTGGTGCAATTGGTTAATGGAACTGACCAGGACCACGCCGTTCAGCATAGCCACTCCGAATAAGGCGATAAACCCGATAGAAGCCGAGAGATTGAGATTCATTCCACGAATCCAGAGCGCCGCGATGCCGCCCACCAGGGCGAAGGGGACATTGGCCACCACCAGTAACGCCAGCTTGCCGGACGAGAAAGTCAGATAAAGCAGGACGAATATGAGCGTGATGGCCAGCGGGACAATCATCAACAGCCGGCGCGTGGCGCGCTGCTGATTCTCAAACTGCCCTCCGTATTCGATGAAGTAGCCCGGCGGCAGGCTAACCTCGCGAGTGATTTTAGACCGAACTTCGGCGACGAAGCTGCCCAAGTCGCGCCCTCTCACGTTGGACATCACCACCATGCGCCGCTGGCCCTGCTCGCGATTGATTAACTCCGGACCGCGCCTTACTTCGACGCGCGCCACCTGTTCCAAAGCCACCTGTTCGCCGCCCGGAGCCAGCAGCGGAATCTTGCGCATTGCGTCTGGATCTGTCCGATAGCGTTCAGGAAGGCGCAGGGCGACGGTGTAGCGCTTCTGCCCGTCCAGCACTTCCGAGATAACGTCTCCGGAGCCCCCGCTCGAAACCGCCTGTTCGACATCCGTTACATCGAGGCCATATCGGGCCAGCGCGGAACGGTCCACGCGAATGGACAGTTCGGCCACGCCGGACGTAATCTCCATCTGGGCATCGGCCGCTCCACGAACTGCGGAGACAGCGCGCAGAACCCTTTGTCCAATCGTGTCGAGCACCGAAAAATCGTCGCCGAATATCTTGATAGCCAGATCGCTCTTGACGCCTGAAATGGTTTCATCGATACGCATCGCCATGGGCTGCGTGAAGTTGTAAGCGATTCCAGGAATGGTCTCCAACTCCTTGGCCACCGCGGCGATCAAAGCCTCCTTGCTATGGAATCGCATCCAGGTGTCCATGGGCCGGAGCAGCAGATAAGTGTCGCCCTCGTTGATTCCCATGGCTTCGGTGGCGAAATCTGGCCGGCCGATCTTGATCACCACGTCGGCGATCTCCGGGAACTGGCGTAAGCGCTGCTCAATCCGCTTGCTGATTTCGACTGATTCGGTTAGAGACACTCCCGGAAGTTTGCGCGTTTCCACCAGGATGGAGCCTTCATCCAGCTTGGGCATGAACTCGGTGCCGATGAAATATAGTGATCCCACGGCGATGGCCAATACGATGAGCGAAATGCCGACCGTTAGAATTCGGAAGCGAATGGCCCCTCGCAGCGTGCGCGCATAGATGCCGCCCAGCACTTCCATCCAATGTTGTTCGGTGCCGCCAATGCGGCTTCGAAGGCCGCGCCGGAAAATCACCGACGTGAGCAAGGGCACCATTGTGAGGGCCAGGAGCAATGACCCAGCCAGCGCGGTGCAAACCGTGATCGCCATGGGACGGAACATGCGTCCCTCCAAACCTTGCAGGAACAGGATGGGCATGTAAACCGCGATGATAATGATCACGGCAAAAGTCATCGGCCGGGCCACTTCATGCGCGGCATGCCGCACGGATTCGGTGGGCGGTTCCTTTCCATGCTGCTGTTCCAGCCGATGCACGGAGTTTTCCATCATCACCACCGCTCCGTCGACGATCATTCCGAAATCGATGGCGCCCAGGCTCATGAGATTCGCGCTGATACCGAAGAGCCGCATTCCCAGGAAGCTGATCAACATGGAGAAAGGAATGATGGCCGCCGTAATCAAAGCGGCGCGCAGGTTGCCCAGAAACAAAAGCAGCACCACGGCAACCAGCAGAAAGCCTTCCAGCAGGTTTCTCTCCACCGTGTGGATGGTGCCATCGATTACGAACGCCTGATCGTAAAAGGGCACGATCTTCACGCCGGGCGGCAGGCGCAGGCTGGCGATCCGTTCCTTCACCCGCTCGATCAACTGCTTTCCGTTTTCTCCTTTGAGCATGATCACCATGCCGGACACCGTTTCGCCCTGGCGCAGCGTGGCGCCCTCCGGCGGCGCAGCGCCGATGCGCACGTCAGCCACGTCGCGCAACAGCACCGGAGTGCCGCTCTTTGCCGCTAAAACAATGCTGCCCAGATCCTCGGTCGTCACAGTGCGGCCGGTTCCCAGCAGCGTGTATTGTTCGGCCGCGTGTTCGATATATCCGCCGCCGAAATTGGTATTGTTTTGCTGCACCTTGGCTTCAACATCGTGCAGCGTGAGCCCATACTGACTGAGCACCGCCGGATCGACAACGATCTGGTATTGCCGGGTTTGTCCGCCCCAGGCGTTAATTTCACTGACACCCGGCAGCGTGCGCAATTGCGGTTTGATGACCCATTCGTGCAGATCCTTCAAATCCATCGCGCTCATCGGCCCCGAGAGCGTGTATTGATACAGCTCGCCGAACGCAGTGGCGGGAAGCCCGAGCGTCGGTTGGATT
>DATHNM010000109.1:0-3302 GCA_035486095.1 Bryobacteraceae bacterium
GGACGCGCCATCGTGACCTCCGATGTGGGCCAACACCAGATGTGGGCGGCGCAGTTTATTCGCTTCAATTCGCCGCGGCTGTGGATCAACTCGGGCGGCTTGGGATCCATGGGCTTCGGCCTCCCGGCGGCCATTGGTGCGCAGTTCGCGCGACCCGACAAGCTGGTATTTTCGATCGTGGGCGACGGCGGTTTCCAGATGTCGATTCCCGAACTTGCCACCATCGCCAACCACGCCTTGCCCATCAAGATTATCGTCGTGAACAACGGGCACCTCGGCATGGTCCGGCAATGGCAGGAGCTGTTCTATAACAACCGGCTGAGCCAGGTGGAACTGAACTCGTTCCCGGATGCCGAGAAACTGGCCGGCGCTTATGGATTCAAGGGCCGAACCATCGATGGCGCGCATCAGCTGGCCGCTGCGCTGGAAGAAGCCGTTCGCGAGCCAGGCCCGTATCTTTTGAACGTGCGCGTCACCCCGTTCGAGAATGTTTATCCGATGGTGCCGGCGGGCGGCGCGATCAACGAAATGGTCCTGGGAACTCCACAACCGGTGGCGGTGTAAGGCGGAACCATGCTGCAACTGATTTCATTGTTGGTGGAAAATAAACCGGGTTCGCTGATGCGCATCACCGGCGTTCTGAGCGCGCGCGGCTATAACATCGAGAGCCTGACGGTGGCGCGCACGCTGGACCCCACGCTTTCGCGCATGACCATCGTGGTGGACATCGAGCCGCAGCTGCGTTCGCAGGTGATCAAGCAGATGAACAAGCTGGTGAACGTGCTGCAGGCTTCAGACCTCACGGATTCTCCAGCCGTCAAGCGCGAAATGGTGCTGCTGCGGGTCCGCGCTCCGCTGGCCAGCCGGACTGCGATCCTGAAAGAAGCCGAAATCTTCGGCGCTCGCGTGGCCGATTCCTCCACTGAGGGGTTTGCGCTGGAGGCCACGGGCGATTCCGAAAAGCTGGACGAATTTATCGACGTCATGCGCAGCTACGGCGAAATCGAAGTAACGCGCTCCGGCGCCATCGCGGTGTCGCTGGAAGCCAAGAAGCTGCGCCTGGCGCCGCCCATTCCACGCAACGCAATGGTGGATGAAGCAGACGAAAAACTGGAAACGAGACTCTAAGAAAACATGGCAAAACGATACTACGAAAAAGACGGCGATCTGAGCCGTTTACAAGGAAAAACGGTAACCATCATTGGTTACGGCAGCCAGGGACACGCGCACGCGTTGAACCTGCGCGACAGTGGCGTGAATGTAACGGTGGGCCTGCATCCGGGCAGCAAGAGCGCGGCCAAGGCCGTTGCCGCGGGCCTCAAGGTCCTCAGTGTCGCCGATGCCATCAAGGGCGCCGACATCGCGATGATTCTGGTGCCGGATCATATTCAGGGCGATCTGTACAGCAACGAGATTGCTCCCAACCTGAGCGCGGGCAAGACCTTGATGTTCGCACACGGCTTTAGCATCCATTTTGGACAGATCAAGCCGCCGGAAAACGTGGACGTTTCGATGATCGCGCCCAAGGCGCCCGGCCATCGGGTGCGCGAACTGTACACCGAGGGCGTGGGCGTACCGGCGCTGGTGGCCATCCATCAGGATGCTTCGATGAACGCGCTCCAGAACGCGCTGGCTTACGCTCTGGCGCTGGGATGCCTGAAGGCGGGCGTGATCGAGACCAGCTTTAAAGAAGAGACCGAGAGCGATCTGTTTGGCGAGCAGTCCGTGTTGTGCGGCGGCGTCAGCGAGCTGATTCGCGCGGGCTTTGAAACTCTGGTGGAGGCCGGCTACGCGCCGGAAATCGCTTACTTCGAGTGCCTGCACGAATTGAAGTTGATTGTCGATCTCATCTATGAGGGCGGCCTGGGCTACATGCGTTTCTCGGTTTCAGATACCGCCGAGTATGGCGATTATTCGCGCGGCCCGCGTATCGTGACCGCCGAGACCCGCAAAGAGATGAAAAAGATTCTGTCGGAGATTCAATCCGGCCAGTTCGCCAAGGAATGGATCGGCGAGAACAAGTCCGGCCGCCACAAGTTCCTGGCCATGCGTGAAGCCGCCAAAGAACAGCCCATCGAGCGAGTGGGCAAGGAGCTTCGCGAAATGATGACGTTCCTAAAGAAGAAGAAGGAGGAAGGCGTACCGCAAGAGCAGGAAGCCGCCGCAGTCAAATAGACCTGTGGCGCACGCGCTCCGGCGTGCCGTGTTCGTACTCGTGCGAACAGTGTAGGGGAAATAAATATATGCGCATCCAAACATTCGATACAACGCTTCGGGACGGCACGCAGGGCGAGGCCGTCTCATTCTCCGTCGAGGACAAACTGATCATCGCGCAGAAGCTGGACGAGCTGGGTATCGATTATATTGAGGGCGGGTGGCCGAATTCCAATCCCAAGGACAAGGAGTTCTTCAAGCGTGCCAAGGATGTAAAGCTGAAGCACGCGCGGCTCACTGCGTTCGGGTCCACCCGTTTCGCTAAGAACACTGTGGATCAGGATCCCAATGTGCGCGCGCTGCTGGATGCGGAGACGCCCACGGTTTCCATTTTCGGCAAGAGCTGGGATCTGCATGTGCATCGGGCGTTGGGTATCGACGAAGAGCAAAACCTGCTCCTGATTGGCGAAACCGTGAAGTTCCTGAAAGACCACGGCCGCGAAGTGGTGTACGACGCTGAGCATTTCTTCGACGGCTATAACGCCAACCCTGAATTCGCCATGCGGACGCTGGAAGCCGCCAAGAAGGCCGGTGCCGACGTGCTGTGCCTGTGCGACACCAATGGCGGAAATTTGACGCATCGCGTGGTGGAAGTGGTTTCCGAGGTTCGGAAGCGATTCGACGGCGTCATCGGCATCCACACGCACAACGATTGCGAAGTTGCCGTGGCCAATACCATTGCCGCGGTGGAAGCCGGATGCACGCACGTGCAAGGCTGCATCAACGGCTATGGCGAGCGTTGCGGCAACGCCAACATGGTTTCCATCCTCGGCAATCTGGAGCTGAAGCTGGGCCACACCACCATCGGCCGCGAGAATCTGCAAACGCTGACCACGGTTGCGCGCTATATCGCCGAACTGGCGAACCTGCCGATGCGCAACGACCAGGCGTATGTTGGCCATAGCGCGTTCGCACACAAAGGCGGTGTGCATGTGAGCGCGGTGTTGAAGGACTCGTCCACCTATGAGCATGTAAAGCCGGAGATGGTGGGCAACCGGCAGCGCGTTTTACTGAGTGACCTTTCGGGTCGCGGCAATGTGCTCTACAAACTAAAACAGCATGGCTTGGCTGAGCGCCTGGATTCTGAA
>DATHNM010000110.1:0-7782 GCA_035486095.1 Bryobacteraceae bacterium
TCCGGATTCCTCGTGGGTTTTCCTCCTCACCGGCGGCGCTCGTGGGATTACCGCCGAAATCGCAAGAACCATCGCGCAGCAGTACAAATCGCGGCTGATTCTGGCCGGCGCGAGCGAGATGCCGCAGCCCGAATCCGCCGACACTTCGAGCCTTACCGATGCCGCAGCCATCCGGGGCGTCCTGTTGGAACGCCTGCGCAGCGGCGGCAAACAGGTGAAGCCGGCGCAGGTGGAAGCGGCCTATCAGCGGCTTATCAGGGATCGCGAGATTAGCCGCAACCTGGATGAAATTTCCGCCTCCGGCGCTCAGGTGGAATACCATTCCGTGGATGTTCGCGACGAGACAGGGTTCTCTTCGCTCATCGATCGGATCTACGCGCAGTACGGCAGGCTGGACGTCGTCATCCATGGCGCCGGCATAATCGAAGACAAACTGATTCGCGACAAAACCCCGGCCTCGTTCGATCGGGTGGTTCACACCAAGGCCGACAGCTCTTTTATTTTGCTTCAAAAGCTGCGCTTCACAGACTTGAAGTGCCTGGTATTCATGTCGTCCATTTCGGCCGCGCTCGGCAATCGCGGCCAAGCCGATTATGCCGCGGCCAATGGAATCATGAACGGGATCGCGTCTACTTTGGCGGCCGAAAAGCCGGGCCAGGCCGTCGCGCTCAATTGGGGGCCATGGGACCGCGCCGGCATGGTTTCAGAAAGCGTTCGCGAACAATTCCTGGTGAGCGGCGTCCAGATGATCGATTGCGGCGAGGGCGTTCGGATCGTTCTGGATGCCATCGCAACCGGCGAGACCTGCCCGCTGGTGATTGTGGGCGATGGTCCGTGGTCGGCAACCGCTCTTCAGCCGGATCGTGCTTCGGTGGTGAGGAGCACTTCGTGAGTCAGCCCCCTTGTAACGACATCGCCATCATCGGGTTGTCGTGCGTCTTTCCAGGAGCGGGCGATGCGCGCCGCTATTGGCAAAACATTTTAGACAAGGTGGACTCGGTTTCGGACGCGCCCGCGGATTGGGAAGCGGAACGTTTCTTCGATGCCGGAGATCAGACGGACGACCGCACGTACTGCAAACGCGGTGGATTTCTGGGCGAGCTCTCCGCCTTCGATCCGTCGCTTTATGGCGTGATGCCCACTGCCGTGGATGGCGCCGAGCCGGATCATTTTCTGGCTTTGCGCAATGCATCGGATGCGCTGCGCGATGCCGGCTACAGCGACATCGGCAAATTGCGCGAGCGCACCGAAGTGATCATCGGTCGCGGCACCTACGTCAATCGCGGCAACGCAACGGCCATGCAGCATTCCATGGTGCTGGATAGCGTGCTGGGAGTGCTGCGCCAGCTGCATCCCGAGTACAGCGATGACGAACTGGCCACCATCCGAAAATCGTTGAAGTCCACTTTGCCGCCCTTCCACGCCGATACGGCTCCCGGCCTGGTTCCAAATATCATCAGCGGCCGTATCGCGAACCGGCTAGACCTGATGGGCGCGAATTACATTGTGGATGCCGCGTGCGCATCTTCCTTGGTCGCGGTGGACCTGGCCATCCGGGATCTTCAATCCGGACGCTGCGACATGGCGCTGGCGGGAGGCGTGAATGCTTCCGTGCCGCCGGTGATCATGATCATTTTTTCGCAGCTCAACGCGCTCTCGCGCAGCGGGCAGATCCGGCCCTTCGATGCCGAGGCGTCGGGAACCCTTCTCGGCGAGGGCGGCGGCATGGTGGTGCTGAAGCGGCTGGCCGACGCGGAGCGCGACGGCGACAAAATCTATGCGGTGATTAAGGGCGTAGGTGTCGCAAGCGATGGCCGCGCAAAGGGTCTGCTGGCGCCGCGCCTGGAAGGCGAGTTGCTGGCGTTGCGGCGCGCCTACGAAGCCGCCGGTGTGGATCCCGCCAGCGTCGGATTGATTGAGGCGCACGGCACCGCGACACTGGTGGGCGATGCCACCGAGATGGAAGCGCTGTCGCAGGTTTTCGGCGGCGATGCACCGGGCATTGCGCGCTGCGCCCTGGGTTCGGTGAAATCCATGATCAGCCACACCATGCCGGCCTCCGGCATCGCGGGACTGATCAAAGTGGCGCTGGCTCTGCATCACAAGGTGCTTCCGCCGACGCTGCATTGCGAAACGCCAAATCCCAAACTGCATCTCGACAAATCGAATTTCTATCTGAACAGCGAGACCCGGCCCTGGATTCACGATGCTTCGTCGGGGCCGCGCCGCGCCGGCGTAAACGCATTCGGATTCGGTGGCATTAACGCGCATGCGGTGGTGGAAGAATACGCCGGACCCAGCCGCGCGCCGTGGATGCAGCATGAGTGGGACGCAGAGTGTTTCATCGTCTCCGCGGAATCGGACGAACAGCTTCCGGCTGCCATCTCGGCGGTGCTCGCCACGCTGGAGCGCTTGCCTGCCGACACGCCCCTGCGCAATATCGCATATACCTTGAACTGCGAATATGCCTTGGGCCTTTCGCGCGTGGCCGTGGTCGCAGGCAACCGGCAGGAATTGACCGAGAAGCTGTCCCGCGCGTCCACGCGACTGCAGGACAGCCGTACCCGCCGCATCCGTGAGGTGGAGGGCATCTATTTCTGCAAGGAGCCGCTCGGTGGCACGGGCCGCGTGGCGCTGATGTTCCCCGGTGAAGGCGCCCAGTATGCCGGAATGTTGTCGGACCTTTGCATTCATTTTCCGGAAGTCCGGCAATGGTTCGACTTTATGAATGAGGCGTTCGCGAATCGCGGATATCGCCTCAGCGATAGTGTGTATCCGCCGCCCGGCGTGGCCGCGGAAGCAAGACTGTTTTCGATGGATGTAGGCGCGGAGGCCGTTTTTTGCGGCAACCAGGCGGTGCATGCGCTGCTTTCGCATCTGGGCATCCAGCCCGACGCGGTGGTCGGCCACAGCACGGGCGAACACTCGGCGCTATTGGCTAGCGGCATTGTGAGAACGGACACCAAGGCTGCGCTGCTGCATCATGTGCGCGGTGTCAATCAGGTCTTTGAGGAACTCCAGCATTCGGCGGCCATTCAAACCGGCGTACTGCTGGCCGTGGCCGGCGTGGCTCCTGCCGCGGTGGAATTGCTGGCGCGCAACAGTGGCGGAAAGTTGTTCATCGCTCTCGATAACTGCCCCAATCAGGTGGTCCTGTTCGGCAGCGAGGAATCGGTTCGTAAGGCGCGCGAATCACTGGCGAATACCGCGGCGATATGTCAGGAGCTTCCCTTCGGCCGCGCCTATCACACACCGCTGTTTGCGGCGTTCGCGGAACGGCTGCGCGAACATTTCGAATCGGTGACCATCGCGCCGCCGCGCATCGCCACCTACTCATGCGTGACTTCGGAAGCTTTCCCATCCGATGGCGCCCAGATTCGCGAACTGGCCTCTGTGCAATGGTCGTCCGCGGTGCGCTTCCGCGAGACCATCGAAAATATGCATCGCGACGGAATCAGGTTGTTTATCGAAGCGGGCCCGCGCTCCGGCCTCACCGGTTTTGTCGGCGATATTCTGCGGCGCAAGCAACACTGCTGCGTGCCCGCCAACGTGCAGCATCGAACCGGGATTCATCAGCTTCAGCATCTGGTGGCGGAGCTGGTGGCGCACCATGTGCCCGTGAATCTTAAACGGCTGTATGAGCGGCGAAATCCGCAATCGATTTCAGGCGTGGCCGCGCCGGCGCGTCCTTTGATGCGCATCAAAATGGGATTGCAGCCTGTGCGGCTGCCCGCCGATTTCAAACCTCTGCTGAAGCCGCGGGTGGATCAGCCGCAACCAGTTGGGCAACCAGTCGGGCAACCAGCGAATGTGCCGGCGCCCGCGAAGGCGCCCGAACCACAGCCGGCAGCAGCCGCTTTGGCGGCGCACATGCAAACCATGTCGCAGTTTTTGGAAACGCAACAGCGCGTGCTCAATTCGTATTTCGCGACGCGCAATGCTCCTCAAACGGCGGCCGCGCCCGCGCAGCCTGCGCTGCCATTCATTTCCGATGTTAAGGAACTGGTTCCCGGTGTCAAGGCGCGCATACTTCTGCGATTGTCTCCGGTGGATCAGCCGCTACTGGTGGATCATACGCTGGGCCGGAACGTGTCGCTAGACGATCCGTCGCTGCTCGCGCTGCCGGTGTTCCCCCTCACCTTTACCATGGAGGTGCTGGCGGAGGCCGGTGCGACGCTTGCTCCGGGCAAGAAACTGGTTGGTATGCGCGATGTCCGCGCCAGCCGCTGGGTTGCGCTGGAACACGGCGAAAAGATTCTTGATATCACGGCGGAACAGACTCCCGAGGCTGGCGCCGTGATGGTCAGAGTTCGTGAATTCAGCGAAAGTACACTGCGGCCGGTGTGTGCCGAAGGGTTGATGGTTTTTGCCGACCATTATCCACAACCTCCCGCCGCGAAACCGCTGGCGCTCACCCACCGCAAAGCTTCCGCGTGGTCGCCCGATCGTCTCTATGCCGAAGGCATGTTTCACGGCCCTTCGCTGCGCGCGGTGCGCTCCATGGACGAAACCGGATCGAACGGAACGTCCGCAACGCTGGAAGTGCTGCCGCGCAACACGCTGGTCAAGGATCATCCGGAGCCTGGGTTTCTCACTGACCCCGTGGTCTTGGATGCCGCCGGTCAGGTGGTCGCCTTCTGGTCGCAGGAGTGTCTGCAAAAAGCCGGCGATATTTTCCCTTATCGCCTGGGTGCGCTGCACTGCTACGGACCCTTGCGAGCGCCCGGCACGCGGCTCCGTTGCGACGTGGCTGTGACGCACGTGGGCGACAAGGACATTCACTCCGACATTGAAATTCGCGACGCACAAGGCAGCGTCCTTTATCGCTTGGAAAGCTGGGAAGACCGCCGCTTCCTGCTGCCGCGCGCCTTGTGGGATCTGCGCCTTTTTCCCCGCAGCACGCGGACCGGCATCGCATGGCTGGATCCGATCCGGCATCTGACCGGCAATCCGGTGTTCTGCGCCCGCGTGGATCTGGCGCCGGAACTCTTGGAGGCCTCACACGGAATCTGGACGCAGGTTCTGGCGCATCTGGTTTTGTCGAGCGCAGAGAGACAAGAGTGGACCAAAATGACCGGAACAGCCGCGCAGCAATGGCTGGCAGGCCGATGCGCGGCCAAAGATGCCGTGCGGATTCTGGTGAAGGAGACGGCGGGACTGGATGTCTGCGCCGCCGATGTTGAGATTCACTCCGGCCTCGACGACCGGCTGTTCGCTCGCGGCCGCTGGGTGCAACGGCTGGGCGCCGCGCCTTCCGTTTCTCTTTCGTACACCACCGGCACCGCGGTGGCCATTGCCGCGCTCACGCAGGGCAATCTGCTCGGCGTGGATGTCAAACATCTCGCCGAACTGGCGCACGAACGCGCCACCGAATCGCTGAGCAGTTCCGAGCGCCGCGTGCTGCAAGACAGCGCGGGTTCGGCCGCCGACGAGTGGTATGTGCGCGCCTGCTGCGCCAAACAAAGCCTCAAGAATGCCCTTGGAAACGGATTTCTGCATCATCCATCCCACGCGCCCGTGGTTACCGCACTGGCGCTGGAGACGGGAACCATCGATATGGAACTGACCAATGGAGACCTGGATCGCTACCCTGAACTCAAGGGGAAACGAATCCGTGTACAGACCGTGCGAGATCGCGAGTTGGTTTGCTCAACCACGTTCCTGGAACGCAGTGCGGGGGCGGGAAGGGCTAAATGAGCGCCCACGTACATACACAGGCGCCCCACAGTAGCCTTACCGGGCGATCCGAAGTGTTCGATATTGCGGTGACCGGCATTGGGATTGTAACTCCGCTGGGTGTGGGGCGTGCGGTGAATCTGGAGCGCCTGCTGGCAGGCGATAGCGCGGTAAAGAACGAAATTCCGCTGGGAGTGGATTCCTGCGACGCCATTGCTTCGGCGCGCTGTCCGGATTTCGATCTGAGCGGTCTGCTGCGGTTTCCGAAGTCGATTAAATACATGTCGCGGCCGGTGCAACTGGCCATGCGCGCGGCCATAGAAGCTTTCGAAACAAGCGGCCTGCAGCGCGGCCAGATCGATCCTTTTCGTTTCGCCATCTTTACCGCTTCCGGCCAGACCGGCTTGGATTATACGGATTTTTCGCGCGCCCTGGACTTCGCCTGGGGCCCCGATCATGAGCTGGATTTCCGGCTCCTGGGCGGCATACCCAGCAAGTTGATCGATCCCTATTTCTCGTTGCGGACGTTGGGCAACGGCGGCATGGCGCTGCTCTCCACTGAATTTGGCGCGAAAGGGCCGAGCGGTAATTTTGTGCACAGCGAAACTGCGCCGGCACTGGCGCTGCAGGCGGCGTGCACCGAACTGGCCGAAGGGCGCTGCGATGGCGCGATTGTCGGCGGCTTCGATTCTCTGCTGCATCCCACGTCGCTGTTTGCGCTGAGTGAGGCGGGCGTTCTGGCAGGCGATACGGCGCACTTCCAACAGATGGTTCCCGCCGAGGGCGCGGCATTTTTCGTGATCGAAAGGCGCAGCGACGCGCTCGAGCGTGGCGCCAATATCTTCGCCGAAATTCTTGGAATCGAATGCTCGCTGGAACCTCCCGCGCGCAACGGGGAGCAAACCTCCGGGCGCGGCCTTCGCAAACTGGTTCGCCGGCTGCCTGAAACTTGCCAGTCCTTTCACTTCGCAGTCTCGCCCGGAAGCGCGGCCAGCGGCAGCGTCGCGGATGCGTTAGGTCAAGTGCCGATTGTGAGCTCCATGACCCGCGCCACCGGTTATCTGGGAGCGGCCACGGCAGCGGTGGAACTGGCTCTGGGGCTGCTATCGGTGCGCGAGGGATTTGTGCCGTCCGTCACGGCCGTGGAAGCTTCCGACGATGGCGGCCTGGCTATCTACGACGAGTCCAGCGCGGCTCTGGAGACACTGGATCCAACCGGCATCTTCTTCTCGCACTCCTGGAGCGGACAAATTGCAGCCATCGTGGCGCGCGCCTGTTCGGAGGAACGAAAGGTGTACGGTGTGTGCGCACCCTGATTGACCTGTTCCTCCAGATAGCCGATGCCCCGCCGCGAGAGAATCTGCTCGCTTTTCGGGGCAAAGATGGGAAAGCTCTGTTTTGTTCCAGCACCGCATTCGTGGAAGGCGTGCTCGCGGTGCGCCGTTATCTGCGCGAACTTGGCCTCCAGCCAGGCGACCGCGTTGCCATCTGGGCCGCCAACTGCCCGGAATGGCACATCGCCGATTTCGGCTGCCTCACGGCCGGCATGATCGTTGTTCCTCTCTATGCCACCGCGCCCCTGGCACAGGTGGAGTTTGTACTCGGCCATTCCGAGGCGCGGGCCGTACTTTTTGCGGGAGATACACAAAGCAGCGTTCTCGAGGATCTGCGAAACAGGTTGCCCGCCGTGTGCGGCTTCCTGTCTCTGGACGATCGCGCTGCGCCCTGGCATGTGCGCCTGTGCGATCAGATGGGTACCCATCCTGAACTGCCCGATCCCGATGCGCTGGAATCGGTGCGCAGCCTGGCGGGCTCGCTGAGCGATGAAACGCTGGCCAGCATTGTTTATACCTCCGGCACCACGGGCACGCCTAAAGGCGTGATGCTCACGCATGCCAACATCTGTTTTGATTTGCGGCAGTGCCTGCAGCGCCTGGAATTTCGCCGCGTGGATCGCGCGCTCTCGGTTCTTCCGCTGGCTCATGTTTTCGAGAGGATCCTCTGCTATGGCTATTTCGCCTCCGGCATTTCCATCGCGTACGGCGATCCGCACGATCTAAAAGAGCTGCTGCGCGTGCATCGGCCGGTCACCATGGGCTGTGTTCC
>DATHNM010000111.1:0-10121 GCA_035486095.1 Bryobacteraceae bacterium
ATTCTCAACAGATCGAAAATAGGGTTCGACATCCCGACGCATGATTGGTTCCGCGGGCCGCTACGGCCAATACTCGAAGAAGCCGTGGCGTTTGCGTCCTCTGAGCATGCTGACTTTTTCCAGGTATCGAAGATCGAAGCCGATGTGCGAGCGCATATGGACCGGCGCGCCAATCTGGGTTATCACCTGTGGGGCTTGATGACACTGTTCTTTTGGATGAAAAAATGGGGAATCCAGACCAGAGCGTCGGCGGGGCCGGCACGCCGGGTGATGGAAAACGTTTTCACAGCTACCTTATAGTTCTTCTGGTCGCCGCCGCGGTGTATGCGGGCTGCATGATTTCGCCCCCGTCGCTGATGGACGACGTGGACGCGGTGCAGGCGCAGATAGCGCGCAATATGCTTACGTCCGGCGATTTTGTAACCGCGCGGCTGGATGGCATCCCCTACCTTGAAAAATCGCCGCTGATCTATTGGCTGATCGCTGGTTCGTTTAAAGTTTTCGGAGCTACCGATTGGGCCGCGCGTATTCCCATGGTGCTGGCAGCGCTTGCGTTGGCGTGGGTGACCACCGCGTTCGGTATGTGGGCGTTCGGCCGCCGGGCTGGACTCTATGCCGGCCTATGCATAGCCACCTGTTTCGGACTTTTTCTGTTTACCCGAATTTTGATCCCCGACGTGATGCTCACCGCCAGCATCGCCCTTTCCATGTGGGCGTTCCTGCGCGCCATTGACGAAAGTGAGCCGCGGCAGCGCTGGTGGGCCTTCGTAATGGCGGCCAGTTTGGGAACCAGTCTCTTATTCAAAAGCCTGGTGGGCGTGCTGTTCCCAGTGGCCGCGGCACTTATTTACCTCGGCATCACCAGACAGTTGTTCCATGCCAAAGTCTGGCGGGCGCTGCACCCCTTGAGTGGCCTGCTGGTGGCGCTGCTGATCGCCGCGCCCTGGCACATCCTGGCGGCTTTGAGAAACCCGCCCCTTTTCGATTTCACCATGCACAGCGCCCCGGGTGAATATCATGGCTTCCTGTGGTTCTATTTCATCAACGAGCAACTGCTCCGCTTTTTGAACATGCGCTACCCGCGCGATTACGATACCGTCCCGCGGCTCTACTTCTGGGGCTTCCATTTGCTGTGGTTGTTTCCCTGGAGCGTGTACTTTCCCGCATTGTTCAAGCTCAGTTTCAAGCCGCTGGATCGGGCGGGCCGGGCGCGTTTGCTGGCGCTGTGCTGGACTGGCTTTTTGCTGGTGTTCTTCACCTTTTCCACCACCCAGGAATACTATTCGATGCCCTGTTATCCGGCGCTCGCATTGCTGTTGGGATCGGCCATGGCGGCGGGCGGCGAGTGGATCCGCTATGGCACGCGCGTGCTGTGCGGAATATTGGTGGCCGCCGCGGTCACGGTGCTCACGCTCTATTTTCTGGCGTGGAATCTTCCCACGCCAGGGGATATCTCCGCGGCGCTGACTTCCAATCCCGGCGCTTACAAACTCTCGCTGGGACATATGGAAGATTTGACCATCGCGTCTTTCGCCTATCTGAGGCTTCCGCTCATGGTGGCCGCTATTGCGTTTCTGCTGGGAGCGGCCGGCACCTTTCGCGCCCAGGGGCAGCGTGCCTTCCTGGCCATTGCTTTGATGGCGATTCTGTTTTTTCAAGCCGCCCGCATCGCCATGGCGGCGTTCGATCCGTTCCTTTCCTCGCGGCCGCTGGCTGAGAAACTGCTTCGTTCGCCCGCCGGAAGACTCATCGTGGATCATCACTATTATTGGTTTTCATCGGTTTTCTTTTACACCAATCGCGACGCGCTGCTGCTCAACGGCCGGTTCAACAATCTGGTGTACGGCTCCTACGCGCCCGGCGCTCCCAACGTTTTTATCGATGACACCCAATGGAAAGCTCTGTGGCTGCAGCCGGAGCGGTATTATCTGGTGATCCGCCAGGAATCCGAGGGGCGGCTGAAGCAGCTGATCGATCCGAAACTGCTCACCGTTGTCGCGCAAAGCGGAGGCAAGTTGTTGCTGACGAACCATTCGGTGGTCGAGTAGCCTAAAGAAGATGCCGCACGTCACCGAATTGTTTCTTGCCGTTGCGGCCATACCGTTCATTTACTACCTGATCGCGATCTATAGTTCGTGGCGCTATTTCAGGCAGCCGGTGAGCGTCCGGGATGCTGCGTTCACGCCGCCTGTCAGCATCCTGAAGCCGATTCGGGGATTGGATCCGGACGCGCGCGAAAACCTGGCTAGTTTCTGCCGTCTGGATTATCCGGAGTATGAAATGGTTTTTTGCGTCGATCCGGACGACGATGCTGTCCTCGGAGTTCTGGCGCAGCTTACCGCCGATTTTCCACAGTGCCGGATTCGGATTCTGTACGGTTCGCTGCGCGTAGCGACCAACGACAAGGTGGCTAAACTGGCGCGTCTGGTGAACGACGCCGCGCATGAAGTGGTGGTCATCAGCGATAGCGACGTGCGCGTGCGTCCCGACTATCTTCGGCAGTTGGTAGCTCCGCTGCGCGACCCGGGCGTGGGCGCCGTAACCTGTTTCTATGTTCCAACCGAACTCACAACTTTAACGGACCATTTGCAGAGCGTGGGAATGATGTCCGATTTTTACGCGGGCATTTTGGTGGCCTGGCAATTGGACGGAGTGAAGTTCGCTTTAGGACCCACCATCGCCACCACGCGCGCCCGCCTGAGTGGATTTGGCGGTTATCCGGAGTTGGAGAATCGCCCCGCCGACGATTTGCTGGTGGGCCGTCTGATCGCTGAACAGGGCTTCGAGGTCGTTCTGCTGCGCTACTCCATCGAAACCGTGTGCGATTACGCGTCGATCGGCGACCTGCTGCATAAGCGCCTGCGATGGATTGTTGTGATGCGCCACATGCGTCCCTGGGGTCATCTGGGCTTACTGCTCACGCAAGGTTTGCCGTGGTCGCTCGCAGCCGTGGCCGTGCATGCTTCGGCAGCTGTCGCCCTGGGCTATTTGGGCGGCTATATCGTGCTGCGCACGGCGATGACCTGGATCATCGGAATACATGGCTTGCGCCAATCTGGTTTGTGGAAACAAATGCCGCTCATTCCGGTTTGGGATGCCGTGGCGTTCGCCATCTGGCTCACCAGCTTCGGACGCAATAGCATCCGCTGGCGCGGCGCCGATTATCACATCCGCGATGGTCGCCTGGTTCCCGTGGCCTCGGTCCGTTCCGGCGATTGAGTTTCAGAGCAAGATCCGGATAGTTCGCGCTGCCCAAACCCGATATCGTCAGGGCATGCACCGAACCATCGATCCCACCATTCTGTATTTTGGAACACCCGTGGCCCTTATCAGCACCACCAATCCCGACGGTTCGCCGAATCTGGCGCCTATGTCGTCGGCCTGGTGGCTGGGCTGGACCTGCATGCTTGGGCTTGGCCAGATGGGCCAGACTTCCGATAACCTGATCCGTACCCGGGAGTGCGTGATCAATCTGCCTTCCGAAGATCTGGTCACGCATGTCGATCGGCTAGCCCTCACCACCGGTAAGAATCCAGTTCCCGAAAGAAAACGCGAGTGGGGATATGAATATGAACCTAACAAATTCGCAATTTCGGGGCTAACGCCGATTGATTCGGAAACCGTGAAGCCGCCGCGCGTCCTGGAATGCCCCGTACAAATGGAGGGAGTCGTCCACCACTACCGGTCATTCGGCAAGAATGTGAGCGCCAATGTTTTCGAGGTGCATATCGTCAAGCTGCATGTCGACGAAGATCTCTTGACCGGTGACGGCCCCCGCCCGCGTATCGATCCGGTGCGCTGGCGTCCGCTTGTGATGAGCTTTTGCCGTTTTTTCGGACTGGGCGGCGAGCTGCATCCCTCGCGTCTGGCGGAATCCGATTTCATGAAGTTCGTTCACCAGGAGCCGGGTGTGACGTCGCTTGGGAACGCAGTTGGGTCTTTACGGCGCTAGCCACCCACCAGCACCACACCGGCCAGCACGGCTAGCGCACCCGCTGCTCGTCGCGCTCCCAGCCGCTCGTGGAGGACGAATTTGGCGAGCAGCGTCTCCAGCACAAAACTCGCCGATGAGGCCGGCACCGCGAAACTCAGCGGTTCGGTTTGTACCAGAGCCATAAACGAAAAGAACGACACCGCGTTGCAGGCGATGCCCAGGATCAGCAAGCGGCGCTGGGCGATGACGTGCAGCAAGCGTGCGAATCCTCGCGCGCTTACGGATTGCTCGCCGGCCTGTTTCATCTCGTGGCTCTGCAACAGGTCGCCGAGCACCGTGGCCAGCACCATGGCTGCCACCAGAGCCCATTTCATGACTGACCCTCCGGGGACGTGGTGTTGCGGGAAGTGGACCCCACCAATGCGGCGCCGCAGAAGATCAACAGCGTTCCCAGCCATCTCTGATGCGTGACTGTTTCATGCAGGAACACTTTCCCCAGGAAGACGGCGATGACGTAACCGATCGCAGTAACTGGAAGAATAAAGCTCAGATCCGCCAGGCTGAACAGCGCCATGCGCGTAAGCAAAGCCAGGATCAGCGCGATCACTCCCATGGCGACAAACGGGTTCAGCATGGCGTGCAGATAGAGCGCGGGATTTATCGACATCCGTTCAGGCACCTGTTTCATGCCCCACGCCATGGCGGAATTTCCAGCAGCCTTCAGCGCCAGGAAAAACAGCAGAACGAAATAAGTTTTGAGAGCCGCGCCGGAGCGAGCCGAGCGATTCGTCATCCGCCCGCGCGCCGCAAAAGTTTCTCGGCTTCCTGCCGGGGAGGATCGTCGGGAGTCAGACTGGCGTGCAGATATCCCTGCAACAGCCCGCGCGCCTGTTCCAGATTTCGTTGATTTTCGATGTCCACCCGGGCTTGCGCGAACGCCACGGTGGGTTTGTTGGGCGCCAACTTGCGCGCTTGGTCGAACAGCGCGTCGCTGTCGGCCAGACGCCCGCGTTTGGCAACGTATCGCGCCAGATCCACGATGCGGCCGGCCTCGGTGGGCGCCAGCTCCATGGCGCGGCGCAGGTGCGCCTCCGCAGCCGGATAGTCTTTCCTGCGCTCGGCTATCTGAGCTTGTTCAAACTCGCTTTCAGGCGGCCGCTCCTTGGCTATGCTTTTGGCAATGGCTTCGGCCTTTTCGATTCCACCGCCAAGAAAACCCGGCGCGTCCAGGTAGAACGAGAAGAGATCGTTTTTCGCTTCATGGTTGTGAGGGTCCAAGGCAACCGCCCTCTCGAAACATTGGCGAACCTTGGAGGCATGCATTCCGGCCGCCAGCCAGCCGCTGGTTTCCGCGCGGCGACCCCACGCCCGGCCAAGCCAAAGTTCGTAATCGGAATTGTTGGGAGACAGCGCGACAGCCTTTTCGAAGAACTCGATGGCCCGCCTGTAGTCCCCCAGCATGAAGTAATTCTTGCCGCTGAGCAAATAGGCTTCGGCGCCGGGTGCGGGATCTTCCGCCAGGACATGCAGCGAGTCCTGATATTCAGTGCGCTGGTAGAATGCGCCGGCCCGGCGCACAACATCCTGAGAAGCCGCTGCGGCGGCAAAAAGCAACAGACTACTCAATAGGCGCTTGGACACAACAATTCAAAAGGGCCAGAACCCCCATTGTATCGTTGAATCCAGGCGATTACAGCTATTCCTTCTTGTAACTCACCTCGCGAGGCTCGCCACGGCCGCCGGAGACCGTCAGTTTCAGATCGCCTCCAGAAAAGCTGCCCTTGTACTCCTGCGTAACCTTGTTCCCGCCGAACTCGCGGACCACAGTGAACGCAACGTTCCCGCCGTCGATTGTTCCGTTGGTTATCTCCACGGGCCCGCCGCGGCCGCCTTGCACGCTGCCGGTCAAAGTATTGCCTGAGGCTTTCAACATCAGGGTCTGGGTTTGCGGACCGTTCCGTCCTTCCACCTGACCGGTCCATTTGCCGTCAATGTCCGCCGCGAAACTCACCCAAAGGGTGAGCGCTGCCAACGCGATGGTGCAGCGGATGCTGTTACGTATAGTTTTCATCGGAACTCTCCAGTTTCATCGGAACTCTCCGGTGGCGTGAATCACACACACTCACTACTAGAGACCGATGCAATGGGCGCCAAACCTGTAAGGCTTTGTCAAAATGTTGGATCGGGTTGGCTTACAATACGAGCATCTTCCACCATGTCTTATTCGGTTACCATCGGCACTCCCTGCTTTGGCGGCCAAGTCAGTTGGCTGTACGCCGTCTCCCTGCTCAAGCTTCAGAAGGCGTTTACGCCGCGCGGTTGGAATTTGAACTACCTGCTGCAGGCCGGTGACGCGCTTGTTACACGCGCGCGCCAGACCATCGTTTGTCATTTCCTGGAAAATCCCAACGCGACCCATTTGCTATTTATCGACGCCGATATCGGATTCGAGCCCGAAGCGGTGCTGCGGCTTTTGGAATTCGGCGCCGATGTCACGGCCGCGGTTTATCCGGCGAAACAGATCAACTGGGAGGCCATGCCCGGGGCCGTGCAAGCTGGGCGAACGCCGCTGGAATCGGCAACGCTTTCTTACGTCGTCGAGCGCGAACCGGGACCAGACATGGTGGTTCGCAACGGCTTCGTGAGATCGCGTTATGCGGGCACAGGGTTTCTGATGATTCGGCGATCGGTGCTAGAGGCCATGATCGAGCATTATCCCGAGCTGCGCTACACCCATGAGCACGAAGGCAGCACCCCGCTGTCCGGCAGCCCGTGGCGCTCCGCGTTATTCAATTGCATGATCGACAAGAAAACCGGGTTCTACCTGAGCGAGGATTATAGTTTCTGCAGGCGCTGGACCGATATGGGCGGCGAGATCTGGGTGGATTACACCAGCCGCCTGGAGCACGTCGGTCTGATGGTTTATCGAGGGAACATGGCAGCCGGCTTCGATACGCCGGGAAAATAGCGTCTGGCTTCCTCAAGGTAGCGGATCGGCAAGCGCATCCAGCAACGGGCCCAGGCCGTTTTCGTAACGCCGCCAGCGCTGCACCGAACTCCGGTACAGAGGACGGCGAACCTGAACGGCGCTCGCGGTTCTCACCGGCCGGCTGGATTGATGAAAGCCGATACAGCGATCGTCCCAGGGCAAGCCGCAATAATCGATCAAGCGGCGAGCCTGTCCTTCCAGGTCATCGACCACATCTTCGTAGGCCACATCCAGCATCGCGCCGGCCGGCAGAACGGATCGCCAGTGACCCATCAGTTCGCTGTAAACGCGATAGTGGCGGCCCAGCTCCGCCAGATCGTAGCTGAAATAGAGGCCAAATGTGAATAGCTTGGAGTAGCAGGACACGCAAGTGTCCATCGGGCTGCGCGTGATGTGAATGATTCTTGCGTTGGGCAGCATCAGGCGGATCAGGCCGATTCGCCAGACGTTGCCAAGCAATTTATCCACGATCCGGACCTTGCCGCTATTCACTTGCGGCAGGCAGGCGAGATACCATTGCCCCAGCCGTCGCAATCCGGCGCCATCCAGCTGCGGGATTTGTTCGGGATACGCAAGCTGCATTTTCTCCAGGGCTGTCAGTTCGCCCGCGCCATGAATTTGGGGATGGCTGGAAAGAATCTGCTCTATCAACGTGCTACCGGAACGCGGCATTCCAACCACGAAAACGGGAGCCGATGAGTGATCGCCCTGTCCCTCAAATTGCTGGAACAGGCTGCGATCGAACACGGAGAAAATACGCCGGGAAAGTTGGAAGACAGCCTTTTCGTCGTAATGAATCTGGCGCCGCTTGAGCGCGTTGCCCGCCAACAGATGCTCCCAGGCACGGGGGTAATCCCCAACATCGTCGAGCGCTTTCCCCAGAGCAAAGTGGATGTGCAGCGCTTTATGCGCGGACAATTCGTTAGTGCCGGCTAATGCCTCAAGCGCAGCCAGATCGGCATCGCCCGGTTCGAAAGATTTGATCTCCGTGCGATTTAAATGCGCCTCCGCATAGTCCGGTTGGATGGCGATGGCCCGTCCATAGTGCGCCATCGCAGCCTCGAACCGGCCCAGCTCCTTAAGAATATTCCCCAGATTATTGTGAGCGTTCGCGTAGTCCGGTTTGAGGAAAATAGCCCGTTCGTAGTGCGCCTGCGCGTCCTCGATGCTGTTTTGTATCGCCAACACGTTGCCTAGATTGTTGTGGGCGTACGCCCAGTCTGGCTTCAGCATCAGCGCACGTTCGTAATGCGCCACGGCGTCGTCAAGTTTGTCTAGCGTGGTGAGCGCATTGCCCAGATTGTTGTGGGCGTCGGCATAGTCCGGCTTCAGCGCCAGCGCGCTTTCATAGCAGGCAACTGCGTCTTTCAATTGGCCTTGCGCCTGGCGGACAATCCCCAGGTTAGACCACGCTTCGGCGCAGTCGGGTTTCAGAGACAGCGCCCGCTGCTGGCATGCGGCTGCTTCCTCGAACTTACCTTGCGTTTGGAGAACATTGCCTAAATTGCTATGCACCTCGGCCCACTCTGGGCTGAGTGCCAGTGCACGCTCGAAACATGCGACCGCTTCGTCAAACTTGGCTTGCGCTTGAAGGATGGTGCCAAGGTTGGAATGATAGGCCGCTTCATTCGGGTTGATCGCAATCGCCTTACGGATCATTTCCACGGCTGCGTCGCCTGCTCCGCGCTGCTGTTCGATCATGCCCAGTAGATGCAGGCTATCTGCATGCCGGGCGTCAATGGCCAGGATCTTGCGATAGATCGCTTCCGCCTCAGCCAGTTGTCCGGCTTGATGAAGCCTCAGTGCATTCTCCAGCATGTCTAGAGTAAACCCGAGTATTGGCGCACAGTTTTGGCTCGTTTGTTGCCCGGCGCGCCGCGATCATGGGAGTATGAGGTTATCCATGCGCCTGCTTCCATATTTCTTACTGTGTTGTGCTTCCATCTTCGCGCAAACTCCGGGTAACATTCAGACTGTCGCGGGAAACGGATCCGCGGCATTCTCCGGTGACGGTGGGCCCGCGGTGCAAGCGGCTCTGAACGTCGCCGTCGACGTATACGCGGATCAATCGGGCAATCTTTTCATTGCCGATCAATTCAATCATCGCATTCGCAAGGTGGCTCCCAACGGCAACATCTCTACTGTTGCGGGTACGGGAACCGCCGGCTTTTCAGGCGATGGCGGTCCGGCCAAGAACGCTCAGATCAACACTCCCACCGGCATTCGCGGGGACTCTGCCGGCAACCTGTATATCGCGGACGTGGGAAACCAGCGCATCAGAAAAGTGAATGCCGCGGGCATTATTTCAACCTTGGCCGGCAATGGCAACAAGGGCTACGGAGGCGATGGCGGTCCGGCCATCGATGCCAGTTTCTATAATGCAGTTCGCGTCGCTATAGATGCGTCGGGCAACGTGTTGGTGGCGGACCAGAGCAATCATCGCATTCGCCGCATCACGCCCACCGGGACCATCTCCACGTTTGCCGGCAACGGCGCTGGAACGCCCGCCACCGGAGCGTTCTCTGGCGACGGCGGCCCTGCCGTGGATGCGTCGCTCAACAATCCCACCGCGGTTGCGATCGACGGCGCTGGGGTGGTCTATATCGCGGATCAGTTCAATCAACGCATTCGCAAAGTGGCGCTCGATGGCACCATCACAACCATTGCGGGCAATGGAACTGCCGGTTTCTCCGGCGATGGCGGCCCGGCGATTGGCGCGGCACTGAATTTCCCCGGGGGCATCACCGCGGATTCGGCCGGAAACTTGTATTTTAACGACGACCTCAACTTTCGCACGCGCATGGTTTCAACCGGCGGGACCATCAACACGATCGCCGGCTCTGGTGCGCCAGGGTTTTCCGGCGATGGCGGCCCGGCCACATCCGCGGCTTTGAGTGGCAATTTCGGCGTCGCACTGGATGCGGGGGGCAACATGTACATCGCCGATTCGACGAACAATCGCATTCGCGAGGTTTACGGGGTTGTGCCAGCGGCTGCCCCGGTGATTTCTACCGCCGCGTTTACTAATGCGGCCAGCTTCGTCAGCGGCGGAAGTCCAGGCGCGATTGCCACGCTTTTCGGCGCACATCTCACCCGCAACCTGAACGGCGTCGCACTCAGTCCCAGCGTCCCACTGCCTGACACTCTCGCCGGTACGACGGTAACAGTGGATGGCAAGCCGGCGCCCATCTTCAATGT
>DATHNM010000112.1:0-3173 GCA_035486095.1 Bryobacteraceae bacterium
ATATCGGCGAATTGTCCAACGACAAATGGTGCCTGCTCATTTTTCCGGAGGGCATCATGACGGACGCCGGCGAGATCGCGCCCTTCCAGCCGGGCGTCGGGATGATTGCCGCCAAACTGGGCATTCCGGTGGTTCCCATCCGCATCCAGGGCATGCAGCGCGTCCTGCACAAGACCTGGAAGATGGCGCGCCCGGGCCGCGTCGACATCACATTCGGGTCCGCGCTGCACCTCACCGGCGACGATTACCTCGCGCTGGCAAGGCAGGTGGAAGAAACGGTGAAAAAACTCTAGTGCAGCGGGTTTTCAGAACAGCTCGATCTGCTCCTTCGGCGTCAGCTTAGGCTTACGCGGTGTTCGTAACGGACTGCCCACCACACCCAGAACCTGGATGCGCGATAGCGCGCCCTTGGGAACGAATATGCGCTGGTTTTGGAAGCCCGGGTCGGGCGGTACCACCGAAAAACCGAACGTGTCCAGCAGCAGAAGGTTGTTCGAAAGGATTCCGTCCATGGCATCGCCATCCCGGAAATACATGCGCAGCCACAGCCCTTCCAGCTTGGGCCGGGTGGTGAACAGGCGCAGTTCCTTGCGCGGCTCGCCTTGCTGGAAATCGCGCACGAAACAGACCAGTTTCACCTCGTCATAAGGCACTATGCTGACCGATCCGGCTTGCGTCATCAGCTCCAAACCGTCCGACAGCAAATAGCCCTGTGGATTGACGAAACCGGACAAGGTGTCGCGGTCAAAGCGTGAAACCAGAACCTTCTTGTGGGTTGAGACCCCCAAATCCCTCCTTAAAGCGCCCGTTTGCCAAGCGCCGTCAACACTTTTCTTCCAAACAAATTTGCGAATATTGTATCATTGGCAGAATGCGACCCGTTGACGGGATCTCGGCCCATATCGCGTCCTTTCTCGACTTTTGCCGCATCGAGAAGGGTTTGTCGAGGACTACGATCGCAGCGTATCATGCTGATTTAAAAAGGTTTGCTGCTTCATTGCGTCCCGCCGACCCGCTCGACAGTCCGGAACCGGTCCGGCGCTATATTGATGGGCTTTATAAAGCCGGCCTCGCCAGCCGATCCATTGCCCGGCACATAACCACGCTTCGAAACCTTTACGCCCACCTGATCGAAAAAGAAGTACTAGACGCCGATCCAACCGCTCACCTGGCCGCGCCGCGCCAGTGGCAAAGTCTTCCTAAATACCTTAATAAGAAACAGATCGACGATCTGATGGCATCTTGCGATAGCGTTAAGCCGCAGGGCCTGCGGGATCGCGCCATGCTCGAATTCCTGTATGCCACCGGCCTGCGAGTCTCCGAGCTGTGCGGGGTGCGAGTGTCGGCGGTCGAGATGAAGATGGGAGTGGTGCGAGTGGTGGGCAAGGGCAACAAACACCGCATCGTACCCGTGGGCAAATCTGCACTGTTGGCCGTGGAACAGTACCTGGGAAACGGCAGGCCGCGTTTGCTGAAGGGGCGCGCCAGCCCATACCTGTTTGTCACCAATCGCGGCGGCGCGATGTCGCGGCAGGCTTTTTGGCAGTTGCTGGCGGGTTACGGCAAGAAGGCGGGAATTTTCCACGATCTGACGCCCCACGTCCTTCGCCATACGTTTGCCACACACCTGTTGGAAGGCGGAGCCGATCTCAGAAGCCTGCAGAGCATGCTGGGGCACTCCGATATCTCGACCACCCAGATTTATACCCATGTAGTGCGTTCCCGGTTGCGGAGAACCGTGGACGAGCATCATCCGAGAGCTTGAACCGATTCGAGGGACAGACCAAGCGATGAGCGATTACATGTTTATGCTCGAGAGCCACCTGAGCGCCGACCAGAGCCGGGCGGTTTCCGAGATCCAGGCGGCCGCGACCAACGCCAACCTCAACGTGTTTTTGACCGGCGGGGCAATGCGCGACATGTTGGGCGGCTTTCCGATGCTGGATATCGATTTCACCATCGAGGGCAACGCCATCAAAGTGGCCCAGGCCGTGGCTAAGAAAAGCGGCGCGAAAATTCTATCCGAGGATGACAACCGCAAGCTGGCCCATCTGCTGTTTCCGAGCGGGGTACACGCCACCACAGGCATGGCGCGGCAGGAGAAGTACGCCAAGCCCGGTGCGAAACCCACGGTCAAGCCCGCCACGATTCATGAGGACCTGCGCGGGCGCGATTTCACCATCAACGCCATTGCATTGTCGCTGAATCCAGCCTCCCGCGGCCTGCTGCTCGATCCCAACAACGGAGTGGGCGATCTGGAGCGCAAGGAGCTGCGCGCGGTGAGCAATTACACGCTCTACGACGATCCCATCCGCCTGTTGCGGCTGCTGCGTTTCAAAGTGCGCTTGGGTTTCACCATTGAAGAGCGCACCAAGATGCAGTATGACAACGCGCGCGAAGCTCAGCTGGAGACGCGCATCGCCACGCAGGATCTGCTGGAGGAGCTGCGCCACATCGCCAACGAACCCAACTGCGCGGACATCATCAAGGTGCTGGAGGAAGAAAAGCTGCTGCATCTGTTCTCGCCGGATTTGGCGGGCGCCAAGTTGAATCATCCAGGCTTGCAAAAGCTGCAGAAGGCCAGGCAGCTGGTGCCCTTCGGAATCGATATCCATCTGGAGAGCATGGGCCTGTTCCTGTACTTCCTGACCGAGAAAATGCCGGCCAAAGACCGGGCCACGTTTACCAAGAACATCGGATTGAGCAAGCGCGAACTAGACCAATGGCAGAAGCTGGAAGCCAAGGCCAAGAAGCTGGAAAAGGATCTGAAATCGGCCAAGCTGCAGAAGCCTTCCAAGGTTTATCAGGTGCTTTCGGCTGCGCCGGGTGATCAGATTTTGTTCTTGCTGGCGCATTCTGCAGAGCGCATAGTGAATGACCGCATCAAGAACTACTTCGCGAAATATCTGCCCACTGCGCAGGAAGTAACCGATCGCGATGTGCTGGCCACTGGAGTCAAAGCCGGCACGCCGAAGTTCCAGAAGGCGCGCGAGGAGCTGATTCTGACGCGCCTGGATGCACGGCCCAAGAAGATTCCTCCGCCTGAAGAGACGCCGGCTCCCGGCGGTCCCGGACCGGGCGGACACGGACCCGGACGGCCGGGAGCTCCGGGGCACGCAGCTGGACCCGCGATGGCGCGAAAGTCCATGTAGTCGCGCGTGCTGATCCTAGCT
>DATHNM010000113.1:0-11795 GCA_035486095.1 Bryobacteraceae bacterium
TTGCCATCCTGATTTCAGCCGGCGTCGCGCAATTGCGCGTGTCCCGCATGCTGGAGGGCCGGACGGCCGATCAACGCTTCGCCCTGGCCCCGGCCACGCCGCCCGATCCCAGCCTGACGCTGGTGTCGATTGACGATGCCACAGTGGATGCAGATCAGCGTCCCCTGGCCGAACGGGCCGGCGAATTCGCCGCGACCATCGACAGCATATTCGCCTCCGGTGCCAGGGCCGTGGCCATCGACCTGCTGCTCCCCTCCGGCTGGGGCGAGTCTCCCGAATTCGCCAGAGCCGTTGTGTCGCACGCCGATCGGCTGACCTTAGCGATGTACTCCGCGCAATCGGGCGACGTGATTGGAACCGAGTGCGTCAGCCGCCTCACCGCGTACCTGCTCGGTCCCGGGAAATATTCGGCTTTGTTTGGCTTGGTAAATCTGGAAGAGGAAGAAGATCGGACTACTCGACGTGCGCGCCGGTTCTACACCGACAAGGCCGGGCGAAGACACCAATCATTTGCCAGCCGCGTGGTACAAGCCGCATTTCCGGACCGTTCAAACCCTGTTTCGGCCGCGCCGGTCTGGATTGATTATTCAGTCCCTTTTGAGGATTTGACTCCAATTTCCTGGAAAGACGTTCCCGCACGCCTGAGCGCCACTCCCAACCTGTTTCGTGGCCGCCTGGTCATCGCGGGTGCAACCTATGCCGCCAATGGCGACGAACATCGGGTGCCTCGCAATAGCAAACTGGTTCCCGGACAATTCGTTCAGGCCTGGATCGCGAACACCATGCTGGGCGGAAATCCTATTGAGGAAATCCCTTTGTCGCGCTGCCTGGCTGTCGTAGGATTGGCATGTCTGGGCGCAACCGCGGCCGCTCTCTGCTTTCCTCAACATTACGTTGGCTCTCTGGTGACGTCGGTCATCTTGCTGTGTGGTTATGTGGGCCTGGCATTTTGGATATTCCACTCCAGCCGGATTATGCTCCCGGTGCTGGCCCCGGGGCTTGCAATCCTGCTCAGCATGTTCGCAGCCTGGGGTCTGAAGTCCGTGCTGCGTCCATACCCGGCGGCGGAGCGCTGAAGCGCGGAGCTTCTTATGCCGATGCTGAACACCACAATTCGATGGACGCTAATGGCGTTGGCGCTGGCGCCACTATACGCGGCCGATTGCTGCAGGAATTCCGTGGCGGTGGTGGCTAGCCTCTCCGGCAGTGCCACCGTGCGGTCGCCTGCTCGCCCCGCAAAGGCCGCTATCTCCAGCCTGGACTGGCTCTCCGAAGGCATGACGCTCGAAGTGGGGCCGGGATCCCAAGCCGTCTTGATTTTGGTGAATGGTCATCGCTATCAGCTGGCTGCAGGCGCTCAGATGACGCTGACCGCGAATGGAGTGCCGAAGTTAGCCGGCGCCGCGCGGGAATTACCGCCGCTTCCGCCTATACCGAGTCCGGCCGCCATCGTTGCCGAATCGGCCCCCACGTCAGGCGCCGTGCGGGTTCGCGGCGACGCGGAGGTAAGCGATCTCTATCCCAGAGCTGGCATCGTTGTTCTCCCAGACAACGTGACGCTCCGCTTTAAAGCCTTTCCCAAGGCAGGTTCGTACCGCGTAACGCTCGAGAATGATGGAGCAGATAACCTGTTAAACGTCACAACCGAGACCACGGGAATCTCCGTGCCGGCCGGAACCCTGGAAGCGGGCGCACACTATCGCTGGCGGGTTCAGGCCCTTCGCGCCGGGACCCCAATCGCAGTTGGAAGGGCCGAGTTCGACGCGCTTTCGGCCGAAAATGTACTGCAACGCATGGAATTCGCGAGCGCCTTGGGCGACCAGAACAGGGATGCCTCCACGCTGGCATTGCTCGCCCAAGTGGATCTGCGGCTGGGTCTGGTGGCCGAAGCGTGCGACGAATTAAGCGAAGCCCTCAAGCAGAAACCGGGGGACGCGGCGCTGCAGCGTGCGCTTGATTCAGCACGTGTCCAACTCGCCAAATAACCCGGCTACCTCGCGATCAAGCTTGCAGATCGATTTTTCCGCTGCTGTTGCCGATGCTGTCGATGGGCGTGCCGGCCACATCCATCATCGAAAGCAGCAAGTTCGCAATGGGGGTGTGCTTCTCCATTTGAATGTGGCGCCCTCCCTTCAGGCGGCCGTTCGCGCCACCGGCCAGCAGCACCGAAATTGGGTCGTGGCTGTGGACATTTCCATCGCCCATGCCGCTTCCGTACAGGATCATGGTCTGGTCGAGCAGTGAACCTTCGCCGTCCCTGGTCTTCTGCATCTTGTCCAGGAAACCGGCGAACAGCTTCACGTGATAGGTATTGATCTTCTGATGCTTTTCCATCTGGGCCGCATTGTACATGTGATGCGAAACCACGTGGTGCTGGTCGCTGACGCCGATCTGGGGGTAAGTGCGATTGTTCAACTCGCGCGACATCATGAACGTTGTCACGCGCGTAATGTCGGCTTGGAATCCCACTATTTGCAGATCGAACATCAAATTCACATGGTCTTCATACAGCTCGGGAATGTCGGTGGGTGCATCCGGCACCGATAGTTGCGCGTCGGTGTTGCGCTTCTCAATCTGGCCGATGCGGCGCTCGATTTCGCGCAGGTTATCCAGATAGTCGTTGATGCGGGTGCGGTCCTGCGCGCCCACTTGAATTTTGAGCTTGGACGCAGCGCTGGTAATGGAATCCAGCAGGCTGCGATCCTCCTGCAAACGGGCATACCGCTCAGCCGCGGAGCTGCCGTCGCCAAACATCCGCTCAAACACGATTCGAGGATTGATCTCAGCCGGCAGCGGCGTGGTGGGCGTGCGCCAGGACATGGTGTTCAGGTAGGCGCAACTGCTGGTGCCTTCGCACTGCCCCGACATGTGCGACACATCCTCGATACCCAGCTCCAGCGTCGGCATGGGAGTGTCCTGGCCGATTTTGTTGGCGATCATCTGATCGATGGTGGTGCCGGCGTGGATGTCGTCGCCGGCGGTATCTTTCGTCACCGCGCCGCTCAGCCAGGTGGCGCTGCTGCTGGCGTGCCCGGCTCCGGCTTGCTTGGCTGGATTCTCAGCCAGGTTGCTCAAGATAAGAAAGCGATCGCGAAAAGCCTCGGCCGGCGTGAGAATGGGCGTGATTTCGTAATTCGCGCCCGCCGTCTTGGGAACCCACTTGTCCAGGATCACGCCGTGCGGCGTATAGATGAACGCGCACCGCAACTGAGGCTTCGCGGCGGTAGTGCCGGCGGTCAAGGCGGGGATCATCGCATCCAGTAGCGGCAAGCCAATGCTGACGCCGGCGATGCTCTTCAAGAACGTGCGGCGCGGCAAATGCTTCCTGGTGATCAACATGCTTTCATTCTCCTCTTATTCAGCAGCCGTGGAAGATGCTTCCACCGCGTCAGCCGGTTTCATCCTCATCTGGAAAGGCTGGCTCGAAATAATTCCCATCACGATTGACGAGAACCGATCGTCGTCTCGCGAGGCATCCCGCAGGATGGCCCGCACCGCGGGCATGTCGTAATATCCTAGCGCCCGGCCCAGGCCGTAGCCCAGCAGCTTCTCGGTCATGGTTTGTATGAATACCGAGCGGCGGCTCAGCAGAAAAGCGCGCAGGCCCGGCGCGCCGTCTATCTTGGTGCCGTCATATACGGTGTCGCGGGCATCAATCCTGGCCCCGCTGTCCTTCACACGCCATTGCCCCACGGCATCGAAGTTCTCGAGTGAAAAGCCGATGGGATCCATCACCCGATGGCATCCCGCGCACACCGGGCTGGCGCGGTGCTGCGCCATGCGATCCCGCATGGAGAGCGCTACCTCGCCGCTGCTTTCCTTAAGAGCCGGCACGTCAGGCGGAGGCGGAGTGGGAGGGATACCCAGCAGATTAGTGAGAACCCACTTGCCGCGCAGCACCGGGGACGTTCTGGTGGCCACTGAAGTCAGCGAGAGAATACTTCCCTGCCCTAGCAGCCCGCGGCGCGCATCCTCTGTCACCGGGACGCGCCGGAACCGGTCGCCATAGACACCCTCGATACCATAGTGGCGAGCCAGCCTTTCGTTCACAAACGTATAGTCCGCCGTAAGCAGATCCGTAACGTTTCGGTCCTCTCTTAAGACACTGCCGACCAGCAGCTCAGTTTCCTTCACAAATGCCTGGCGCAGATTGTCGTCGAAATCGGGAAAGACGTTGGGATCCGGTATCAGGCCGCGCAGATTTCGTAGCTGCAGCCACTGGGCGGCAAAATTGCTGATCAGCGCGTCTGACCGCGGATCGTTCAACATTCTGCGAACCTGGCGTTCCAGCACGGCGCGTTCATGAAGTTTCCCCTGGCTGGCCACGGCCAAAAGCTGATCGTCGGGAATGCTGCTCCAAAGGAAGAACGACAAGCGGGAAGCCAGTTCAAAATCGTTGATGCGATAGGGAGTGTTCGGGCTCACTCCGTCCGGGTCCGCCTCGGTGCGGAACAGGAACTCCGGCCCGGAAATAATACGGCGCATGGCGGTTTCGATGCCCTGATCGAATGTTTTCTTGTTGCGTCCCCTCTGATAGAACGACAGCAGCGTTTCCATGTCGTTATCGGTGACCGGCCGGCGATACGCGCGGCGCGCCAAGTTGGAAAGAATTTTCCGGGCGCACGGCAACTCGTCCCGATCGGAAGCAGGTTGGCAAACAAAAATGCGGCGGCGGCTGGGCGTATCCCCGGGACCAGTTGAATTGTACGGCCCCTTGATCACGATCCGGTTGAAATGGGGCGCGCCTTTCGTTTCGTTGGAATCCAGAGCAGTCCTCAGATACTGCTGCCAAACTTCAGCGGATTGGGCCGACGGCTGCCTCAGGAAAGCGGCGGTAATTTTGTGCGGCCCCGCAGTCACGCGAATGCGGAAGGCCATGCGCGCGTCGATTTCGTCGCCCACTTGCGCGGCGTTCAAATGCGATCTGGTGTCTTCTTCAATCCCGCCAAATTGCGCCATTTTGACGCGTTCGCCGTCGATGGTCACTTCAAGCGAGTGACGGTCCTCCATCCCGTGAACGATGAACAAAATGGAGCGCGTAAGCTGCGGCTGAAAGGAATACTCGCCGTCGCGCGGAAAGTAATGAGTAACAGCCAGCCCACCCACCGTTCCAATGGGCAGCCCATCCACATGCGCGTCTTGGGAAAGATCGGGCTTCGCATGATAAATGGTGGTGGTAACGCCCGCCGCGGGATCGCCCACCGCCAACCTGGTAATCTTCGCCGACGCGGAAAGATATCGCTCCAAAAGAACGGGCGAGATGGTGAGCATCTGGGCTACGTTGTCGAAGCCGTCCACAGAATCGTCGGGCGGCAAAAGGTCTGTGGTGTCCACATCGATATCCAGCAGATCCTTGATGGAATTGCCGTATTCAGTGCGGTTCAGACGATGAATCAGGGTCCGGCCTGGATTGGGATGCTCGGCGGCGGCGCGGTCGAGGGATGTTTCCAGCCACGACGCGAAGCGATCCACGTCGGCATTGTCAGGCCGCGGCAGCCCCATGGGCGGCATCGCGCCGGCGTGAAGTTTTCGGACCACCTTTTCCCAGACTTCCGCTTCTTCGGCGATTTTCGACAGGTCCCGTTTCTCAAGCACCAATCCACCCGTGCGAGTCTTCTCACTGTGGCAGGTAACGCAGTATTTGTTGAGCAGCGCGTTAAAGTCCTGGTCCGCGGCCAGCACGGAACCAAGGATCACCCCCCACGCGACACAACGAAGCAAGATCCTCATCGTGGCGCAGTCTCGTGTTCTTCCGCAGCCGCCGGCATATATTTGCGAATCAAAGCCACCGTGGTTTCATGCACTGCCGGAGGCGGTCCCATGGCGGGCCCGTGTGTCACACCGTTGGCGACGTCCAGAGCCGTTCGGCCCTGCTTGTCCTTGATGTCGGTCTTGGCGCCGTGTTCCAAAAGAAGCTGGACAATGCGATCCGAGCCCTTGCCCGCCGCAATGTGCAAAGCCGTGGACCCTCCGGCGTCGGCCGACTCTACCGCGTTGACGTCGGCGCCATGATCCAGACACAGCTGGACGGCCTGCAGCCTCTCATCGTCGGTTGGTTCTCTTTTTTCCTCGTCCGCCATGAATATCTTCGGTGCTATCCCCGTTGCCGCCATGAGCGGCGTGGACCCGTCTTTCAGGACGTGCGCTGCATCCGCCCCTTTGTCCAGAAGCAGACGCATCACCACCAGATCGGCGGCTTTGGCGGCACGAAAAAGAGGCGTTGCGTCCACGGCCACGGGAGAACCGCCGCCCAGCGCTTTTTTGTCCGGGATCGCCCCTGGCAGGATAGAGTCCGGCTTGGCGCCGTGCGCTAAAAGCGCGTTAATCATATCCAGCGCGCCAATGCTGTCGGGGCGCCGGTTGCCGGGCCGCAGGATCTCGCTGTTCCGCACCTCGACCGCTTCTTCCAGGGATCCATCGTTGGCATCGGCCCCGTGTTCCAGCAGCAAATTCGCCAGATCCCAATGGATATTAGTCACCGCAATCAGCATGGCGCTGAGTTTGTTGGGATCGCGCAGGTTGGGGTTGGCGCCGGCCTGTAACAGTGCTTCGGCAGCCTCATACGAATTCTGGCGCGCGGCTTCCATTAACGGCGTAAGGCCGCCAGCCGGATATTTCGACATCACCTGGGCGGGATCTTTCTTCATCTCGGGCCAGATGAGGTGCGTGGTCTGAGCGTTCATGTCCGCGCCATGCTCGATCAGCAGCCGAATCGCGGCCGGGTGGTTTTCACCGGCGGCCCAGATCAGCGCTGTTTCACCGTGCCAGTTGTCCTTAGCGTCGACTTTGGCTCCGTGATCGAGCAGCACTTTCATGGCGGGCACGGATCCGGTTCGCGAAGCCAGCATCAGCGCCGTGTCGCCTTCCGGTAGCGAGGTATTCGCATCGGCTCCGGCCTGCAGAAGAAGTTCGATCAGCCGCGCATCGCCCAGGGTGGCGGCTTCGGTAAGCGCGGACACTCCATACCGATTGACAGCCTTGACGTTGGCGCCAGCCTGGATCAGCAGTTTGGCGGTATCCAGATCGTCATTATGAGCGGCCCATAGTAGCGCCGTCATACCGTCAGGTTCCGGAACGTTCACATCCAGGTGTTGGGCCAGCAGAGCGCGCAGGGTTGCAATGTCCTGGTTTTGGGATGCATCGGCCAACCGGGCATCGGGCGCCGCAGCGGTTAGCGCTGCGATCGAAATAAGAAGCCCCAGGCCCCAGCGGGCGCCGCGCCACCGAATGTTCATTCGTCCTCCCGGGCGTCTGCATGCAAGAGCTGCATGCAAGTGGTGAACCCAGGGTAAGCTATTGAGACTACGAAGTCAAGGCTCGCTGCCGAAGCTCAGGCCGTTCCCCAATCAGACATCCACATTCCTAACGAAATCCGTCATTGAGGACGATGATTGGATTGTGGCAGTTTCTCTATCTCGAAGCAGGAAAACGAACCAGGGCTTTGTCCTCATCGTCACCGCCATTTCTATGACACTGCTGCTTGGTTTGGCAGGCTTGGGCATCGACATCGGGCGCATGTATGTCATTCGGGCGGAGTTGCAATCGTTCACCGACGCAGCAGCCCTGACCGCCGCGCTACAACTGAACGGAACCGATTCCGGGCTGGCGCAGGCCCGCACCGGTGCCGGCCGATTGGCGAATGGTCCGCATGCCATGCGCTGGGATATGGGGACGCAATCGATTACCAACATCGCAACCAGCTTCTCATCGGATAAATCCAACTGGCAGGAGCAGCCCAGCAAGGCGGCCGGTTTTCGCTTCGTGCGCGTGGTTGCCACGGAGCCGGCGCCGGTGATTTTTCTCAGAATTTTCCAGCCGTTGACCTCAACCAACGTGGCCGCGGCCAGCGTGGCCTCCAGCCAGGAAGGGTCTGTGAGGTTAGTGCAATGAAGGGAACGCGCAGTGCGGAAGCGGGCAGCGCACTGATTGAATTTGCGGGATCCCTGATTCTGCTGGCAGTCATGTTCTCGGGCATCTTCGAAATCGGATACTCGTTCTACACTTATGGCGAGCTGGTGAGCGCGGTGCGGGCCGGCGCGCGCTACGCAGCACTGCAGCCGCGCGGAACAAGCGCGGATCCCATCGTCGCGAAAGCAGTTCGCAATCTGGTGGTATATGGCGATCCGGCGCCTGCCGATCGGTCTAAGCCCGTCGTTCCCGGCCTCACCACGGAGCACGTCGAGCTGATAAATAGCGGGGATGCCAGCACCGTCTCCGTGCGCGGCTTCGCACTGGACGCGCTGTTCATGAAAGTGAAACTGGATGGACGGCCGACGGTGACGTTTCCGGTCAATGCTGGAGCGCCGCAATGACGAAAGGCAGGATGAAATTCCGCCGCTCGCGCGGGCAGTCTTTGGTGGAATCCACTCTGATTCTGGCCGCCTTCATGGGGCTGCTCCTGGCGATGGCCGGCATCGGACAATCGCTGTTCGTGCGGCAAACCCTGGCCGATCGCGCTAGGATGGCGGCACGCTGGGGAGCGCTGAACAACTACGATCCGGCGGCCATTCGCCGCATGGTGCTGTTCGCTACAACCGATCCCACGCCTGGCCAGTCGCCGTTTTTCGGCCTTCCGGAAAGTGCGGTGGAGGTATCCAATCCCGGCTGTCCGGGCGCCGCTTGCCGCGTCAGCGTTTCCATTCCCGAACACGGAATCAGAAGCGTGGAGCCTATGGAAAACTCTACTGCGCCCCTCGTTGCTTCCAAGCCTTGACGAAAGACTCGGTTCTCGGATTGCTCTCGTTCCAACGCACGGGTTGGTCGCTATCGGCCATCAGGAACATCGCCAGGGCAATGGCACGATTCACTCTGGCCAGGTTTTCATAATCGATCTTTTGCCACTCGTCGCCCACCGCGTGATAATCCGGATAATCGAACGCCACGCACAGCGTCTGGGCTGGTATGCCTTCTTCGGCCAACGAAAAATTGTCGCTTTGAGTGAAGTAGGCGTCGCTGCCAATTAAGTTCTTATAGATCTTGATTCCCGTACGCTCGCCGGCGCGCTGGACATAGCTGGTCAAATCGGAATAATCGAAGCCGGTGAGCGAGCCATTGGAAATCTGCGGGCCCTCGGTGGAATCGGTTCGGCCCACTTGTTCCAGATTCAAATCGGCGATGGTCTTGGCCAGCGGCAACAGCGGATGATGAGCATAATACGCAGAGCCGATTAAGCCTTCTTCTTCCCCGAAAAACGTCATAAACACGATGCTGCGGCGCGGGTGCTGGGGAAGCCGGGCCAGCGCGCGCGCCACTTCCATCACCGAAACCGTGCCGCTGCCGTCGTCGTTGGCTCCGTTATAAATACGGTCGCCGCCGGGGCCGCCCGTGCGCATACCCAGGTGATCGTAGTGGGCTGTCAGCAGGACATACGTATCGCGCAAGGCAGGATCGGAACCGCGCAAAATTCCGATGACATTGCGCAGTGTTACGGGTGTGCGATGCGGCGCCGCGACGTGCACCGAAGCGGTTGCATTGCCGTCGCCTGGCTTGAGAGCGGCGTAGAAACGCGACGCTGCTCCGCCCGTAAGAGTAATTCTCGCGCTTGCCGATTCGCCATCCGTTTCGGAGGAATCCACCAGTTGGCGCGGCCGCTGGTTCTCAAGGGTCTCGCCGCTTTTATCGATGTAAATCAGCAGCGGCGGCTTGGCCGAGTGTAGAATGCTATTCACCGCGCGCAGCCGGGTTCGCAGCTTCGGCTCGAGGGCAATGATTACCACCTTGCCTTCCAACTGCTTCGCCGATAAATGCTGGACCGATGCCTCGTCGTTCAACTCCAGCTTGAACACCGGCGCGGCACGCAGATCGAGCGCGCCAAAGACCTTCAACGCTACATCCTTCTGGCTGGCCACAAATTGGCTCTTCCCGCTGGAAAGCGTCAGTTCGAAACCGCTGAAATCAGGCTGCTCCGCCAGGATGGACGCGTTCTGAAAATAGCTGTCGCCGGCGCCCGGTTCCAAGCCCGCGCGGCGAAACTGATTGGCGATGTATTCGGCCGCCAGATCCAAGCCGGGGGACGGCGAATCGCGCCCTTCCAGCTTATCGGAGGCGATATAAGACAGGTCGGCGCGCAGCGCTGAGGCCTGGATTCCATCCAAGGCAGCCTGCACCTCCGGCGCGATGGCGGCTTTTGGCGATTCACCTTGGGCTGCGACGCAGGCCCAAGTAAGGAAGACTACAAAGGAACGGCGGTAATGCATGCGGCGGGTCTAGCCTGATATTAGCACCTTGAAGTGCAAATCATTTTAGTGCAAAATTGTTTTGAGCCTGAACAAAGATGCCCAGCCGAACCAGTAACATCTATCTCTTGCGGCAGCGGGTGATCGAGAGTTCCAAGCGCAGCAGTGCGCAACTGGTGGGCTCCGAGCTCACCGAGTCCGGGGTGCTGGATCGCGCGGTGCTCAACCGCCAGATCGAAGAAATCCTGGACGGTTTGTCCGAGAAGCCCAGCCTGGCCCCGCGCATGGCGCAAGCCCTGGGCGCCTTCCTGCATACTCTCTCACAGGGCAATGTAGCAACCACGGCCCAACACGTTTGCGCCTTGCTGAGCCTGGAACTGGACGACCTGCGCAAAGCTGCCCTTCTGTCTCTGATGGTAAGGCTGGCGGGAAAGCGCAAGTTCGACCCGATTGCCGGCTACATCCTTCAAAACCGGAAGGTTTTCGTCGCGGAAGCCGAAACCAGGCGGGGTTGACAAGCGTATTAAAGAAGAGCAGGATTTACATAAGGAGTTTTACAATGCGCTTCCGGGTCGCTGGTTGGTCTTTGGGTATTGCTGTGAGCACCCTGGCGGCGGGCTCGGCCTGCGCCCAAGCGGTAATCTCATCCCACTCGGGCGTCATTCAATATGTAGAAGGGCGCGCCTTGTTGAGCGACAAGCCGATTGAGCCGAAATTCGGACAGTTTCCCGACATCAAGGAAAACCAGGAATTTCGCACCGAAGACGGCCGCGCGGAAATTCTGTTGACTCCCGGCGTGTTTCTGCGGCTAGGCGAAAACAGCTCCATCCGAATGCTCTCCACTCGTCTTACCGATACGCGGGTTGAAGTGCTCTCCGGATCGGCCATCGTCGAAAGCAACGAAATCCCCAAGGACAACGCGATCGAGCTGGTTTATAAGAAGGATTCGATTCACCTCCAGAAACAAGGGCTGTACCGGCTGGATACAGAGCCGGCGCGCTTTCAGGTTTTTGAAGGCGAAGCAGTGATCAGCGACGCGTCCGGGCAGCTGACGCTGCATGGCGGGAAGCAAACCAATTTGTCCGGTGTTCTGATGGCGGAGAGTTTCGATCGCAAGGCTGACGATCAGGACGCACTCTATCGCTGGAGCGATCGGCGCGCAAGTTATGTGGCGCAAGCCAATGTGGCCTCTGCATACTCGGCCAGCGCCAGTTCGGGCGGATACGGCAATTACGGCGGCTACGGTGGATACGGCAGCGGATTGGGCTTCGGGCTGGGATACGGCGGTTACGGTTATGCGCCGGGTTTCCTGGGCGGCTGGGCGTTTAATCCGGTGTTCGGAATGTATACCTATCTGCCTTACTCGGGATTCGGATACAGCCCATTTGGCTACACCTACTACAGCCCCACGACGGTGGCTTACGCTCCTTCGTTTGGCGGCAGCGGATATGCCTATGGCGGTGGCGCCAGCAGGATCGTTGGATTAAGCGGTGCAAGCCGGCTGGCGGATGTCGCCACACATCGGGGAGCTACCAGCGGACTTACTTCCAGCGCGCGATCCTCTGCACGATCGTTCAGCGGTGGTGGTGGCGGCCGTGCGGCTTCCTTCTCCGCGGGCGG
>DATHNM010000114.1:0-12640 GCA_035486095.1 Bryobacteraceae bacterium
CTCGGCGCTGGGATGCGGCGAGGCAACGCAAATGGTGCGAACCCCGGCCACCTGCGCGGGAAGCACCGTCATCAATAAGGTGGAAGGGAGCGGGTAACGGCCCGCCGGTATGTACGCTCCCATCGATTCAAGCGGCCGCACGATGTAACCCAGGCGCCGGCCATCGGGAAACTCAACCCACGTCTCGCGCGGCATTTGCAGCACCGCATACTCGTGGATGTTCCGCGCCGCGGTTTCGAGCGCCGCCCGGAACTCAGCCGTCACCTGCGCTTCCGCCGCATCCAACTCCGCCGCGGCAACCGTCAGGCTATGGCCCTCCAACCGGTCTAACTTGCGTGCGTATTCCAGCAGCGCTTCGTCGCCGCGCTTCCGCACGGCGTCTAATATCGGCGCCACCACTTCCTCCGCCTGGGACAGCCGGACCGTCTTGCGCGTGATAAAACCCTGGGCCTCTTGTAATGGAAGAATGCGGAGCATTTTATTGGGCCACCGCTACATCACGATCTTGTTCAACGGATACTCCACGATTCCCTGCCCGCCCGCTTCCTTCAAACGCGGAATAATATTGCGCACGGTTATCTCTTCGAGAATGGTGTGCACGGCAACCCAGTCGTCGTCGCTCAGATTCGAAATCGTGGGATTCTTCAGCGCCGGCAGAATGCCCAGCACCGCGGGCAGGCACTCCTTGCGCACGTTCAGCATCAGTCCCACACGTCCCAGCGCATTGATGGCGCCGTCCAGCAGCAGGTGAATATCTTCCATTTTGCGGCGCTTCGCGGCGTCTTTCCAGGAATCGACATTGGCGATGAGCTGGGTATTCGATTCCAGCACAGTCTCCACGATGCGCAGCTTGTTGGCGCGCAGCGACGATCCTGTCTCGGTTACTTCCACGATCGCGTCTGCCAGCACCGGCGGTTTCACTTCGGTGGCGCCCCAGCTGAATTCCACCTTGGCCGTCACCCCATTTTTCTTGAGGTAACGCCGCGTGGTTGCCACCAACTCCGTGGCGATGATCTTTCCTTCCAGATCCTTCACGCTCTGGAACGGCGATGCTTCGGGCACCGCCAGCACCCAGCGCACTTTGCCGAAGCTCTGCTTGGCGTAAATCAGATCCGCCACCGCGTGAACGTTCGCTTCGCTCTCTTCAATCCAGTCGCGTCCCGTGAGCCCCGCGTCCAGCACGCCGTCTTCCACGTAACGCGCCATTTCCTGCGCGCGAATCATCATGCATTCAATTTCAGGATCGTCTATGGCGGGAAAATACGAACGCGAGCTGGTGGTGATGTTGAAACCAGCGCGGCGAAACAGATCGATAGTTGCGTTTTCCAGGCTGCCTTTGGGAATGCCCAGCTTGAGTTTCACGATTTGCTCCCGTACACCGCGTCCGGATCGTAGACGCGCGGCTCGCATTCCTTCCATTCGCCGCCTTCCAGTTTGCGAAAGAAGCAGCTCTGGTAGCCTTCGTGGCAAACGCCCGGGCCAAGCGCCTCCACCTGAATCAGCAGCGCGTCCAGATCGCAGTCGGTGGAAATATCCTTGACCACCAGCTTGTGTCCGGACGATTCACCCTTGAGCCACAGTTTGTTCCGCGATCTGCTAAAGAACGTGGCGAACCCGGATTCCACGGTCTTGTGGAACGCCTCTTCGTTCATGAAGCCGACCATGAGAACGCGTCCCGTGGCGTGGTCTTGAATGACGGCCGTAATCAGGCCGTTGAGTTTGCTGAAATCGAGTTTGCTGGAATCGAGATTCATGTGTCCATACCAATAAAAAAGCCCGCCAGAGTGTCGGCGGGCGGCAAGTTCACTTCAGAAATTCGTTAGAAGCCCGCCAATCGCCAGACGTGTCGATGATGGTGGTGATGGGCGGAATGCATGAAGAAACAGTATAGCAAGTCGCGCGAGCTACAGGGAAGCGCTTTCTACTGCTGGCGTCTGGGTTCAATCTCGCGCACGAACCGCAGCATAGCCGCCCGCTCATCGGCGTCAATCTTGCCGTCGCCATTGGTATCGAACCTCTTGAACAGCGCGGTCAGCCTGTCGGCTGCGCTGGGCGAAAGCATCTCATACGGCAGATCGTGAATTGTTTCCACCTGGCTCAAAAACTGCTCCACGTATTGCCGGCCCACGTCGCGCCGCAGATCGCGAATGTCGTCGCGCGTTGGGAGCACCACGGTCAGGAACGCCAGGGCCATTTCGTCCTTGGTCTCTTCGCCCCAATGAATGCGCACCGGTGGGTGCACCGGATTATGCGGATTGTTTTCCGAATTGTCGTAGGTGTATTCCAGATCGATCCGAGTTCCCTTCGGCAGATCCAGCGGCGTGCGATAACGATAGGCATTCTGCCAGTTGAAATCCCAATCCTTGATCCAGATCAACGGCTTGTTGGATCCATCCGGCAGCGTGGCCGTCACTTTCATGTCCTTGCAAAGATAATGCGCGTGCGGAGTGACACCCGCCAATTGAACATCGCGCGGCAGAATGAGCGACGCCTTGGCCACATAGTGCGAATCGCCGGGCGCGATATCCAGATGATGATCGAACACCAGAATCGAGGTGCGGCCCTTGGTGGGTGGACCAGAGAAGCTCAGCCCCAGTGACGATTGATCCTGCTCCGGCTTGCCGGAAGGATGGTAGTGAATCTGAAGCACCACGTCCATGCCTTTGCGAATTGGTTCGGAAAGCGCCGGATCGTGCGGGGGCGGAGTCAGCCCCGGCGCCCATCCCCCAATCAAACCAGCCGGTGGAAATCCAGGCCCGCCAAAACAGGGATAGCTTCCATCCGGACTCGCGGCGGCCATTTCGCGCGCTTTGCCGCTGGCATCCAGAAACACCAAAGCATGATGCACGATGCGCCGGTTCTCAGGGCGAAATTCCGTGCCATCGATATACACGTCATGGTCCAGGCCAGTGGGAAGCACGAAGCATCGATACTGATCGGGCCCATCGGCTGGCAGCGAATATTTTAACGGTATGGTCAATACTTGATCCGGCTGGCCGCCCTGCCATCCATCAATGAACTTGGGCGGCGTTGGCTTGGCGCTCGCGTCGCCTTCCGGCGCGCCGGCTTTGGCCCAATCCTTAATCAGCGCGATCTGCGCTTCGCTGAGGCGGCGCTCGCCCGCGAAATCGCCGTACCCAGGTTCGGCTTTCCAGGGCGGCATGAATCGGCCGCTCACCGCGCCGGCGATCAATGCGGACCGTTTCGCTGCATCCTGATAGGTGAGCAGGGAAAAGGGCGCCACTTCGCCGGGACGATGGCAGGTGGCGCAGTTGGCATAAAGGATGGGAGCGATGTCTTTATTGAAAGTAGGAGTATTGGACGCCGTGCCCGCAAACACTACAATGGGCCACAACAAAATGACAGCGAATTGTTTCATGCAACTTTACTCCTGATTCGCGCCGCCGGCCTTCACAGTGGTGATGGCGCACCCAAATGCCTTGGTCCGCGCGTTCCGCACCGGCTTGCCCGCCAGCACGGCATCCAGCGCTTCGCGCAGGTCGAACCTGGTGGGCTCTGGCCGCCGGATGTCGAAATCCTCCACGCGATTATCGATTCGGCCCAGATAGAGCAGCGTGCCATCGGGCGCCAGCACAGCCGCCGAGGGAATGGTGGTGGCGCCGGTCAGCTTGACCAGCGCCTGCCCGGGGTCGAACAGAACAGGAAAAGAAAATTGGTATTCCTGGGTATGCTGCAGAACATCGGCCTGAGCGATGGTGGTGTCTGCTTGCACCGCATAGAAGGCCACGCCCCGCGCTTGGTAATCGCGCCGCGTTCGATTCATTTCGGGAACGTCATTATTGCTCAAAGGACAATCCGTCGTCGTAAAGAATACGACAATCGCCTTCTTTCCGTTCCATTCTTGCGGAGAATGCAGCACGCCGCTGGTGTCGCGCAGCGCGAACTGGGGGCGTTGGGCGGCCACCGCCGCGGCACAGAAAATCACCACGGCCAGCAAAATTCGGAGCATTACATATTAAGTTTAGTTGGTTTTGAGCTCCGCATACAATTGCCGGACAAAACGCTCCGAAGTGGTGGACGCGTTGGGAATAGAATCGAAATCGGAAGTGGGCTTGGCCGCCAGCACCTCCTCCACGCTCTTGCCCTGCTGCACCATCACCGCCACCTTATTGCGAATAGCAAGAATCATGTCGCGATGCGCAATCAGCGCTGCTCGATCCACCGTTGGCCCATGGCCGGGAATGATTTTCGTGTTGGGCCCGGCCATGCCGATGGTGATGCCCAGCCCTTCGATCATTCCGCTCAGCGATCCGCCATTGGTCCGATCGATATTCGGGAATTGGATGGAACGGAAATAGTCGCCGGTCATGAGGACGTCATTGTTCGGGAAATACACCAGCGTATCGCCGTCGGTGTGCGCGCGAAGAATGGGAACCAGGTGCACGTCTTCGCCATCCATGTGGATGGTCACCGGACCTTCATAAGTCACCACCGGAAGCGCGGCGGCGGGAGCAGCCACGCCAGGCGCGCCGTTGGCGCCCGGGGCCGGATGTTCCAGGCGCCAGCGCAATTCATCGCGCGAGAAAATGGTAGCGCCCAGCTTGGCGAAGTTCTCGTTGCCGCCGGTGTGATCGCCGTGAACATGGGTGTTCACCATGAAGCGAATCGGCTTGTCGGAAATCTGGTGAATGGCCGCTGCGATCTTCTGCGAGAGCGGCGCGAACTGCGAATCCACCATGAAGATTCCATCCGGCCCCACCAGCACGCCGATGGTGCCTCCCTGCCCCTCAAGCGTGTAAAAAGTGTTGCTGATCTTGGTGGTCTTGATCTCCACTTTGCTGAAATCGGGTTGCGGGGCTTGCGCATAAACGGTGGCGCCGAGCAGCGCGAATGAAAGTGCAAACAGGGTGGTTTTCATTGGCTAATAGTCTATCAGGATCACACCTGCATGCCCCATCGCCGAACGGTTCGATTCTCAATGACCCGAAAGATCAGATTCTCCACCATCAGCCCGAACAGGATTACGGTGAGAAGGCCGGCAAATACGTTCGGAATCAGGAGCTGGTTTTTTTGCTCGAAGATGTACCAACCCAGCCCGCCGGAACCCGAACTGACGCCAAAGACCAGCTCGGCGGCGATCAACGTTCGCCATGCAAACGCCCAGCCAACCTTGAGGCCGGTGAGGATACTGGGAAACGCACCCGGAATCAAGATGCGCGTGACGTATCCAACCTTCGAAAGGCCGTAATTCTGCCCCACCATGCGCAGCGTTGGGCTCACCGCGCGAAATCCCGAGTAAGTGTTCAGAGCCACGGCCCACAACACGGCGTGGATCAAAACAAAGATGATGCTTCCATCGCCCAGGCCGAACCAGATTAGCGCCAGCGGCAACAGCGCGATGGAGGGCAGTGGATTAAACATCGACGTTAGCGTTTCAAGCAGGTCCGCCCCGATGCGTGTAGCGCTGGCGAAAGCGGTGAGCAACGCCGCGATGAAGAGCCCAGCCACATAGCCCTTGAGCAAGAGTTGAATTGTGTACCATGCGGCGTTCGGCAATTCTCCCGACGCGATGGCCGTAAAGAAAGCCTTCACCGTGTCCACAAACGTGGGAAAAAGCAACGGATTGTTCAACCAGCGCGCATAACCTTCCCACAGTCCCGCTAGAACAATTAGGAGGAAAGTTTTCCGCACCGCGGCGATGTTCCAGAACCGGGTCCAACTGCCGAGCGGCTTTTCGACGACAATCAGCTCCGCGTCATCAGGCATCGAACAGCAACTCCTGCAGGCTGGCTTCATCGCAGCCGCTGCCCAGTTCCGCCTTCACTTGACCGGGATGGGCGCTGAGCACCAGAATGCGTGTGCCTATCCGGATGGCTTCGGAAATGGAATGGGTGACGAAAAGAACCGTGAACTTGGTCTCCTGCCAAAGTTGCAAAAGCTCTTCCTGCATCTGTACGCGCGTCAGTGCATCCAACGCCGCGAAAGGTTCATCCATCAGAAGAATTCGCGGCTCCATGGCCAGCGCCCGCGCGATGGCCGCCCGCTGCTTCATTCCGCCCGACAAGGTATGCGGATAACTATTAGCGAACTCGGTAAGCTTCACTTTGTGAATATTGTGCAGCGCGCATTCCTCGGCTTGCCGGCGCGGCAGTTTACCGCTGGCCGTCAATGCGAAAACAATGTTTTCCTTCACCGTTTTCCACGGCAGAAGCTGATCGAATTCCTGAAAGACGAACACTCGATCAGGTGCCGGAGCCTTCACCGGCGCGCCGTCCAAGAGAATGTCGCCTTCCACCGGGCGAATGTAACCGCCCACTGCTTTTAGCAGCGTCGACTTACCGCAGCCCGAAGGGCCAAGAACCACGAACCGGTCAGACTCCAGCACATTAAAGCTTACTCGATAAGTGGCAGTTACTAAGTGGTCTTTGGTTCGATATTGAAGAGTTACGCCCCGTACCGCCAGCATCAGCTTCCGGGTGCTGCATGGATTTCCGGAAAGAACAGATCTTTCCAGCTGGGCGGCCGATTCTTGATCGAACCTACATCATGCATGAAGGCAGCGTATTTCATGACATTCTCGGGCGTTGTGGTGAATTTCGTGTGCGGATCGTTGAGCACTTCCACGATTTCGCTCACTGAAAAGCCCCTCTCGCCGCCGGTGGACGCCAGCAGAATCTCGGCTGCGGTCTTCTTGTCGGCGATAATCCTGCGGTTAGCCTCTTCCAAAGCCTTCAGTACCGCGCTGAATACTTTTGGATTTTGTTCACGAAACTTGGCAGTGGTGGAAACCATGGTGAACGTGGTTGATCCGCCCATGATGTCGTCCGTCGTCAGAACAGTGTGAATCCGCGGATCTTTCCGTTCGCGCTGCGCAAAGGGCGGCGACGTGAAATGGGCGTCTATGGCGCCGGAGCCGGAGAGCAGCGCCACCACGCCGTCCGGATGCGTCATGGTCACGGTGTCTTTGTCGAAGTGGTAGACATCGCTGGACCCGAATTTCTGTTTGGCGTACATTTGCATCACCAGCGCCGGTATGGAGACCTTGATGGCGCTCACGGCGATGCGGTCGCGATCGGTGATGTCGTCTAGCTTCCTCACGCTCGCAGACCTGGTGTTGAGATACATAGGCAACGATGTCATGGCCGCGACACCCTTCACCTTCGCCGACGTAAGGGTGCGATCCCACAAAGTGAGAAAGGCGGGCGGCCCGGCAGCTATGAAGTCCGCCGAACCAGAGAGCAAAGCGTCGTTCATCACCGCCGGCCCCCCAATGTTGATCCAGCGCACTTTCAAGTTATTGATGCCGGCCGCTTTGGCATACTGCTCGATCAGCCCGTACTTTTGCATCACCAGCAATGGCAAAAAGCCGACGCCGCCGGCTCCGAGCGGGAAGCGCACTTCGTTAACTTCAGACCAGCCAGTCGCGGCGAGCAGGGCCGCGAGGCAAGGGATGAGCGTCAGCTTCCGCATGCCTGTTGGACCAATTCGTTTACGTCCGCGAGTTGATCGATCCGCCAGCACAGTTCAATTACGCGATCCACCTGATCAGCCGGAAGCGCCAGCACCGCCTGATCGCGAAATTTTTCGTCTAGTTGCTGGTTCGTCAAAGGCCGGTTGAGATTGCCCAGAGACTTTTCGACAAAGCGGGAGATTCTCTCGCCGCTCACCAGTTCCACTTCGATGTTCGCCTGGTCTTCTGTGAGCGATGGATCCCCCACCGCCGTCGCGTTCTCGCGCACGCGCTTGATCACGGGATCGTTCACCGCGTCATCGGTATACTCTCGAATTCCCGCCTTACCGCGCACCAAGCCGATTGCGGCGCCATGATAAACGGAAAATTTCCCCTGCAGCCCGCGCGTGATGTTCTGCTGGTTGCAAAGATCCATGACCAGAGGCGCCACGCGAAGCCGTACAGCGCGGATGGATTCCGGCGCCGGCTTCTGCGTTTCATGAATCTGAATAGCGCCGTCTATGGTGGGGTGATTCACAATTCCGCACGGAAATGGTTTGTAAGTGTTGACGCGCAGATCGAAATCCACCCCCAGCCCAGCGGTGATCTTCGACAAATCGTACTTCGCCGCCTGCACCGCCGCGAAGCCTCGCGGACCTTCCAGGCCGTGAATGCCCGATGTGAAACCAGCCTGCGCCAACAACGCAGAGCCGTAACCATTTTGCGCGGCACGGCCGGGATGCAGCGATTTCGCCATAGACCCGAACATTTCACGCAATCCCGCCGCTTGCGTGGCCGCCAAGCCAATGGCCCAGATCATTTGCTGCTCCGAGAGCCCGATTAACTTGCCGATGGCAATGGCCGCGCCGAACGTTCCGGCGGTTCCAGTGATGTGCCAGCCAACGTCGTAGTGCGCTGGATAAACCGAATTCCCGATCCGCGACTCAGCTTCAAAGCCCAAAATGAACGCGTGCACGAAATCGCGGCCACTCACCGGATTTGCGCTGGCGTATGCAAATAGAGCGGATGCCACCGGTGAACTCGGGTGAATATAGTTCTTCGGCGTGGTGTCGTCGTAATCGTACACATGGGAGCTGATGCCGTTCATCAAGGCTGCGTGCAGTGGATCCACGCGTTCCGCGCGCCCCAGAATCCCGGCCGTGGCGGGCCCAAAGAACGGAGCAAATGCCCGCATCGCAAGGTTCACCGCCGCATCCGGACTCCCGCCCAGTGCGCACCCGGTGTAATTGACGATGGCCCGTAATGCTTCGCGGCGCACGTCATCGGGAATATCTTCCAGGCGGCTCTGGACCACCCAATTAGCTAAAGCTTTCGTTTCCGACATGAGTTAGGGTAATGCGAACACGTATAGCGATTCAGTGTTACTGGGATTCGGATCGGTGATCGCGCCGCCACCCGATGCACTTACCGCGACGTACTGCTTGCCATCCTTGCCTTGATAAGTGATGGGCACCGAGAGCGCGCTGTAGTCCAGCTTAGTCACCCACAGCTCGTTTCCGTTCTTCGAATCAAACGCACGGAATCGCCGGTCGTTCGATGCGCCGATAAATATCAGGCCGCCGGCCGTTGCGATGGAACCTCCCAGATTGACGCGGCCCGTGTTCTGTTTCCCTTCGGGCAAGTCGTCCGTAACGCCCAGCCGCACCTGCCAGGCAATATCGCCAGTGCTGGTATTCACAGCCGTCAGCAAGCCCCATGGTGGTTTCTGGCACGGCCAGCTTGATTCACCCAGCAAGCGCCCGTCTTTATCCACTTTGCGATCCCAGAACTTCGAGTTTACCGGGCTGCCCCAGACGCTACGCTGATCGTAAGGCACCTTCGAGCCGGCCTGCATTTTCTCGATCCATCCAATTGCTCCGTATTCCGATGAATTCAGAAACACGTAGCCAAGCTTTGGATCGCTGGACAACCCACCCCAATCCGTTCCGCCAATCGGCCCCGGAAACATTACGCTCGACACCGGCGGAGCGCCCGGCGCACGATATACCCAGGGCGTAAATGGCCCCGCGTTGTAAAGCTTGCCGCCGCTTTTTTCCACCAGCTCGCGGCAGGCCTTGGCATGCGCTTCGTTCGTGTCTTCGGCAGTTACTAAGTCAGCGGCGTCGAAACTATGCCGGCCAATTGCCGGCGGCTTTAGCGGGATCGGCTGGGTGGGCGAAGTCCACTCGCCTGGCACCGTGCTTTGCGCCACCGCTGTTTCCTTGATTCCAAACACCGGCTTGCCAGTCTCGCGATTCAGCACGTATAAATACCCCACCTTGCCGGTCTGCACCAGCGCGGGAACCTTCTTGCCGCCTACCGTCAGATCCACCAATATCGGCGCGGGCGGCAGATCGAAATCCCAAATATCGTGATGCACCGCCTGGAAAAACCATTTCACCTTCCCGGTGTTTGCGTCCAGCGCGACCACCGAATTGCCGTACAGATCATTCCCCTTGCGGTCGGAGCCGTAATAGTCGCTGGCCGGGCTTCCGAAAGTGGTGTAGAGCAGGCCGCGCTCCGCATCCACTGTCATATAGAAGCCCCAATTGTTGACGCCGGTACGATCTTTCCAGCCGTCCTCGGGCCAGGTTTCGTGCCCAGGCTCGCCCGGCCGGGGAACCGAATGAAAATCCCACACCGCAGCGCCGGTGCGTGCGTCATAAGCGCGTGTATCGCCAGGCTGACCCGTCGCCGGCTGTTCAGGCACATTCGCGCCCACGAAAACCAGATTCTTGAAGATAGTCGGCGGCGAATTATATGGCACCACCAGGTCCACTTCGCCTTCCTTGCCGAATCCCGGATCCACCTTGCCGGTCTTGGCGTTCAGCGCCAGCATTTTCTTGCCGGCTGTGAAAATGACGCGCGGCGGACTATTCCGATCGCCAGGCCAGTAAGAAACTCCGCGAGCCGACGGTTTTCCATCGGGCATCTCATAACTCCAAATTTCCTTGCCCGTCTCGGGTTCCAGAGCCAGCACGCGTTTGCCGCTGGGCAGATACATCACGCCGTTCACCACAATGGGAGTTACCTGGGAAAACGCGAAGCCCACCAGCGGCTCGGTTAGTTCTTTTTCTGATCGGAAGCGATACTTCCAGGCGAGCTTGAGCTGCGCAACATTCGCCGGGCTGATCTGCGTGAGCGGCGAATAGCGCGTCGCCGCCGGATCGTGCGCAAACATCGGCCAATCGCCGCTCTGAGCCAGAAGCACTGGCAGCAGACAGGCCGCCGCTAGAATCAATCGCCCGATCACGGCGCTGCAACCGGCCCGGGACGCGGATGGCTAGTCACTGTGGAAGGGTCCGCGTTCGGCGGAACCAGCACGCCCACAAACGGCACCAGCATCTCATCCCAACTCTGATCGCCCCAGCGCACGGTCTTGGTTGGATCCGGATTCAGCGGATTGTTCGCCGAGTTGTCCCAATGCGCGATCACATCCACCTTGGTTCCCTTGGGCACTTCCAGCGGCTTCTGCTCGTAATAGATGGTCTGCCACAGGTAGCTGTAATGCGGCACGTTCAGCATGGTTTGCGATTCGCCGGTGGGATATTGGAAGCGAATCTCCATGTCCTTACCGCGCGTGTGCATGTGCGGCTGCAGATAGATAACAGTAACCGGCTCATTGAAGGTTGCGCTGGCGCGGCCTTCGTAATTCGAATCGCCCGGTGGAATCGCGAAATCGGCATTGGCCACGCCGATGGTCAGCAAGCGGTACTTCGGCGGCTCTTTCGCAATTACGAATCCCACCTTCGTCTGATCCACGCCCTCTTCTTTTCCGTTGGCCGTATAGTGCATCTCGAACACGATGTCGGAACCGGCGGGAATCAACTTGGCGGCTCCGGTCTCGGGCGCAAAATAGCGCTGCGGTTGGATGCCCGGCACGTAACCGACGAACCATTCGTTGTCCATCTTCGCCTGGCTGCTTGCGATTTCCTCCGGTGGATGCGTGCCCAGCGGACCCCGCGCCGGCGGAACATACGCTTCACCGATCGGCGCGTCTTTCAGCCACGCTGAACCCGGCGGGCGGATGTACACACTGGCATGATGCACCACGCTGCGATTGCCGGCGCGAACTTCCGCATCTGTTACCCAGGTGTCCTTCGTCAGGCCGCTCGGCACGATGAAATAGGTGTACTGGATGGTGCCGGTCTTCGGAACCGTGTACGGCTTCGGCAGTTGAAACGTCAACTCCGGCTTGATATTCCAGCCTTCGGTCCAAACCATGGGCCGCGGCATGTCTTTGGCATCGCCCTCGGGCGCGCCCGCGTCCACCCATGCGGCGATAGTCTTGATGTCGGCGTCGCTCAGCTTGCGCTCGTTCGCAAAATGCCCATAGCGAGGATCGGCGAACCAGGGCGGCATCTGCTTGCTCAGCACGGCCTGCTTGATGGACTTGGCCCAGGGCCGCGTCCCCTGGTAACTCAAGAACGCCATCGGACCGATTTCGCCGGGCCGGTGACAGGTCTGGCAGTTCTTCTGAAGGATGGGCAGAACGTCTTTATTAAAGGTGACATTGCTGGCGCCGGTGGTTGTGCCAGAGACCGCGGCTCCCGCCAGCAGGACTCCGGTGGTGAGAAAACGTAGCATTGTTTCTCCTCGGCCCAGGCTCCTCAGAGCGACGTTTCGGGCCTTGACCATTGTAAGCCGAGTTGCATGCAAGAGGGTGAAAAAGGGCTAAGATGTTGCTGGCCGCGAATGTAGCGTTTTTTTTTGCGACCAACGAAGGTACCGTGATTCAAGGTAGCTACAAGCACCCAAACGATTCATCACGGCGATGAAGGCTTCCCCACCATGGATCTTGCGCGAGAACATGCATTGCATAACGCCCGCGCCGCCATCGACCAAGCGCAATTGTAGAAGCACGCCCCGCTGACCTGCCAATCACACGCCTCATAACACACGGGAGAATGCGAATTCGCCGGCCGATACACAGTGTGCCAGCCCCCCAACCCCGAATCCCCAATCCCGGCGAAGCCACCGGCGCCGCCTATGGTTTACCCTCTAATGAAGGAGTTCCCATGACATCCCGCACGCTCTCGCGCGGTCTAACCATCCTTTTCGCTCTTTCGTCTCTGTCAGCCTACTCCGAAGAACCCGTAGACCTCGCGGTAATTCATTGAATCAAGGCCGAGGCGCTCGAAAATTCCAAGGTGATGGAGCACGTCTTCTATCTCACTGACGTGAATGGCCCGCGCCTCACTAATTCGCCCGGTTTCAAATCGGCTGGTG
>DATHNM010000115.1:0-25753 GCA_035486095.1 Bryobacteraceae bacterium
ATATCCTATGTCACATAGTGTATGGTGCACAGTGTGTTATGTCAAGGGTTCCTTTCGGTGAGAGCGCATATAGAGAGGTGGTACTACTCGCCGCTCTGTTGCAGCAGCTTGGCCACCAGGGCCGTCCAGCCGGTCTGATGGCTGGCCCCTAAGCCTGCGCCATTGTCACCGTGGAAGTACTCGTAGAAGAGAATGTGATCGCGAAAGTGAGGGTCGCTCTGGAATTTCTCGGCGCCCCCGAATGCCGGCCGCCGCCCGTGTTCATCGCGCAGGAACAGGCGCGACAGCCGCCTGGAAAGCTGGCAAGCCACATCGGCCAGATTCATCTTGACGCCAGACCCGGTAGGAAACTCCACCTGCAGCTCATCCCCGAAATAATGATGGAAGCGCTGCAGCGATTCGATCATGAGGTAATTCACCGGAAACCAGACCGGCCCGCGCCAGTTGGAATTTCCGCCGAAAATATTCGTGGTGGACTCCGCCGGCTCATACCTGACGCTGTATTCCTGGCCGTCGGCATTCAACACGAAGGGATGGTCCTTGTGATAACGCGAAATGCCCCGGATTCCATGCGGCGAGAGAAATTCGTTCTCGTCCAGCATGATCTGCAGCACGCGCTGCAGCCGCGAAGGTGCCACCAGCGAAAGCAGTGTGCGCTCTTCCTGGCCGGGCCGCGTGATGGACGCGATGTTCCCGCACAGATCGGCGCGATGCTTGATGAACCAGTTCATGCGCCGCTTGAACCCCGGCATCCGGTCGATCGCTTCGGTGTCGAGCGTAGTCACGGCGAACAACGGAATCAAACCGACCAGCGATCGCAGGCGCATGGGAATACCACGTCCATCCGGCAGCCGCAGCCGGTCATAGAAAAATCCGTCTTCTTCGTTCCACAGGCCGCCGCCGCCCAGCCGGTTCATGGCGCTCGCAATATAAAGGAAATGTTCGAAGAACTTACTCGCGATGTCTTCGTATGATTTGTCGTGCGGCACCAGTTCGATGGCGATGCGCAGCATGGTCAGGCAGTACATTCCCATCCAGGCGGTGCCATCGGCCTGTTCGATGAATCCACCGGTGGGCAGCGGTTTGCTGCGATCGAAGACGCCGATGTTGTCCAGGCCCAGGAAGCCGCCTTCGAAAATATTGTTGCCTTGCGAATCCTTGCGATTCACCCACCAGGTGAAGTTCATCAGCAGCTTGTGAAAGCAGGACTCCAGGAATTCCGAATCCGCCTTGCCGCTCAGCTTGCGGTCCATCTGGTAGACACGCCAGCAAGCCCAGGGATGCACCGGCGGGTTCACGTCGCTGAACTCCCACTCATAAGCTGGCAATTGCCCGTTGGGCGATTGATACCACTCACGCAGCAATAAGGAAAGCTGCTGCTTGGCGAAATCGGGATCCACCATGGCCAGTGGAATGGTGTGAAACGCCAGATCCCAAGCGGCGAACCAGGGGTATTCCCACTTGTCGGGCATGGAGAGCACGTCGTCGTTGTAGACGTGAATCCAGTTGCGGTTGCGTCCCAAGAGCCTCTCGGGAGGCGGCGGAGGCATCGCCGGATCGCCCTTCAGCCACTCCTCCACCACGTAATGATAAAACTGCTTGTTCCATAGCAGGCCGGCGAAAGCCTGGCGCTGCACCATGCGCGCGTCATCGGACAAGCTGAGCGGAGAAAAGCTATAGAAATCCTCCGCCTCTTCCAGCCTGTCCAAAAACACCTGATGAAAATCGGGCGCCGGCGTGTCTCCGGAATGCAAACGGAAATGCAGCACTTTCGATCCGCCCGATTCCAGCTCGATCCGATACACCCCGCAGGCCTTGGTGCCGGTTTCATCCGGATTCACCGCGCTTTCCCAGCCCTGAGTCAGATAACGGTGGAAGGAATCCTTGTTGTGGGGATGGCCGCTATCGAAGCCCCACAACCGCATGGTGTTGCTTTCGTTTTCGGTGAACAGCATCTGCGGCGCATCTTCCAGCCATAGCTTGAAAGCGCCCAGCGATTGCTCCTGAATGCCGATGTTGTGGGTGTCGAAGCGCGAAAGCTGCGGCCGCGGCTTGCCATAGCCCCAGCTCCAGGTATTGCGGAACCAAACCGTCGGCAGCAGGTGCAGCGTCGCCGGCGAGGGCCCCCGGTTGATCACCGTGGCGCGCACCAGAATATCGTTGACATCGTGCTTGGCGTATTCAATGAAGATGTCGAAATAGCGATTCTGGTCGAAGATTCCCGTGTCGATCAGTTCGTATTCGCTCTCCGCCCGCGCCCGCTTGCGATTGGTCCCCACCAGGTCCGAATAAGGGAAGGGCGACTGCGGATATTTATACAGCGCCTTCATGTAGGAATGCGTCGGCGTGGAGTCGAGGTAATAGTAATATTCCTTGACGTCCTCGCCATGATTGCCTTCCGGTCCGGAAACTCCGAACAGCCGTTCTTTCAGGATCGGATCCACGCCGTTCCAGAAAGCGAACGCGAAACACAGGCGCTGGTGATTGTCGCAGATGCCGGCGATGCCGTCTTCGGTCCAACGATAGGTTCGCGACCGGGCATGATCATGTGTGAAATAATCCCATGCCGTGCCCTCCGCACTGTAGTCTTCGCGTGGATTGCCCCAGGATCGTTCCGACAGATATGGCCCCCAGCGCCTCCAGTGCGACGTCCTGCTGCGGGCTTGGAGCAGGCGATCTCGTTCAGCGTGCATCGTTTTTATGGAACCACAGGAAGACACATTCGCGATACTGTAACCGCGCGCTTGGGCAAGCGGACTTCCTATTTATTACTCGGCTGCTCGCAGTGGGATCATTAGGCAGGCGAGGCCTGGCTCCAGTTACGCCGGAACTTCAACCGGCACAACCAGCGGCTTCTTGAACTTGCATTCCCCGTTGGGGCATTGCGCCACCGCGCCGGCTTTCAGCCACTTTTCGATTAAGTAGCTGGACCCGCAGTCGGGGCACTTTTCGGGGATCGGCTTACCCCACGCCACAAAAGAACATTCCGGATACCGGTTGCATCCGAAGAATGTCTTGCCGCGCTTGGAACGCCGCTCCACCACTTCGCCTTCCGAACAATTGGGGCAGGGAACGCCGATGGTCTTCTGCTTGACGTATTTGCACTTCGGATACGTGCTGCAAGCGGTGAACTCGCCGAAGCGCCCGTTCTTCAGCACCAGATTGTTGCCGCACTGCGGGCATTTCTCGTCGAGGGGAACATCCGATTTCTTCTGCGTCCCGCCAATCTGCTTGGTGGTCTTGCAATCCGGATAGCCGCTGCAAGCATAGAACTGTCCGAAGCGACCTTTCTTCAGCACCATCACGCGGCCGCAGTTTTCGCAATACTCCTCGGCGTCCTGCTCGCTCAGCCCTTCGGCGCTGGCCGGATCGGGCGGCAGTTCGCGCGTGTTGGAACACTCCGGGTATCCGGTGCAGGCGATGAACTTTCCGAACTTGCCCCACTTGATCACCAGCGGCTTGCCGCACTTTTCGCAATCCTCGCCGGTGGGCTCCTCCATGCGCTTGATGTCGGTCATGTGGCGTTCGGCGTGTTCCAAATCTTTCTGGAACCGCTCGTAGAACTCCGACATGGCCTCGCGCCAGTCCATCTTGCCTTCTTCGATTTCGTCCAGCTCCACTTCCATGCGGGCGGTGTACGTGATATCGAAGAGGTTCTTGAAATTTTCCAGCAGCAGATCCGTTACCACCATGCCCAACTCGGTGGGCACGAACTTGCCGCCTTCCTTCTTTACGTATTCGCGTTCCTGAATGGTCGAAAGAATCGATGCGTAAGTCGACGGGCGCCCCACGCCGTCCGATTCCAGCTCCTTCACCAGCGTCGCTTCGTTGAAGCGCGGCGGCGGCTCGGTGAAATGCTGCTCCGGTTCGATGGATTTGAAGCGCAGCTCTTCGCCCTGGGTCACCAGCGGCAGCTTATTCTTCTCTTCTTCGTCGTCGGAGTCTTTTTCGTCCTTGCTTTCCTTATAGACGTCCAGGAATCCGTTGAACTTGGGAACGCTGCCGGTGGCGCGGAACATGTAGTTGGCGCCATCCTTGCCCTTGGCGGCCACATCGATCGTCGTCTGATCGAACACCGCAGGCATCATCTGGGAAGCCACAAACCGCATCCAGATCAGCCGGTAAAGCTTCAGCTCGTCTTCTTGGAGAAAGGGCGCCAAATCGTCGGGGGTGCGCCGCGACGACGATGGCCGGATGGCTTCGTGCGCATCCTGCGCGTCCTTCTTGCTTTTATAAACGTTGGGCGCCGCTGGAACAAACGGCGCGCCGTAGCGATCCTGTATCAACCCGCGAACTTCATCCAGGGCGTCTTGCGACACGCGCGTGGAATCGGTTCGCATATAAGTGATAAGACCAACCGACCCTTCCGCCCCAAGTTCCACGCCCTCATATAGGCGCTGCGCCAGCATCATGGTCCGCTTCACGCTGAATCGCAGCTTGCGCGAACTCTCCTGCTGCAGCGTGGATGTAATAAACGGCGGAACCGGATTGCGCTTCTTTTCCTTGGTGGTTACCGAATGAACCAGATACTTACTGCCATCCAGCTGATCCAGCAGACTTTTGGTAGTGGTCTCATCGGCCAGTTCCACCGCCTCGTCATTTTTCTTGGTGAAGCGCGCGGTGAGCACCGGCGGCTTCTTGGCGTTGAGCTGGACGTCGATGGTCCAGTACTCGCGTTTAATGAACGCGCGGATTTCGCGCTCCCGATCCACAATCAGCCGCAGCGCCACGGTCTGCACGCGCCCGGCGGAAAGCCCGCGCCGCACCTTATCCCACAGCAGCGGCGATATTTTGTAACCCACCAGCCGGTCTAGAACACGGCGCGCCTGCTGCGCGTCCACCAAATGCAGGTTTACCGAGCCAGGCTTTTCAAAAGCCTTTTTGATGGCGTTGGCGGTGATCTCGTTGAACATGACCCGATAGAACTTCGGGCCTTTCTTCGAGCCGTTCAGCTCTTCTTGCAGGTGGTAGCAGATCGCTTCGCCTTCGCGATCCGGGTCAGCCGCCAGGTAGATGGAGTCCACACCCTTGGCCGCCGCCTTCAGCTCCGCAATCAGCTTTTTCTTGCCTTCGATCACTTCGTAATGCGGTTCGAAGTTTTTTTCCACGTCTACGGACAGATTCTTTTTGGGGAGGTCTTTGACGTGGCCAAGCGAAGCTTTCACGACAAACTGCTTACCGAGATATTTGCCGATCGTCTTCGCCTTCGTCGGCGATTCGACGATGACGAGAGATTTTGCCATGGTCTTCCTGAATCGTAAGAATGCTTACAGTCTAATACCAGCTAAGTTCTACCACACTTTAACAAAGTTCTTGCCGGGGAGTTGTCGCGCAAGGCCTAAAAGCTCAAGTTCAAACAGCGCGGCAATTACCTCTGATGAAGTGAGAGTATCAGAAGATTCAAGCAACTGGTCGATCTGAATTGGCACATCGGCCTTTAATTTTGTGAGCAGCAAACGGCTGGCATGTCCCAGTTCCGGGGGCAGGCTGGGCTGTTCGTCATTTAGTTCCAACGACATAACACCCAGCCGGGCCTGGGCCTTGCCGATCAGGGCGCGGCGCGTGTCGCTCGGCAGCTCCACCAGCACATCGTTCCACTCCTGCACCAGCTTGGCGCCCTGCTTAATCAAAAGATTCGGGCCCCAACTCATTTTGGAAGTAATATTTCCTGGGACCGCAAACACTTCGCGCTGCTGATCGAGCGCCATTTTAGCGGTAATCGCCGATCCGGAGTACTGCGCCCCCTCCACCACCAGGACTCCCACGCCCACACCGCTTATGATGCGATTGCGAATGGGAAAGTTCTGGGGATATGCGGGCGAGGCCATTGGAAACTCCGAAAGGATCAGGCCTTTCTCGGCGATCTCTGCCGCCAGCTTTCGATTTTCCGCCGGATAAATAAGATCCACGCCGCAGCCGAATACCGCAACGGTGTCGCCACCCACATCCAGCGCCGCGCGATGCGCCGCGGTGTCGATGCCGCGCGCCATGCCGCTCACTATCGCTAATCCGGCTTGCGCCAGGTCCGCAGCCAGCCTCTGCGCCGCCGCGATTCCATACGCTGTAGGACGTCTGGTACCCACCACCCCCAGCAAGATCGCTTTGAGCAGTTCCACCCGGCCGCGGGCGAACAATACAATTGGCGGGTCGAAGATCTCGCGCAGCCGCGCCGGATAAGCGGCATCCGAGATCGGCAGCAGCACGACGCCGTTTTCGAGCATCTTCTGCTGTTGATCCACCGCGTCGTCGAAGGTGCAGCCACTGGCAATGGTTTGGGCCACGCTTCCGGACAGCCCGCGCGCTTCCAGCTCAGACCGCGAAGCGCGAAAGATAGCTTGCGGCGATCGGAATTGGGTGATCAGCTTCCCGGCTTTCACCGTTCCCAACCCGGGAATGAGACACAGCGCCAGCCAGTGCAGTTCGTCTTCTTTGGTAAGCGCGGGCGCGAGCATGCTTTTCTTCCTTCTGGTGGGAGGAAGCGGGGCAATTTCTCTCCCCATTGGCCACGCCAAATCCCGATCCCCAGCACCAACCCGTGCTAAACTGAAAGTGTCTTTGAAGTTCCGCCAATTTTCGCATCGTCCCGCATCGTCCGGTATAACCGCCCGCTGTCCGATCGTGCCTGATTCGCTGCTCTGCAAATTCAGAAGGATACGATGAAAAATATTTTTGTGGGTAATTTAAGTTTCGGGACGACCGAAGATACGCTTCGTTCCATGTTTGATACGTATGGAACCGTCGATCGCGTGAATATCGTTACCGATCGCGATACCGGGCAAGCCCGCGGCTTCGCCTTTGTCGAAATGGGCGTGGATGCGGAAGGCAACGCAGCCATCAACGGGCTCAATGGCCGGGATCTCGACGGCCGCGCGCTGAATGTGAACGAAGCCCGTCCCAAGGGCGATCGGCCATCGGGCGGCGGTGGTGGTGGAAACCGGGGCGGTGGCGGCGGACGCAGCAATAACCGCTGGTAAGTCAGGCAATCGAGGCGGCGGCCAGCCCGCCGCCTGAATTCCGAGTCGTGTCAGGGATGAATGAATTGAACTAAGGAGAATCATTTGCCAAAAGAAGACGCCATTGAAGTAATGGGAAAAGTGGTTGAAAAATTCAGGGCAGGCATGTTCACGGTGGAACTCGACGCCGGCGTGCCGGTGCTAGCCTCCATGGCCGGCAGACTCCGCCGCAACCGGATCAAAATCATGACAGGCGATCGTGTTTCGCTCGAACTGTCGCCCTACGATCTGACCAAGGGCCGAATCACTTACCGGCACAAGTAGCCAAACAGGAGACGAACGTGACATCAACCAAGACGATCCACAGCCGCTCCAACAAGGATATCGGCGACGTGATAGAGACTGAGTGGGAAATCACCGCCAAAAAAACCATTGCCGAGCCCATCCCGGGCGACGGCAACCGGCAAGCTCCTCGTTTCGGAATTTACGAATACCAGGTCAAGGCCATCGCTCCGCAAGTGGTTGTCAAGGCCAGCCGTGCCAAACAGCAGAGTGAGCCCAACGCCGGCGGTACGCGGCGCGAAGCATCCTCTGTTCCGCTTACCGTGCGGAGAACTTCCTAGCTGGTCTTTTTCTTTTTCGCCGTGGGCTTCGGTTTCAAGGAGCTCACGTACTCATAGCTCGCATCGAAGAACTTCTTCAATTCGCCTGTCGATTCGAGCAATGAGTCGGGAACCTCCACGTACTCCGGCTGAACCTTTCCATAGGCTTGGCACAGCTTGGCCTTATACTTTTTGAGAAACGCCTCCCGCTCCCCAGCCGGCAACCGCAGTTCCAGCTTGCCCTCTTTGCTCAGATAACTGAACATGTGCCCATTCAGCGACGTATAGGGTACCGTTGCGCCCCGCAGTTCCACCTTTGGGTTGGTGGCCACCAGTTTTTCATACAGCGCAAGCTTGTCGGCCGCAGGGCTTCCCGCCATTCGACCAGTGTACAGAATTCCGTTCGAACATTGCCTTGCGCCGCGACGTATGTAGGTGAGACGTTGGTATTCCAGTGGAAAAAGCCATACTGCAGGTTGACTCCCTGAAGAAGAGCTACGGCACGCTGGTGGCGGTGAACGGTGTTTCACTGAGCGCCGGTGCGGGAGAGATCGTGGGCTTGCTGGGACCCAACGGCGCGGGCAAAACCACCACCGTGTCCATGATCGCCGGCCTGCTCCGTCCGGACTCAGGCTCGGTGCAGATCGAAGGGCGGCCGCTCGCCAGCGACACCGATCCCATCAAGCGGCGCATCGGGCTGGTGCCGCAGGATCTGGCCCTCTTCGATGAGTTGACCGCGCAAGCCAACCTTCAGCTTTTTGCCGCGCTGTACGATCTGGATGGAGCGGCCGCCCAGCGGGCCATGGATGCAGCGCTCGATCTGGTGGGGCTTGCCGATCGCGCCCAGGAGCGCGTCAAGAATTATAGCGGCGGCATGAAGCGGCGCCTGAACCTGGCCGCCGCGTTGCTGCATGACCCGCAGATCCTTCTTCTGGACGAGCCCACCGTCGGGGTGGACCCGCAAAGCCGGAATGCCATCTTCGATAATCTTGAGGTCCTCAAGAGCCGCGGCAAAACGCTGGTCTACACCACGCATTATATGGAAGAAGCCGAGCGCCTCTGCGATCGTGTCATCATCATCGATCACGGCCAGGTGGTCGCAAATGATACCTTGCAGGGGCTGTATCGTTTGCTGCCGGTGACGAACCTGTTGGCAGTGGAGCTCGACAACGGCCAGGATGCCATCCAACTGAACGAACTCCAGGCGCTGGCGGGTGTTCGTTCCGCCAAGCTGGAGGCCGGGACACTGCGCGTGGGCGTCCAGGATCTGGCCACCGAAACGCCGCGCGTTCTGCAATGGCTGGTGGAGCGAGGGCACCTTTATCGCAACGTCGCCAGCGAGCGCGCCGATCTGGAAACCGTATTTCTGACGCTGACCGGAAGGAGCTTGCGCGACGCATGATGATCTCGTTTCGCGCCTTGGTGCGCAAAGACATTCTCTTGTTCCTGGTGGACCGGCGCGCTCTGCTGATGAGTTTTGCCGTCCCCATCGCCATCGGTTCTTTTTTCGGATACGTTTTGGGAGGATCGGGAAACCAGGCGGATGCCAGCAAAATCGCCATCTTGGCGGTGGATCAGGACCACAGCGCGATTTCAGCCGAAATTGTCAAGAGGTTATCGGCAGAAAAAGCGCTGGATGTGAAACCCTCCACTCCGCTGGAAGCGCGCGTGGCGGTGCGCAAAGGCTCTGCCACGGTAGCCGTGATCATCCCTAAGAATTTCGGGCAGGAAGCCGGCGACGCCTTCTTCGGCCCGCGCCAGAAGCCCGAGATCGGAGTGCTCTTTGATCCTTCTCATTCGGCCGAGCGCGCCATGGTCACCGGAATCCTTGCCGGCGATGTCATGCAGGCAGTGAGCAAGGAAATGTTCACCGGGCAAAGCGGGCGCGACATGGTGAAGAACTCCCTCGCCCAGGTGGAGCAAAGCCAGGGTTTGGCGCCGGAGGATAAGAAGCCCTTGGAAGATCTGCTGCGCAGCGTGGATCGCTGGGATCGCCAACGTGACCAGGGTGGCGACGGCGGCTCGCGGGGCTTGTCCATGCCGTACACCACGCACGAAGAAGCGGTCACCGCTCACGAGAACGCTCAATATAACGGCTACGCACACGCCTTTGCCGGCATGGTGGTGCAGTTCGTTTTGTTTCTAGGCATCGACGTCGGCATCGGATTGCTGCAGCAGCGGCAGCGCGGTTTATGGAAGCGCTTCCGCGCCGCGCCGCTGTCGCGTGGGGTTTTGCTGGGCAGCCGCGCAGTCAGTGCGTCCATTCTTGCGTTTGTCGTGGTGCTGGTGAATTTCCTGTTCGCCCGGCTGATTTTTGGCGTGCGCGTGGACGGCAGCATGCTGGGTTTCCTGGGAGTCAGCGCGGCTTTCGCACTGATGACCGCGGGATTCGGAATGTTGGTGGCCGCCATCGGCAAGACGCCGGAAGCCACGCGCGGCCTCGCAATTTTCGCCGTTCTGATCGTTGTCATGCTGGGCGGCGCCTGGATTCCGATGTTTCTGTTCCCGCAATGGCTGCAGAAGCTGACGCTGGTGATGCCCACGCGCTGGGCCATGGATGGCCTGGAAGCGATGACCTGGCGTGGATTAGGATTGGAAGCCGCCTTGGCTCCCATGGCCGTGCTGCTTCTGTTCGCGGTGGCGTTCGGCGGTCTGGCCGTGGCGCGCTTCCATTGGGAAGCCGAAGGCTAGCCTATTGCGCTCGCATGCGTTTGATGATCTTGGTCTTCACTTCGCCGCCGTCGGGCTTCCGCAAGATCATATCGTTACCCTGGATGGAGGCGTGAATGGCGTCGCCCGGGTTCAGCCCCTCGCTAAAGTCGTCGGATGAATGCTTGATGCGCTTTCCGCTGCCGGTGTAGATCACATCGCCCACTTGGACGGTAAATACGGCGAAGCGATGCGTAGCCACATTGTCCAGTCCCCTGGTGGAGGTGACACTCAGCAGCTCGCCGCTTTGGAACTCGGCCTGCGATGTTATGGCAAGCGCGCCCGCCAGGGCTATCCAGAGCAGCACTTTGCGCACCGCCAAACAGTTCATGAAACAATGCTACAGCAATGCGCCGCAACGCGACTGCACCCGCCGTTTAGACCCATCCGCACGCGCTCCGTTACACTGTTGCATATATGGAAAAACCTAATCACCATGACGTGGACGTCATTCTGAAGCTCTACGAATTGCGCCGTGAAGATCGCATGCGTAAAGCGAGAGGGTGGCTATTCGGCTACAAGGCCAGCAACGCAGCCGAACATCAGGCCGCCTGTCCGCCGGGATCTGACCAGGATGCTTATTACCGCATGGTCACCAGTTATTGGGACATGGCGTCGTCGTTCGTCACGTCCGGAGCGGTCAATAAGGAATTGTTCCTGCAAAACGCGGGCGAGCTGCTATTCGTCTGGGAAAAGACCAAAGGCACGATCGCGGATTCGCGCAAAGCCATGGGCAATCCCAAGTATCTTTCCAACCTCGAAGCCATGGCGCAAGCCATGATCGACAACATGAATCAGGGCAACCCGAAAGCCTATGAAGCGTTTTCGGCCAGAGTGAAGGGCATGGGCGCCTAGCGCCCGAATTTCAGTAGCAGTCCGCATGCGCCGCGAAGCCGATTTTTTTGGAGACCGTGATATGGATCTGGTCTACATCGCCAAGAAACTGCAGGAGGCTTTGCGGCTGGAAGCGGCTTTCACCGAATCGGGCGTGGATTACGCCGGCGAACCCGACAAGTATAGCGGCGGCGTAATCTTTCGCAGCGAGCGGGTGGGCGCATTTTTTTATGTTTTGCCGGAGGAGGCGGAACAGGCGCGCCAGGTCATGCAGCAGCACGGCTTCCGGTTCCGCGAATGGTAAACCCAGGCTGGCAGCCGGTCTACAAACTGGTATTCTGTACCCTTGAAGTTTCCAATCACAGCCCGGGCAGTGGCGGGACTGCTGGCGCTCTCGGCCCTCGCGCAACAAGCGGGGACTTTGACGGAGCAATACAGGGAACGATCGTCCCGGCTGATTGACGCCTCCCTTGCGGATCAGGGCGGCATGGAGAAGCTGTCGTATCTGTGTGACCGTATCGGCAATCGCCTGAGCGGTTCCGCGGCGCTGGAAAGAGCCGTTGTATGGGCCGCCGCGCAAATGAAGGCCGACGGGCTGGTCAACGTGGTGACGCCGCGCGTCAAGGTTCCGCACTGGGTGCGGGGTAACGAAAGCGCTTCTCTGGTGGAGCCGGTAAACAAAGCGCTGACCATGCTCGGCCTGGGCGGCAGCGTGGCCACGCCGAAGCGAGGCATCACGGCCGAAGTAGTGCCGGTATCGAGCTTCGAAGAGTTGGATAAAAAGGGCCGTGCCGTCATCGAAGGCAAGATCGTCCTCTTTAACGTCCCTTTTGAAGGCTACAATCGCACGGTGGTTTATAGAACCGCCGGTCCGTCGCGTGCCGCTCGCCTGGGCGCGGTGGCGGCGCTGGTGCGATCCATTACTCCGCTGAGCATACAATCGCCCCACACCGGTTCGCTCGAATACGTGGAGGGTTTTCCCAAGATTCCAGCCGCCGCCGTCACTATCGAAGACGCGCTGTTGATCCAGCGCCTGGTGGATGCCGGAAACACCGTGACGGCTCATCTGGAGATGGACGCGCGCATGCTGCCCGATGCCGATTCGGCCAACGTGATCGGCGAGATCCCCGGCCGCGAAAGGCCGGATGAAATAGTGGTGCTGGGCGGACATCTGGATTCCTGGGATGTGGGTGCGGGCGCGCAGGACGATGGCAGCGGATGCATCACGGCGCTGGAGGCGGTGCACATCATTCATGCATTGGGACTAACGCCGCGGCGAACCTTGCGCGTGGTCTTCTGGACGAATGAAGAGAATGGCGGCGCGGGCGGGGATGCGTATCGCGTGTGGGCCGGCGATACCGTGAAGAACCACGTGGCCGCGATCGAAATGGACGGCGGCGCGGAGAAACCCACCGGCTTTGGCCTGAGCGCGAACGGCGATTTGCAACCCATGCTGGGACGCGTGCGCGAAATCGGTGGCTTGCTGGAACGCATTGATGCGGGCTCTATTCAACCGGGTGGCGGCGGCGCCGATATCGCGCCCATCATGATGGACGGAGTGCCGGGCCTGGCGTTGCGCACGGTGGGCACGCATTATTTCGATTGGCACCATTCGCGCGCCGACACCACCGACAAGGTAAAGCTGGAAGACTTACGGGCCAACATCGCGGCCATGGCAGTGATGGCCTACGTGCTGGCCGACATGCCAGCGCCGCTGCGCCAAACGACGTCATCTACCCGCTGAAGCGTGAGTGGGCGGCGTGTATTCCAGTTCCTTATTGATCACCAGTTGAAGATCGGGCCACATCAATCCGCCGATTTTCCTGCCATTGATAAACAGTGTTGGAGTGCCGCCGATACCTAGCGCGTGCCCTTCCGCGATGCTGCGATTCACTTCCGGCTCGGTGGCTTTCGTATCCACGCATTGGCCCAATTTCGCGGCGTCCACGCCGTTCTCGCTGGCCCACGCCAGGACCTTCGAATTCAGGTTTTCCACCATGATCTGGTCCTGATTTTCGTAAATCCAGTCGTAGAACTTCCAGAATGCGGGCTGCCCCTGCTGATAAACACAGCGTCCGGTAATGGCTGCCGCGCGGGCCCAGGGATGGACGGATTCAAGCGGAAAATTCTTGAAGTAGACCCGCACCTTGCCGCCGAATGCTTCCACCAGATCGTGCCGCAGAATGGGCGCTTCCATCTTGCAATCCGGGCATTCGAAATCGCCAAACTCGACGATGGTCACCGGCGCATCGGCGGGGCCGAAGCTGGGCTGATCCGTTACGGTCAGCTTGTCCAGATTGGATTGAAAGGGGGATTTTCCGAGATTGAAAACGTCGCCGCGCAGGATGGACTGCCCATCGGCTGAAATATAGAACAGCTCGTCTTTCTCCGCATTGTTGAAAATCAGATGCACCAGCACTTCCGAGAAGCCGGGCAGATATTTGGACGGCTGCGCGTCGTCGATCTTGAATGTCACGTCGCCGCGGAACAATTCGAGGTGCCGCAAATATTTCTCGAAGGTTGTTTTGTCCAGCGCGCCCTTGCCCGGCGCGGCCCAGGTAAGTTGCGAAGCACACAGCAAAATGACGGCGAAGATTTTCATGGTGACGTGAACCATTCTATTACGGGTCACGTACCCGGTTCCGAAGCGACTATTTAGACAGCCGGTGCCACTCGCGATGTTCGCCGGCGATCAGCGCGTTCGCTTCCACCGGCCCTTCCGAACCGGCTGCGTAATTCGGGAAGGCGGGGGCAGGCAGTTGCGCCCAGGCTTCCTCGATCGGGGTGATGATGCGCCACTCGGCCTCCACCTCGTCGTGACGGGTGAAGAGCGTGGCTTCTCCGCGCATGGAATCCAGCAGCAGCGTCTCGTAGGCGGGCGGCCCTTTGGAGCCGAACGCCGTTTCGTAGGAGAAGTTGGCATCCACGGTGAGCGCGCGCATGTGCGCGCCAGGCTGCTTCACGTCAAAAGCGATGCTGATTCCATCGTCCGGTTGAATGCGCAGGGTGATGACATTCGGCCCCAAATGCTCATAGGGCGTGCTGGAAAACAGCGCCTGCGGCGTGCGCTTGAAATGAACGCGAATCTCGGAGACCTGGCGCGGCAGGTGCTTGCCGGTGCGAATGTAGAACGGCACACCGGCCCAGCGCCAGTTGTTCACATAAAACTCGACCGCGGCAAAGGTCTCCACCACGGAATCTTTCTTCACACCCTTCTCTTCGCGATAGCCGGGCACGTGTTCGCCGTCCAACTCACCCGGCCCATACTGTCCGCGCACGGTGCGCTTGGCAACCTCATCCAGGGTCATGGGACGAATGGATTTCAACACCTGCACCTTCTGCCCGCGCACCGAATCCGCGTCAAAGGCAATGGGTGGTTCCATGGCGGTGAGCGCCAGCAGCTGCAGCAGGTGATTGGCCACCATGTCGCGCAATGCGCCGGTTTCCTCATAAAAGCCGGCGCGGCCTTCCACGCCCACTTTTTCGGCCGCCGTGATTTCCACGTAGTCGATATAGTTGCGGTTCCAAACCGGCTCAAACAAGGAGTTTCCGAAGCGGAACACTAAAATATTCTGGACGGTTTCCTTGCCCAGGTAGTGATCGATGCGGAAAACATCTTTCTCGTCGAAGGATTTGTGAAGGATCTCGTTCAGCTCGTGCGCCGATTTCAGATCGTGGCCGAAGGGCTTCTCCAAAATGATCCGTGCCCAACCGTGTTCGCCATGATTCAAGCCGGCGCGCGCCAAGCCTTCCACGATAGGCGCCGCCACGGAGGCCGGAGTGGAAACGTAGAACAAATGATTCTGGGTGGACACGGATTTCTCCATCTCTCCCAAGCGCTGGCGCAGGCGAACGTAGAACTGCTCGTCGCTGATGTCGCCGGCGAAGTAATGCAGGCGCTGCTCGAATTCCTTCCAGTGCTGCTCGTTGAAATCGCGAGTGTCGCTGGATTGCGGGACAGCTTCCCGCATCTTGGCGCGGAACTCTTCCGACGTCATCTCGGTTCGCCCCACGCCCAGCACTTCGAACTGAGGGTTCATGCAGCCCACGCACGCCAGGTTGTAAAGGCCGGGAATCAACTTGCGGCGCGTAAGATCGCCGGAGGCTCCAAAGATGACCAACAGACACGAGTCAGCCGTTGGCATCGGCTCGGCCGAGAATTTCTCGAGCGGGTTTACGTCAATGACTGCGGACAAAATTGCCCTCCTGGGTTGAAGCTCATGGGTATAACAATCATTATCTAATTAGATGCCGCCCAACGGTGCGAGGCTTCGGTCTATTTCGCCTTCTCAGGTATACAATGGCAGGCGGAGCGTTATGGGGAAAATATCGATTTCGATGGGGATGCTGGCATTTTGCATGGCCGGCGCCCTGCTGGCCCAAAGCGATAGCGGAAAGAGCGTAGCCTGTGATCGGGCCTGTCTGGAGGGCCTTGTCGATCGCTATCTGGACGCCGTCACCGCGCACGATCCAATGTTGGCGCCGCTGGGAAAGAATGTGAAGTTCACCGAGAACGGGCAGAAGCTGGTGATCCCCGATGGACTGTGGAATTCGATGGTGGGCAAGGGCACGTATCGACTGTTTGTGGACGACCCGCCGGCCGGGTCCGTGGCCTTCATCGGGACCATAAAAGAGGAGGGACGGACGCCCGACAAACCCATCGCCGGGGTGATCGCACTGCGGTTGAAAGTGGAAAACCGGCAGATTACGGAAGCCGAGACATTTGTGGTGCGGAATCCGGACACCGCCGAGCGGCTGGAAAAGATCGGCACGCCAAACCATCTGTTCCTGGAAGCGGTACCGGAGGCGCAGCGCATGTCGCGCGCGGATTTGATCAAGACGGCCAATATGTACTTTTCGGGGATGCAACAAAACGACGGAAAGGGCGTCTATCCTTTCACGGCCGATTGTAATCGGATCGAGAACGGCATGGTGACGACGAATGCGCCTGTGAAAGAGGGCCAGACCCGGCCCGATCCGGCCACGGCTACGAATTACTCCGCCACGTGGGGCTGCACGGAGCAATTTCGCTCGGGATTATTACATTTTGTAACTCGGATTCGCGACCGGCGGTACGTGGCTGTGGATCAAGAGCGCGGGCTGGTGTTCAGCTTCATTTTTTTCGATCATTCGGCGGGGAAGACGCGCCATTTCGAGACGCCGGACGGCCGCGCCGTGGTTGCGGGTCCCACGCAGCCGTGGACCTGGGAACTGGCGGAGATGTTTAAAGTGGAGAACGGCAAGCTGCATCAGATTGAAGCGGTGTTGGATCGCGCGCCCTACCGGATGACTTCGGGCTGGAGCAGTTGGGAAGACGGAATGTCGGACCGGGCGCGGGACGTAACCATGATGGGGCGCCGGTGAACGAACTGGGCGATTTTCAGATTCTGCTGATCGACGATCATCCCAGCGATGCAAAGTTGTTCGAGCACGCCTTGGAGCAGACGGAGACGCGCGCGAAGCTGTACTGGGTGGCGAGCGCCGAAGAAGGGCTATCGTATTTGAAGCAGGAGGGTCGTTTCACGGGCGCTAGCCGGGTGCGGTTGGTGGTGAGCGACCTGAGCATGCCGGGAATGGACGGGTTCGAATTCCTGGCGGCTGCGCGAAGAAATCCAGCGCTGGCGGTGATTCCGATAGTGATCATGAGCAGCTCGCGATCGCCGCGCGACGTGCTGCGCTGCTACCGGCTGGGCGCGAATTCGTTTATCACGAAGCCCATGTCGCTGGAGACATTTGTGCCGACGATTGGAACGCTGGTCAGGTATTGGCTGGATGTTGTGGAGCTGCCGGACCCGTTGATGATTGATTAGGGGAAGAATTCAGAATTCAGAATTCAGAATTAGGTGGACCGGGCTTTGGAGCGCAGCTGCTCGGCGGCACGAAACCAGTCTTCTTCGGGCGAGCCTTGCGGGCAACCTCGCTCTTCCCAGAGCTGGTGAGCCAGAGTGGCGATCTCGGCGTGTCCGAACGCCGCGATGCCGTGTCCTACGGTGCCCACGGGAGCACCGGCCTGTGAATTGTGGCCGTGCTCGGCGGCTTGCCTGGATTGTTCGTGTCCACTCAGGTGATCTTGTTTTCCGTGCTGCTCGGCCACGCTATGCGCGTGCGCCGCGACCTTTTCCAACTCGGCTGCTCGTTGGTGGTTCTCGTAATGCGATCCGTCGTTATAGCGAGTGGACATATACGTTAGACCCCTGTGGCCGTTCTTTGTATCGCGAATTTATACCCTCGCCTTTATTGGGAGATTGTTTCCAGGGGCAGGTTGTTGGTTCGCGGGCCCAGCAGGCCAATGGCCAGCATCACCATTAGCATGCTGCCCGCGATAAGCGTGAAGACTCCGGCCACGCCGGAATGTTCGAGAACAAATCCGATTACAAATGAACTGAAGACCACCGAGATGCGGCTCCATGAATAGACGAAGCCCACGGCGCGGGCGCGTATGCGCGTGGGATAGAGCTCGGTTTGGTAGGCATGGCCGGAAAAGGACAGAATGTTGTTGGCCAGCGTGAGGCACACGCCGAACACGATCAGCGGCGCGGCCGAGTTCATGCGTGCGAAGAGCAGGCCGCACACAGCGATAGCGAATGCCGCTAAAACAATTTGCCACTTACGCTCCAGCCGGTCGGCAATGGAGGCGGTGAACAACGGGCCGAATGGCGCGGCAATCGCGATGATGAAGGTGTAGCGCAGGCTGCTGGTGACGGCGATACCGCGCGCGATTAAAAGGGTGGGCACCCAGTTCGAAAAGCCGTAGAAGCCCACCGTCTGAAACAAATGGAAAACGATCAGCATGATGCTCCGATTCCGGTAGGGCGGTCTCCACATTTCCGAGAAACTGGCGCGCCCCGCCGGTCGAGAGAGCCAGCGCGGGCTTTCCGGAACGCGCCGCCGGATCCACCAGACCACGATGGCGCCGGTGGCGCCCAGCAGCACAACCCAGCGCCAGCCATCCAATCCGAAAGGAGCGCGTGGCACCAGCAACCACGCCAGCAGTGCGACCATCGGCACCGCGCAAAACTGGATGGCCTGATTGATGGCGAACGCGCGGCCGCGCAGGTTGGCCGGCACCAATTCGGAAAGATATGTGTCGATGGTCACCAGCTCCACGCCGACGCCGATGCCGGAGACGAATCGCCACAGGTTGAGACCAAAGGCATGGTGTTGAAATGCCATGACGACGCTTGCGGCGGTGTACCAGAGCAGGGAATAGGTGAAGATTGTGCGGCGGCCGAATCGATCGGCTACGAAACTGACCAGCGCGGTTCCGACGAACAGGCCGGAGAACATGGCGGCGACAAAACCGGCGATCCCGCCCGCGATCCCGGATGAAGCCAGGATGCCGGAGCGCACCAAACCCGGGGCGATGTAACCGGCGAAGAAGATATCGTAAAACTCAAAAAATCCGCCCAGCGAGATGAGGGCGACGCGCGGCCAGACATTGCTGGACACGGTTACAATTGAGCCGGAGCTGCCGGATGACGTGGAACGCAAGGAGACTGGGATTCATTGTACTTCCGCTGTTGCTGGCGCTGTTCGTGGCGATGACGGGGCTGGGCCAGCGCTCCCGCTTTCAAGGACAGGAAGAAGAAGGTCCGCGGCCGGTGTTCGCTTCGCAGGCAGAATTTCATTTTGTTCGCGCGGAATATACGGATCTGCCGGAGTATCATCGCTTCTTTGGATTCGCTTCGCGCGGGGCCCGGGGCGAGGGCTGGTGGGTAGTGGATTGGCCGGACGCGGACGATCATTTTTCCCAGGGCGTGCAGCGGCTGACGCGCATTGCGACGGGGGATCCGCGCCACATGCGGTTCACCGACGACCACCTGTTCGATTATCCATGGGTGTATGCGACGCAGACCGGCTGGTGGAATCTGAGCGACGCGGAGACGGCGCGGCTGCGCGAATATCTGTTACGCGGCGGATTTCTGGTGGTGGACGATTTCTGGGGCGCCGATCAATGGGAGATCTTCCGCGAGACTATGGCGCGCGTGCTGCCAGGCCATGCCACTCCGGATCTGGTCGAAACAGATTCCGTGATGCATGTTCTTTACGATATTCAGGACAAGGACCGCACCTTCATACCGGGGACGCGGCATTTGCGCCGCGGGCCGGGCGGCACGGTGCGGGTGTATCAGCCGGAAGGGTCGATGCCGGCCTGGCGCGCCATGTACGACGACCGGGGCCACATGGTAGTGGCGGTGAATTTCAATACCGACGTGGGCGATGCATGGGAATACGCGGATTCACCAATTTATCCCGAGGCCATGACGGCGCTGGCATACCGCTATGGGATCAATTATTTGATTTACTCCATGACGCATTGAAGCGTCACAGATAACGCTGAATGCGGTCGCGGAAGCGCGTGTACATCCAGGAAACGCCTACCAGAATCAGTCCCAGCACGATGAACGACAGGATGCGGCTCATGGTTTCGAGCGTACGCAAGTCGTAAAGGAAGAGCTTGAGCACGCAGATCATAAAGAGGGCTAGGCCGGACAGCCGCTGCAGACGGTCGCGCAACGGGAAGCCGGCGCCCAGGAGCGCGAGCGCTTCCACGGCCCAGGCCATGGTCAGCATTTCGCCCGAGACTTCGTAGAAAAGCATAATGGCGAGCAGGAGCGAGGCGAGCATGGAATAAAAAGCGCGCGCATAACGTTCGATGCCCTCCGCGGTATCGCGCGGTGCAAGGAGCTGAGCCCAATAGAAGCTCGCGATTACGATGGAGGCCGTAAGAACGCGGGCGTGATCTCCAGACAGAGTCTCACTGGTGATAGAGAACGAGAGCAGCGCGATGGCGTAGCTTTGCCGGCGCAGATCCGCGATGCCGCGTAGTTGGCCGATCGCATAGAGCGCGAGGCCGAACAGTGCCCAGGCGACGACGGCCAGCGTCGCGCCCAGTTCGAAACGGGCGAGCGCCATAAAGAGGATGGCCGATACGTAAAGATAGATCCGGCAGGCTGCGCGCTCCCCTTCGGGACTGTTGGCGCGTTGATAGCGCCACCAGACGTAGTAGTACGACGCGAGGATCGGCGAAATCGTGAATGTCCGGTATGTGATTTGAAGGGCGTCGCCGAATGCGGCGAAGTCGAATAGAAATAGTCGAGCGCAGACGGCGGCCGCGACTAAGTGGGCCAGCGCGCGAAAGCGTGGGAGCGCGAAACGGACGCCGATTTCGAATATCGCAAGTCCGAGAACGGTCCAAATCAGCGCAACCACCGGCGGCGTCAGTTTCAGCCATACCAGCGTCATGGCGAACAGAGCGCCCGCGGCGGTGTACAGATCGCGGCACCATTCGCGCTCGTAATCTTCTATCCGTTCGGGCATGGGGCGGAAGACTCGCGCGCTGAGGGACCAGCAGACCAAGGTTGCGACACCGAGCGAGAGGGCTTCGGAGATGTCGGATCCGATCTGCGCGTCGACGACATGCTTCCAGAAGATGTTCCACAAGCCGGCCGTGAAGACCAAGTACGATAACCAGCGGAAATGTTTGGGCAACTTTTGCAGGCCGAGTTCGAACAGAACCGCGCCCAGGAGCAGCCAAACGACGCCGAGATAATTTTCGGGCGCCAGCTTCCACGCGATCACGAACAGAAACGCGACAGCGGATGCGGCGGTGATCCACGCCACCTTCTTCTCCGCTTCGTCCAGCCGGTTGTCCTTACTGAACGCGATCCGCAGCGTGGCGGCGTAGTGGAGCGCCGCGCAGATGGCAAGCGGCAGCCACGGGAGGGTGAACGAATTGATCACCAGGCCCGCGCCTGTTCCGAGTGCTCCAACGATGTAGGACTGATATCGGAACTCAGGCTGCCGCCAGCGGAAGCCTGCTTCGAACAGTAGTGCGGCAAAGGCCAGCCAGGCCACCGAGAGATATTGATGCGGCGTCTCGTAGGCCAGCAGCGTTGCAATCAGCCCCGCCGCCGTAGAGCTGTAGAGCACGCCCTCGGGCGCGCGGAGCATGCGATTCAAATAGAAGACCGCTGCTGACAGCGCCGCGATGGGCGACCAATTGGTCCAGATGCGTCCGGAGAGGACGAGGGAGCCGCCTTCCGTTCGGTCCAGCAGCAGCGTCTTCATCACCGATCCGGCAAACGCCGCGCCGGCTAAACGCCGCAAATAACTTTGCCCGAAACGCAATCCGGCGAGGAACAGAATCTCGCCTTCGATCAGCAGGCCGAGGTTCATCCATTCGCCCGCTGCGCGCAGTACGATGGCGGCCGCAGCCAGCGCAGCGGAGAGCGTGATGGGACCTTCGTAGCTTCCCCCTCCGATGCGTGCGAGCGCGCCGGAGTCCTGGCCGAAGGTGGACGGTGGACGCAGCCGCGCGCGGAGCACAGCGCTAGCTAGATAAACCAGGGCGCCCGCCGCTAGGAACGTGTAGAGATGCTCGGGGTTCGCGCGCTGCCACTTGACGAGAGAAAGGCCAAGAAATGCGAACGCGTTAACCGGAAGAATGAGGGATTCGACGGTCCAACTCGCGGTGCTGCGGCGCAGGCGCAAGAGATCGAAGGTTTCAAACAGCAGCCAATACATGGCGAAAAGCGCTTGGGTGGATGCCAGCGGCGCGCCGACATCGGGCCGCGAAGCACAGGTGACATAGGTGGCGAAAAGGCCAAACAAGGCCATCCGATGCCATTCGAAGCGATGCGCGAGATATAACAACGACGCAGCCAGTGGGAGCAGAGCCAGCACCGAGAAGGGCGTGCTTTCGCTCAGCGCGAGCGTGGCGAAGGCGATGAAGTAAGCCAGTCCGCTGACGGTTTGCGATTTGTAGCGGAGCGAATGCAAAATCATTCCGCAGGCCACTGCGAGTACGAGCGCGGTGCCCAGGTAAGGATTGTAGATTACCTTCGCCGCGGGAAGCGCGTGCATGGCGTAGGTGGTGAAATAGAGCGCGGCCCAACCGCCGCCGATGAGGCCGCGCGCGAAGATCGCATAGGCTCGCTTGCGTTCGACGAACACGCCGCCAACCAACATGCTCAGCCCGACGGCCATGCCGATGGTGACGCGGCCGAGTGGACCGACGCGCGTGAATTCGTAACCCAGCAGCAGCGCGATGCCGATCACCAGCACGAGCACGCCCAGTTTGTTGAGCCAGTTTCCGCCCACCACGGCTTCCCATTCCTGGCCGCCCATGGATTCGCGAAACTGGTCGCGCCAGGTTCGGAGAGGAGGCGCGGGCTCGCGGAAAATTTCGGGCATTGGGATTACCGGAAGTGGCGGGGGCGGGGGAGGAGGAACAGGTACAGCAACTGATGGCGGATCGATTACCACGGGAGGCGGCGCTACGAATGGTTTCGGCTCGACCACCGGGATGGGCGGCGGTACGGCTTGCGTTTTCTCCAGCGCGTAGACGCGCCGCGTCAATTCAGCAATCGCATCGCTGTCGCGGCTGCGCTCGTATTGATTTTGATTGAGGCGGTCTTCAGCCTGGCGCATGCGGCTATAGAGGTACGCCCAGCCCACCAGCACGAAGAGAAACAAGAGAAAGACCATGGTTGTTTCTCCGTTAGCGGACGGCCGCCAGACGCCAGCGGTAAATGAAATAGGTTGCCATTGCGGCCAGGTATCGCGCGTCGCGAACGAACCAGAGCGCGGGAACTAGGATCAGGAGTGGTCCGAATTGGACCAGGACGTAAAAGCGAAGATCGCTGGTGACGCTCCACCAGAGCACGCTTGCGATCCCGCAGGTGACGAGGCTGGCGAGGAGCAAACGGCTCTGCCGAGAGTCACTTTCTCCGGTTACAACACACGCCAACAGCGCCATGAACACCAGCGTCATCGGCAGTCGGTCCCAGACCAGGCGCGCGTCGCTGGGAGCCAGATGATAGTAGGACGATCCGAGAAACGTCAGCAGGACGTTCCAGAAGTTTGGGATGCCCCAGACGGTGTGGTTGTCCGCGAAAAAATGATAGGTCTCATCCTGCGCGATGGGAGGCACGAAGAGGAAAAACGCCGAGACGGACAGAGCCAACGCGGCGCCGATCACGAAACGGGCGCGATTAGGTACGGCGACGGATTCAATTGGCATTGACCTTCTCCGTTTCCGCTTCGCTGCTACGGGGTGCGCTGGCCAGTTCAATGGCTTTGGCTTTCGCGCCGCGCAAGTCGAGCTTACCGGTGCCGAGAGTGGGAATGGAATCCACCAGATACATGTTTTCGCGCTTGGGAATCCACAGCCGCGGCAAATTGGTTTCTGAAAGTCTCTGCCACAGCTGGCCGGCCAGTGTTTCCGATTGCGTGTAGAGCAGCGCCAGACGTTCGCCGCGCTGGTCGTCCGGGATGCCGATGACGACACAGGGTTGGTCGCCCAGGATTTCGTGAATCGCTTCCTCGATCTTCAGATGAGGCACCATCTCGCCCGCGATTTTGCTGAAGCGCGCCAGGCGATCCACAATTTGAAGGAAGCCGTCGGAATCGACGAATGCGAGATCGCCGGTGGAGTAATAGCCATCCACCAGAGATTGCGCGGTGCGTTCGGGATCGCCCAGATATCCGAGCATGCGGCTGGGGCCGTTTACCAGCAGCAGTCCGGTTTCGCCGGCCGCGAGCGGCGCCATTGTTTCCGGGTCTACCACGCGCAGAGAGACATAGGGCAGAGGCCGGCCGGCTGTGCCTGGCTTGTAGGCCGAACGCTCGTGATGGGTGACGTTGACCGAAACAACCGGCCCCATTTCGGTGCAGCCGTAACCTTCCAGCGGCGTGACGCCGAATTTTTCTTCGAATGATTTCACCAGCGCGGGCCGCAGTTTTTCGGCGCCCACCAGCAGGTATCGAATGCTGCCAAGCTGTTCGCGCGTGCACTTGCGGAGATAGCCCAGGCAGAACGTGGGCGTGGAAAGAAACAGCGTGGGATGATGCTGGCCGGCGAGCTCTCCGATGGCTTTGGCGTCGGTTGGATTGGGATGAAACACCGCCTTGAAGCCCTGCAACAACGGAAACCAGAGCGTGTAGGTGTAGCCGAAGGAATGAAAGAAGGGCAGCACGCCGAGCATGCAATCGGTGTGATCGACGAAGTAAACCTGTGCCGTGGCATCGGCGTTCGCCAGCAGATTCCAATGTGAGAGCATGACGCCCTTGGGCGTGCCGGTGCTGCCGCTGGAGAAGATGACCGCGGCGACATCGTCGGGATTCGTCGCGCCCGCCAGGCTGCCGGCGGGCAACAATCGCGCGGCGGCCATGGTCAGGGCTTTAGATGTTGGGCTGAACGTGGCGAGCACGTCCTCCAAAAAGACAGTGCCCGGCAGCTCGGGAAGCTTGGCCTTTTCGAGAAAGGCGCGCGAGGAGAGAATGGTAGAAATTCCACATACTGAAATGGCATGCGCCATGGCCTCTTCGCCCGAGGTGAAGTTTAGATTTACAGCGGTTTTACCGGCCAGCGTTACACCCAGGTTGGCCAGCGCGCCGCCCACTGATGAGGGCAGCAACAGCCCAACGCAATTCGATCCAACACATTTCGCGTTGATCCATTTCTTCAAGAGCAGTGCCGCGGTGAGTGTCTCGCCAAAGCTGAGTTGCTTGCCGGTGGAATCGGCGATTGCGATGGATGACCAGCGCCGTTTGGCGGCCGTAATGAATCGATGGGACAGCGTGCTGGATGCGTTCTTGCGGTATTCGGCGGCCTGGGTGCCGAGTTCGAGCACGCGCTGGTGCAGACGTTCGGAACTGACGTCGCCCGTAATCGGTTTGCCGACATACACGGTTACTTCGTGCCGCAGCTTCAATCGCGAAGAGAACGGGCGGCCGCCCTTCAGGCTAAGAGCGTGGCCCCACAGACCATCCAGGTAAACCGGAATGACGGGCGTGGAATTGCTGCCGCGCGTGATGACATCCACGCCGCGTTCGAAGGGCTTCACGTGCGAGGTGCGTGTGATCTCGCCTTCCGGAAAGATGCAAACCAGGCTGCCCTTTTCCAGTTCCGTGCGGGCGTTGCGCAGCGCGCGCAGCGATTCCTTGGAATGGGTGGGAATGGGAATGGCGTAGAGCAGGCGGCAGAACGGATTCAGCCATTTGCTTTCGTATAGCGGCTGCCACATCAGGAAACGAATGAAGCGCGGAGTGGCGCAGCCAACCAAAATGGCGTCGGCATAAGAGACGTGATTGGAAACGATAAGCGCTCCGCTTTTCTTCGGAATGTTGTCCGCGCCAACGATGCGAATTTTGAAGAGCAGGTTGGCAATGGTCCATAGCAACAAACGAACCAAGGGCGCGGGCACCAGCCAGGCGATGTATACGGTGGCCAGCAGGGTCAGCACGCCTAAGCCGGCGAGGATATGCGACGGCGTCCAAGCCAGAAGATCGTGGAACAGATAGAGCGCGCCCGATGCAAGCACCACTCCGATCATATTCAAGAAGTTGTTGGTCGCGAGCAAGCGGCCTTTTTCCTCGGGTTCGGCGTGCTCTTGCAGAAAGGCATTGAGGGGCACGATGAAGAGCCCACCGGCGAAGCCCGCCAGCGCGAGCCACAGGACGCTGGACGCGAAGGAATGCGCGAAGCCCAGCAGCACCGCGGCCAGGCCCAGCAGAGCGGCGCCATAGGGAACCAGCCCGATCTCAACGGTGTCGCCGGACAGAAATCCAGCAGCGAGGCTGCCGATTCCGATCCCCACCGCCAGCGCGGTCACCAGCAGTCCCGTGCGCGTGTCCGACAAGTGCAGCGAT